>JACREG010000143.1 GCA_016218375.1 Gammaproteobacteria bacterium
GATCCCTGAAGCCGACTAGCGCAGCTCGGAGGCGAAAGGGATCGACCCGCCGGCAGCCCAGCACGCCACATAAGGATGGGCGGAAAAAACATCCGATGCTAGAGCCTGCGACGCACAGTACCCAACAGGCCCAACAGGCCGGAACCGAATAACCACGCGGCGGCGGGTGCCGGCACTTCAGCGATACCGTTCTGAGACAGTGTCAGGCTGAATCCGCCATTTTTCCCGGTCGAGGCGCTCTGGGCGAAGAGGCTCAGATAATACGTGCCTGGTTGCATCTCGAATTGCGCGCTGTCGTTGCCGTTCAGCGTGGCGAGTTTTTCGTCTGGAGTGCTCACGCGTGCCGCAAGTTTTTCCAAGGACGATAATCCGGGATCGTCTCCGGTGGTCGCCAGCAGGGTAGTTGGCAAGCCAGTGTCGGCAATTGTGAATACATACGTTCCCGCTTGTGTGACCTCGAATGTTTTCAGTACATAAAAATCGCCCGTGAACATCTCGTTCAGCGAGTAGCCGTACGTCTCGTCCAGCACGAAGCTGTCGGGAGGCGTCTCGACGCTGTTGGCCAGGATGGCATCGGTGCCGAGCATGAGGCTGCCGCACACTGCGGCGGTATAAAGGATCTTCGAGTGTTTCATGGTTATACGCTCCTTGTTGCGTTGTGTTTTTGGGGTGGTCAGGACTGGCGCAACAGTTTCGGCGTCGCCGAACCATGAGCCTCGTCGAGGGGGGTGTTTTCTACGCTATCGATGCCGCGCCCGTATTTGCGGTAGAGATAACCGCGCAGCGCCTTCCAGACGGCTTGTCCTTCCAGCGATTCGCCGATCAGCTCCTGCAGGCGCAGGCGCAGATAATCCGAAGGCAGTCCGTGCAGCGTGAGCAGGTTGAGATCGGTCTGATCGACGCGGCAGTTGTCGTCCACGCACTGACTGTTGATGACGCGTTCCAGATGCGTGGCGTCCATATCGAAATGCCGGACCAGTTCGGCATCGTTCTCGACAAACACCGGCAGTACGCGAAAACCGCAGGCCTTGTCGTCGAGCAGCGGCAGCAAGCGCGACATCGCCAGACGAATTCCAAAACGGAAGATTTCCGAATCGCTGACATCGAGCCGACGCGCGATGGACTTGATCTTGTCGATATCGCTGCCACGCAGACGTACGGAGATACAGGTGGTCTTGCTCATGTCGAACGCTCTCCCGGGTTGGATTGGGTGCGCGCACTGTGCCAAGAGGGTGTGGCAGAAATATGACTGTTCGGATACAGATTTCTGACGAACGTCAGAGCGTTCGTCACAAATCCGTCGGGTGACCGTGCTGCAAATGAATACGATGAATATAGTTCAGAACGCGTCAGGCGCGGACGCTATCCCTTATGGGAGGGATGGCAATGACTCAAAGGACGACAACTGCGCGAGCGCTGGCGGTAATGTGTTGCTGGAGCATATTGGGTTGCATGCCCATGCTGGCGCGCGCTGCGCCTGCGCTGTTCGAACAGCCGCACGCGTTATCGGCGCCAGCGGTCGTCGCGAACGAATTCCAGCACGTCGAGCAAGTAAATGAATTCTTCAATCGCCTGGCGCGGATTCCGGATCGGCGTCTGTGGGGGCAGGAGGATTACTGGGCCGCGCCCGACGAGGTTATGCGCGTCGGCGGTGGCGATTGCGAGGATCTGGCCGCCGCGAAATATTTTTCCCTGCGCGAACTCGGCGTGCCCGCGGAGCGTCTGCGCTTGGTCTATGCGCGTGTTCTCGATATTCAACGCCAACGCATCGAGCCGCATGTGGTGCTCTGGTACCGTCCGGATGTAGACGCGGATGCATCCCGGGAATGGCTGGTGCTGGACAGTCTTCGCAGCGATATCCGGCCCCGAACGCAGCGCGGCGATCTGTTGTCCTGGCTGACCTTCAATGAAGTCCAAGTGGCGCGTTTGACCCCGTCCGGTGTTGAAAACCCGTTGGGTGGAACGGAGCTGCTGAAACCCTGGAATATTCTCCTGGCCCGTCACAACGCCCTGGATACGGTTGCTCTGGTGATTTCCATCCACACCTTGTGATGCGTGCATCGCAGTCGTATTCCGCACTGATACGGCAACCCTTGCGCCGCCATCGCGTGTCATACAAAACGTAAACATCCCCTCGGGCAAACGCTTAAGGCGTGCCCATCCCGCAGGTGCGTTGTGGATACGCACATGTCATGTCGCTGTAACACTGTCTCGGCAGACTGCGTCGCACATCGAAGCGGGCGTGTCTGTATCGCCGCCGCACAAAAGATTCACCGACGCTTCATCCAGGTGTCACAAACGGCGGCGAGACTGTCGTCCGTCCGCTGACAGAGCGAGAGCGGATGCACGCGCAGATCCACGGACAGATCGGTTCGCGCGAGTCGTACGCAGGTTCGCTCGGCAGTGCTACAGCCACACCCGTCGCGAGTCGGGGTCGGAAAGCCAACGGGTCTCATGAGACGGCCGGGTTGCCACTGAACAGGTCAGGGGCAACCCGGCTTTTTTATTGGGCGCTGCCGTGCAGGGGAAGGGCAGAAGCCAAGGGCGCGGCCGTGCGCGGAACGCTGCCCACGTTTTTCAGTAGTCGTTGTAGCGAAAGAACGCAGTCGGGCGTGCGCAGCATGCGGCGATTGCGGAAACAACCACGGAACTATCTTAAAAAACTTTTGAGGAGTCACGACATGATGAAGATGAAAACCCTGGTCGCCGCGATCGCCATCGCTGCCGCCGGTACTGCAAACGCCGCCATCGACATGGCCAACACCGGCAGCAGCTCGCTGGTTCTGTCCGTGTGGGACAACGTGGCGCAGGAATCCTATATCCGCGACCTCGGCCTCAACCTCGCCGACATCACGCCCGCCATGATTACGCCGGACGCCGGCCTGACCCTGAACTTCGCGGCCGATCCGCTGTTCGCCAGCCTGTTCGGCAACAACACGGCGAGCGATATCTACTGGAACATCACCGCCGCCGATTCGACCGGTTCAGGTTCGATCACGGGCCGTCAGATCATCGGTACCGGTGCGTTGGGCGCCCTTGCATCCAGTTTCTCGGTGACCAACACGGGCGTTGCCAATTCGGCCAATTACTGGAACACGTTCTTCGCCAACGCCAACACCCAGCCTAACGTGCCGGGCGTGGATACGAACAACTGCACCACCAATACCTCCTGCTATTCCCTCGACGCCGGCGATCTGCAATATGCCGGTGACACGAGCTGGGGCACGTTCTGGGGTCAGAACCTGACCGGTTGGAACAACGCCGGTACCTTGGGTCAGTCGCTGGGTTTCTATTCCTTCACGCCGAGCAGCACCAGCGGTTTTGTGCAGTCAACCAAAGTTCGTTATGAGAACGCCTATGGTCTGGGCACCTGGATGCTGGCCGCCAACGGCTCGGTGACCTACAGCATCGCCAGTGCGCCGGTTTCGACAGTACCGGTTCCGGCCGCGGCTTGGTTGTTCGGCACGGGCTTGGCCGGTCTGGCCAGTGTGGCGCGTCGCCGCGTGGTCAGTTAAGCACATTCTCTGAACCCATTCTTTGAGCCATCTAGGAGTCTCGCAATGAACCTGAACAAAATCTCCGCCGCCGTGACTGCGGCCCTGACCGGTCTCGTCGCCAGCACCGCCTTCGCGCTGCCCGCTTCGCAGTACAACTCCACTCCCGGCGACACGCTCGACGTGTTTGTCGGTGGCGCGTCCGCTCAGGACAACGCCCTGGAGCGTCTGTTCCGTAACGCCTGCGATGTCGGCACGCTGGACATCTTCCGCACCACCAACCAGCGCGTGTTGTTCTGCCGCATCAGCAATGCCGGCGTGGCCGGTTTCCCCGTTGCCGGTCAGAAGGTCGCGATCCACAAGACCTCCGTCGGCGGTTCCGGCAATGGCGTGCAGCCGGTGGCCAACCAGACCAATCTGGCCTTTATCGACATGAATGCCGTCAAGGCCGGCACCATCACCTGTTCCGCGGCCACTTCGGTTGCGGCCGAGACCGTCGCCGGCGTGACCTTCGCCGGTTACACCAACAACAACAACTGCGGTAGCGTCGGTACCCGTAACGCCGTGCCCGATGCCGGTATCTCCGATGTCGAGCCGGCCCTGGTCGGTGCCAGCGCGACGGAAATCGCCAATCTGGACGTGAGCAGCCAGAACGCCGTGGTGTTCGGTATTCCCGTCACCGAGGCTCTGCGCAATGCATTGCAGGAAGTTCAAGGCCTGACCGTCGGCGCCGAGGACGAGGCCAACATGCCGAGTCTCACCTACGCTCAGTTGTCTTCCATCTACAACGGCGGCATCGCCGACTGGTCGCAGATCGTCAGCAGCAACGGCACCGATCTGCCCAGCGCTGTAACCACCGCGCCGTCCGATACGCAGGTCTATCTGTGCCGTCGCGTGTCGACGTCCGGCACCCAGGCCTCGTTCGAAGTCCACATGCTGCGTCAACGTTGCGTGGCGGGCGTCGCCGGCATGCTATCTGGCAACGACGGTGGTGTGGTCGGCGCCGGTACGGTCAACGAAGGCTCCGGCACCGGTAACGTGATCAGTTGCCTGAACACCCATGACCAGAACAACCGCTGGGCGGTGGGTCTGTTCTCCACCGAGAACGTCGAGACCAACGCCGTGGCCGGTGTCAACGACGGCAACGTGTGGCGCTTCATCAAGATGAATGGCCATGCCCCGACCCTGTTGAACGTCGCCAACGGCAAGTACGACTTTTTCACCGAGCAGTCCATTCAGTGGCGCAACTCGACTTCCGGCAATGCCCTGTCCGGTCTGAAGCTGACGCTGATGAACGACATCAAAGTCAACGCCGGCTCGCCGAGCATCATCCGTGCCCTGAACAACGGCTTCATCCATTCCTGGGGCGATGCGGGCGTGATGGCGCTGATCACCAACGGCCACATGCCGACCACGCCGGTCGCCGGTACTCCGCTGACCGCGAGCGATGTCCGCGCCAATCCGGTGTTGACCAGCACGCGTTCGCCGCAGGGTGCGCCCAACAACTGTCAGCCGCCGGTGACCTATTTCCCGGTCGACGGCTCCACGGCGTTCTAAGCAGTTCCTGAAGTATGGGCATGCTCGGGCGGTGCAACGCCGCCCGAGCATGCCGTCTGAATCGGCTCCTTCATCCGAAGGGGCCGGTTTTTATATTTGAACGATGTATCACACACGCAATGCACAACGGAGACAGCGGTTTGACAACGCGTAGCCACACGACAAGATGTTTGGCGATTCTCTTGGCCATGCTCGGCAGCCCTGTAAATGCTGCACCGGAGCCTGCTCAACAGTCACCGCACTTCGACATCCTGGAATACACCGTTTCCGGCAATACACTGCTCGAACGCACGCTCATCGAACGCATCGTCTACCAGCATCTCGGCGAACAGAAAGGCATCGACGCTGTGGAGCAGGCGCGGCAGGCGCTGGAACAGGCCTATCGCGACGCCGGCTATCCCACGGTGTTCGTCGACATTCCCGAACAGGATGTGCAGGGCGGTGTAGTCCGCCTCCAGGTCACGGAAGGCAGAATCGAACGTTTGCGCATCAGCGGATCGCGCTATTACTCGCTGGGCAAGATTACCGCGGAGGTGCCGTCGCTTGCCGCCGGCGGCATCCCGAAAATGGAAAACGTGCAGGCCGAACTGGAACAGATCAACCGCGCCAGTCCCGACCGCAGCGTGGCACCGGTGCTGCGCGCCGGCAAGACCCCGGGCACGGTGGAAGTCGAACTGAAGGTCAAGGATCGCGTGCCCTTGCACGGTTCTTTGGAAATCAACAACCGCAACACGGCCGATACCACCACGACGCGCACGATGGGTTCGCTGCGCTACGACAATCTGTGGCAGAAATTTCACAGCGTCTCGGCGCAGTATCAGACCGCGCCGGAAAACACCGACGAGGTGCAGGTGTTCGCCGGCACCTATGTCATGCCGTTCCTCGATGCCAACAGCAAATTGGCGTTCTACGCGGTGAAATCGTCCAGCGATGTGGCGACCGTCAGCGATCTCGCGGTGATCGGCGACGGCAACATTTATGGTGTGCGCGCGGTATTTCCGTTCGCTGCCCAGGCGGATTTTTTCCACAGCCTGACACTCGGCGCCGACTACAAGGATTTCAACGAGAGTCTGACCCTGCAAGGTTCAGACACCTTGAATACGCCGATCAGCTATCTGCCGTTCAGCCTGCGTTACGAGGCCATGCGCCGCAGCGCGGCCAGCCACACGACGCGCCTCGGCGTGGGCACGACGTTCTCGCTGCGCGGCGTGGGCAACGATCAGCAGGAGTTCGAGGACAAGCGCTTCCTGGCGCGCAACAACTTCATGCACCTGAACGCCGATCTGGAACATACCCAGGTCTTGTCGCGCGGTTTCCATCTGCGCGGACGCATCGAGGGACAACTCGCCGATTCGCCGCTCATCAGCAACGAACAATATTCGGCCGGTGGCGCGGACAGTGTGCGCGGTTATCGCGAGTCCCAGGCACTGGGTGACGACGGTATCTCCGGCACGGTCGAACTGCAAACAGCCAATCTGATTCGCGAAGGCTGGACCTGGCCGGGCGAGTTGACCGCGTTGGCCTTTGTCGACGGTGCCAGCCTGCGTGTACGCGAGCCCTTGGCCGGGCAAACCGCCCGTTATGTGTTGTCCAGCGCCGGTGCCGGCCTGCGCTTCGACGCGTGGTCACATTTGACCGGTAGTCTGGATCTCGCCTGGCCGTTCCACGCCAACGGCGATATCGAAGCGGGTGAAGAGCGGGTGCATTTCCGCCTGGCCTACGAATTTTGATGAGGAGACGCGGCAATGGTTACTCAACGACACAATAAGAACGCCAAGCTTACCCACGTCCAGCAGACCGCGCGTCTGCGTCCACTGAATGCGGCCATTCACATCGCGCTGGCCGGTGGTCTGAGCCTCGGCGCGCTGCCGGGCGGTCTGTACGCGGCGTTGCCCGATCCCGCCGCGGCCTGGGTGCGCCAGGCCAATCCCAATGTGTTTCGCCTGGGCACGACCACCGCTACATTTTCAGACCGCAATCTGCGAATCAATCAGCGCGACGACAAAGTGGTGTTGAACTGGGATTCGTTCAATATCGGCGCCGGCAACACCGTTACTTTCCGTCAGCCGGGCAAGGACGCGGTGGCCATCAATAAAATCATCGGCACCGATCCCAGCCGCATCTTCGGCAACCTCAACGCCAACGGTCAGGTGTATCTCATCAACACCAACGGCATTCTGTTCGGGCGCGGTGCGCAGGTGAATGTGCACACCTTGGTTGCGTCGACCCTGGACATGACCCAGGAGGCCATCGACGACGGCATTCTCGCGCCGAATGCCGGCAACGCGGGAAATCCGGCCTTCGAGGGTACCGACAGCGGCGCCGTGGCTATCCAGAATGGCGCCGTCCTGCGCGCCGATGGCGGCCGCGTGTTGGTGTTCGCGCCGGAGATCGCCAACAACGGTTTGATCCAGACGCCGGACGGTCAGACTGTGCTGGCGGCGGGTCAGAAAATCTATCTCAGCAGCGTCGAGCTGAACGATGCCGCGCATCCCGAACTCGTCGGCCAGTTGCTGGTCGAGGTCGATGTCGGTGGTGTCACACCCGAGGCCTTGCAGGCCTTCCTGCGCGGCGAGTCGCCGACCTTGCCGAGCGGCACCGCGAGCAATCGCGGTGTGATCGAGGCCTTGCGCGGCAATGTGTCCATGGTTGGTTTGGCCGTGAACCAGAACGGCCGCGTATCAGCGACCACCACGGTGAGCCGCAACGGTACGATCCGCCTGGTCGCGCAGGATCGCAGTACCGGCGCTACCGATCCGGTGCGCGGCGGGCGCGTGCAATTGGGTGTGGGCAGCACCACCGAAGTCAAGCTGGAATTGGACAGCACCGCAACGGCTGTCGATGCAGAGGCGCAGCCGCAGTCGAACGTCACGCTTGCCGGGCACAGCGTGCATCTGGAGCGCAATGCGCGCATCGATGCGAAGTCCGGCACCGTGGAGATCAGCGCCAACGCCGAGGGCAACGACGTGCCCGATGGCCTTGCCAACACGTCTTCCAACGGCAGTCGTATCCGCATTGCCGAAGGCGCGCGCATCGATGTCTCCGGTGCGCATATCGCCATGCCGGTCAGCGCCAACATCATCGAGGTCGAACTGCGCGGCGCGCAATTGCAGAACAGTCCGTATCAACGCGACGGTATTCTGCGCAACGCCAGGATCAAGGTCGATATCCGCGACACCGGCACACGCGAGGACGGCAGCAGCTGGGTCGGCACACCGCTGGCCGATGTGAGCGGCGATGTGGCCGCGATCAAGAAGACCGTCGGCGAGCGCAGTGTCGAGGGCGGCAGCGTGCAGCTCGGTTCGCAGGGCGATGTGCTGGTCGAGCAGGGTTCGAGCATCGATGTCTCCGGCGGCAGCGTTCAATACCAGGACGATGGTGTCTCCACCACCAAGCTGGTCTCGAACGGGCGCGTCTACGACATCGCCGAGGCGCCGGAGACGCTGCATTACGATCGGATCATTAACACCTATACCAAGGATTACGCGAAGTGGGGCGTGCGCCGCGTGTGGGAGATCGTGCCTAACCGCCGCGAGCCAGGCTATGCGCACGGTTACGATGCGGGCACGGTGAATGTGATCGCCTCGCGCGGCGCGCTCGAAGGCGCGTTGCAGGGCGGTGTGATTGTCGGGCCGCGCCAGCGCCGCAGTGCCCCGCAGGGTGGCGAATTCATTTTGGGTCAGGTGCCCAGCGACTTGAATGCACTGAACCTCGATCTGCGCAGCCCGGATGTGAGCTTCACGCCGGTCAAACGCTTGTCCGCCCTGTTGCGCGACGAGACATTCAATATCTACGGCGATGCCTTGCCGGACAGTTTCGAGAGCATCGCACTGTCGCCGGACCTGTTCGGCGAAGAGGCTATGCACCGGGGCCGTATCTACAGCAACGGCCGCATCCTGCTCCCGGAAGACGTCGATCTGATCGTGCCGGCCGGCGGTGCGTTGAGCCTGACCGCCGCGCAGGTCGATGTGCAGGGCGATATCGTGATCCCGTCCGGCGACATCGCCCTGAAGGCGGTGCCGATCAACGGCGATGCGAGTCTGGCGCGTATCGATGTGGGCGCGCACAGCCGTCTCGACACGCGCGGCACCTGGACCAACGACAACCCCTTATTCAATCCACTGCTAGGCCCGATCTTCACCGGCGGCGGCAGCGTGAACATCGCCAGTCTGGGCGGTACGGGCGTGTTCCTCGCGCAGGGCAGTCTTATCGATATCTCCGGCGGCGGCTGGCTGGATGCTGCCGGCGAATTACACGCCGGCGATGCCGGTGCGATTGCACTCAGTGCGGCGAGCACTGTCGTCACGGGTTATGCGCCCGTCGAACTGGTCAGCGGCGGTACGCTGGCCGGTTATGCGCTGGGTCGCGGCGGCAGTTTGAGCGTCGACGCCAACAGTCTCTGCATCGGCGGCGCGGCGGGTTGCGCCGACACGACCGGTCTGCGCGTCGACAACGGTTTCTTCCAACGCGGCGGTTTCAACGACTACGCACTTAAATCCAATCTGAACAGCCTGACCGTCGCGCGCGACGCATTGATCCGACCGCTGGCGCAAAGCTGGCTGCTCAACCCCGGTTTCGCGCTGCAACCGACCGGCGCCGATCTTGCGCTGTTCACGCGCTGCGAGCTGTTGCCCGACGTGTTGCGCACGCCGGCCAGTCTGAGTCTGTCGGTCTCGGCCAAGGATGCCAACGGTTTCAGCGACGCCAATTTCGCCCAGGCCGGTATGCTCAATATGCAGGCCGGCGCACGCATCCTGCTCAATCCGCTTTCGTCGGTCAGTCTCGCCAGCAATACCCGCATGCTCATCGCCGGTCGCATCGATGCGCCCGCGGGCAGTATCGAGCTGAGTCTGAACAATACGCTGCCGTTGAATGGCTATATCGCCAATCAGACGATCTGGTTGGACGAGAGCGCCGAGTTGAACGCGCGCGGCGTGGCGCAGGTGCAGCCGAATGCGTTGGGACAACGCGAAGGCGATGTGTACGCCGGCGGTGACATCCGCATCGATGCTCAGCGTGGCTATGTCGTGACTGAGGCAGGTTCTAGCCTGGATGTCTCGGGCACCGCGGCGGAATTGGATCTGCCTAACGGCAATCAGGGCTTCGTCACGCGCACGGTGGCCGGCGATGCCGGCAACATCACTGTCAGCGCCGCGGAAGGTCTGCTGCTCGACGGCGAACTCCACGCGCACGCCGGTGGCGTTGGCGCGGCGGGCGGCCAACTGAGTCTCGCGCTGGACGGTTCCAACAAGAACCGCAACGACGGCAGCGACAGTTTCAATTTCCCCGACGCGCCGCGCACGCTTCAGGTCGCAAACGGCACGGCCGCGCAAATTCCCGATACGCTGACCCCCGAGGCCGCGGCCGACTACGCCGCGCTCAACGGTCAGGGCCGCATCGCCGCAGCGCGTATCGTCGAGGGCGGTTTCGATCGCATGGAGCTGGTCGCGCGCACTCTGCTCGACCAGAACAACAGCACTCTTCTTGCGACGGGCACGGTGCGCCTCGACGACGGCGTGCGCCTGCATCTCAAGCGCGATATCCGCATCGACGCGGCGGCGCTGGCGAGTCCGGGCAACGCCGAGCTGGCAGCGGCCTATGTCGCGCTGGGTTCCACGGATCGCGTTACGCAGGACGTGGCCGCCACTACCGCCGGCGATGGACATCTGAACATCGTGGCGGATCACATCGATGTCATTGGCCACAGCCGTATCCAGCAGACTGCGACTACGACGCTCGACAGCCGCGGCGACATCCGTCTGCGCGGTGTGCAAAAGGAAAACAACCGAGAGCTGAGCGGCTCGCTGGCCAGCGACGGCGATCTGAATCTGCGCGCCGATCAGGTGTATCCGACCACGCTGAGCGATTTCACGCTCGAAGTCACCGACGACGACGGTACCTTGAGCATCCTGCCGGGCAACGGTGACACCGCACCGGTGTTGTCCGCCGGCGGCACCTTGCATCTGCACGCCGACACTATCGTGCAGAACGGTACGCTGAAGGCGCCCATCGGCAGCCTGGACCTGGTCGCCGATGAATCGCTGGTGCTGGGCGACGGCAGTCTCACCTCGACCTCCGCCGATGGCCAGATCGTTCCGTTCGGCCGTCTGGAGGCGGGCGAGGATTGGGTGTATGCGCTGCAAGAGGCGCGCTTCCGCGTGTTCACCGGAAATGGTTCCGAGGCGCTGCCGCAGAAACGCGTGAACCTCGACGGCGCCGACATCGACGTGCGCGACGGCGCGGTCGTCGATGTCTCCGGCGGCGGCGATCTGCTCGCCTATGAATTCGTGCCCGGTGTCGACGGCACGATCGATGTGCTCGATCCGAGCGTGAGTCCGACGCTGTTCGCGATCCTGCCCGGCAGCGATCTGACCTATGCGCCGCACGACGCGCAGGAGATGACGAATTCCACGTTGCAGGCCGGCGACAGCGTCTATCTGTCGGGCAGCGACGGTGTCGCCGAAGGCACCTATACCTTGCTGCCGGCGCGTTATGCCTTGTTGCCCGGTGCGTATCTGGTGCAAGCGGCCGACGGTTATCGCGATCTGCCGATCGGTCAGACGATCGCCCAGCAGAACGGCACGACGATTGTCTCCGGTTATCGCCGCGTGGCGGGCACGGATATTCACGACAGTCGTAGCTCGGGTTTCGCGCTGCGCCCCGGCAGCGATCTCGCGCAGTTCGCGCGCTATGACACGGTCCGCGCGAGCGACTTTTTCCCCGCGGCGGCGGAACGCAACGAAACGGCCACGCCGCGTCTGCCAGGCGATGCCGGCAGCCTGGCCATCGCCCCACGCAACAGTTTGCTGCTCGAAGGCAGCCTGCGCGCTGCGGCGGCGACCGGCGCACGTGGCTCGGCGGTGGACATTGTCGCGGATCAGTTGGCGGTCACCGATACTGCGGGGGCCGCAGGCGGCGCGACGCTGCCGGCCGGCTTCGTGCAGATCGATGCGCGCCAGCTCGGCAGCTTCGGCGCGGAAAGCCTGCTGCTTGGCGCGTTGCGCACTCGCGGCAGCGAAGAGACCGCGCTGGATGTGCGCGCCCGCGAAGTGCGCGTGAACGGCGACGTCGACCTCACCGTGCCGGATTTGGTGATCGCCGCGCGCGAGCGTATCCAGATCGACGGCGGTGCGCAGCTCACTGCGTCTGGCCAGGCGCAGACCGGCGATACCGTTTTGCGTGCCGATGGCGATGGTGCGCTGTTGCGCCTGTCGGCGGACGAACAAGTGTTCGTCGACCGCGGCGATAGCGCGACCGGCGCACAAGGCGATCTGTTCATCGGCGCCGGCGCGCAGTTGAACGCCGCGCAATCCGCCGTGCTGGACGCGACCCGCGACGCCCAGTCGCAAGGCGATCTTGTCATGGACGGCGGCTCGCTGAACCTCGGCGCCTACCGCATAAGTTTGGGCGAGGCGGGTGCGGTGAACGAAGGTCTGGTGCTCGGCAACACCGATCTCGATCAGGCGCAAGTCGACGAACTGGTGCTGACCAGCCGCACCAGCGTGGATATCCACGGCGCGGTGAACGTCAACGTCAACGATCTGCACATCGCCGCCGGCGGCATCCACGGTTACGCCAACAACGGCCAGACGGCGTGGATTCACGCACGCGGCGATATTGCGCTGAGTAATGCCGAGGGCGTGACGGATGCGAACGCCCCAGCCGTTCAGACCGGCGACGGCACGCTCGCGTTGAATGCCGACGAACGCGTGGTCCTGGGCGAGGGCACATTCCACATCGGCGGTTTCGAGCAGGTCGATCTCAGTGCCGGGCGCGAAATCGTCGGCGATGGCACGGGCACGCTACGCGTTGCCGGCGACCTGACGCTGCATGCGCCGCGCATCACCGCAACCAAGGGCGCGGACACGACCATCGAGGCGCTCGACGCCAACGCCGTGTATCGCACAATCACTATCACTCAACCGGGCACGCGGCCGACCGATCTGCAGCTGGCTGATCTCGGCGCGCGCATGAATGTCATCGGTTCGCGCATCGATCACGACGGCAGCATCGAACTTAACGCGGGCCTGCTGAACCTGGAAGCGCGCGGCGACGCTGCGACCGACGGCGTGATCTTGCGCGCCGGTTCCACACTCGATCTGTCCGGCCGGCGCGTCGAGTTCGACGGCACGCCGGTGTATGCCGGTGCCGGTAAACTCGCGGTGAGTTCCGCGCACGGCGATGTGACGCTGAACGGTGACATCGACCTCTCCTCCGGCGCAACCGGCGGCGGTGACGCCGGCCGGCTCACGGCCTCTGCCGCGCACGGCGCGCTGAACGTGGGCGGCGCGCTGAATGCGCAAGCCGGGCAGGGCGGTCGCGGTGGCGAAGCGCGTCTGGATGCAGACGATCTCGGCAACGTCTCCGCGTTGAATACGGTACTCAACAGCGCCGGATTCGACGCTCAGCGCGAGCTGCGTCAACGCAGCGGCGACATCGTCATCGCCGCGACCGATACCGTCACCGCGCAGGACATCCAGATCACGGCGGATACCGGTGCGATCGACGTGGCCGGCTCGCTGGATGCGTCTGGCAACGACGGCGGCCGTATTCAACTCAACGCCGATCAAAACCTGAACATCGCGACGACCGCCCGCCTCGATGCCTCGGCGAATGTGACATCCGGCGACGGCGGCCGCGTCGATCTGCGCAGCCAGAACGGCGGTGTGTTCCTCGACACCGGCAGCGTGATCGACGTGCGCGGCGGCGCGCAGGGCCACAACGGCGAAGTGCATCTGCGTCTGCCGCGCAGCGCGGTGTTGTCGGTGTTGGATGCGAGCACGGCCAACGATCAGTTGCAGCTCGCCGCCACCATCCTCGGCGCCGCGCAGAAGTTGCTGGAAGGCCATCAGGTGTACACCGAGGCCGACGGCGATATCAGCACGGCGCAGGTGGCGACGACCTCGACGTGGTATACCCAGGCCAGTAGTTTCGTGACCGCCGCGACCGGCGCAACGACCGCGGCTGGCGATGCGGAATTCGTGATCCGTCCCGGCATCGAGATTCGGAGTCCCGGCGATCTGCGCCTCAGCGCCGATTGGAATCTGAACGCTTGGCGCTTCAACGATCAACCCGGCGTACTCACGTTGCGCGCTGGCGGCGATCTCAACATCGGCAATCCGGCCACGTCGACGACGCGGAGCAGCACGGGTGCCTTGAGCGATGGTTTCGCCTCGGCCACGACGACGACATCGTCCACGTCGGTGGTCCTGCCGGGCGCTTCCTGGAGCTACCGTTTGGTAGCCGGCGCGGATCAGGCCAGTGCCGATGTGCTCGCCGTGCACGCGCTGGACGATCTGCCCAATGGCGGCGATTTCAAGCTGGCCAACGGCACCTACAGTGCAATCGCGCCGCAGACGCGTGTGGTGCGCACCGGCACCGGCGACATTGATATCGCCGCCGCGCAGGATTTCATCCTCGGCAATGCCGCCTCGGTGGTATACACCGCGGGCGAAGCCAGCGGCGGCATCAAACTCTCGGCACTGGGCGCAACGCGCGAATATCCCGACAACGGCGGCGACGTGCGTGTGCGCGCTGGTCGCGATGCGCGTGGCGTCGAGGGTAATCAACTGGTCACGCATTGGCTGTTCCGCGCCGGCCGTCCGGAGGGCAGCGGTGCCAGCGCCACGGGTTGGACCGTGGCCTACGAACGTTTCCAGCAAGGCATCGGCGCCCTGGGCGGTGGCGATGTGCGGGTCGACGCCGGCCGCGACATCGACAATCTTTCGGTGGCGATCCCGAGCATCGGTAAACAGATCGGTGGTACCGCGCCGACGCAGAGCGTCGTCGACATCGTTGGCGGCGGCGATCTCGCGGTCGAGGCCGGGCGCGATATCGCCAGTGGCCTGTATTTTGTCGGCAAGGGTGCCGGTCGGATAGAGGCGGATGGCGATGTGAATTCCAACCGCAGTCGCGCAGGCGGTGGCTTGTCCTTCCCATTGCACACCGTGCTGGCGTTGGGCGACGGCGCTCTGGACGTGCGCGCACGTGGCGATGTGAGCATCGAAAGTGTGATCAATCCGACCATTATGCCTCAGGCTTCGGCCAACGGCGGTTTCACCACGACCTCGTATTTCTTCACCTATGCATCGGACAGCGCGGTCAGTCTGAATTCGACAGCGGGCGACATCCGCTTCAATAACGACTATGCGAGTCTCGCTGGCGTAACTACAGGGACGGTGAACTGGAACGGCAACGGCATCCGCGAAATGCTGGGCGTGTACGCGCCGAACCTGTCCGCGCATGCGCTGGGCGGCGATGTGACGTTCACGGGTTCGCATCTCTGGTTGTATCCCGCGCCGAAAGGCAATTTGGAAGTGCTTGCGGACGGGAACGTGAATTTCGGTGTGGGCCTGCAATTCATCTTGTCCGATGTTGCTCCGAGTGACCTGCCGTCCGTGACAGATCCGGTTACCAACATCAACGCAACCATGCTTTCGTTCCTCAGCAATGAACATGCGGTAGTGCCGGTGCATGCTTTGGAAAATCAGCCCGACGGTCTGGCTGACCGCGCACCGGCGCATGTGGTGGCGCGGACTGGCGATCTCGCCATGGACGACAGCGATCTCCAGGACGGCGTGATCTGGTTCAAGTCGGCCAAGGCCGTACGTTTCGTGGCCGGGCAAGACCTCAAGGATTTGCGTCTGGAGATTCAACACGTCAGCGACCAGGACGTGAGCAGCCTGATGGCCGGTCGCGATCTGACCTATTCGACCTCGCGCACCGAACAGGGGTCATTGGCCACCAGCGGTCGCAAGATCGAGGTCAACGGGCCGGGGCGCCTCGATGTATTCGCCGGTCGGCAGGTGAATCTCGGTACTTCGGACGGTATCCGCTCCTACGGTAATCTCTACAATGCAGCGTTAGCGGATCGCGGCGCCAATATCACGGTGCTGGCCGGTGTCGGCGACGCGATGGCTATCGCAGATTTCATCAACGCGTATGCGCGGTATTTCGTCGCCGATACCTTCGCCGCGCAGTTCCGCGCAGCCATCGAGGCCGTGACCGGCAGCCTCCCTTCGGACACCGAAACGGCGTTGGCTGTGTATCGTGGGCTGGGCGAGGAAGACCAGCAGCACACTATGAATGAACTCGGTCTGCCGGAACGGTATGCCGGTTCCTTCGCTGGCGATGCCGCCACGGACGGCTATTTCGACGATGTCAGCGCTGTACAGACGCGCATGATCGGTTTCGCGCGCGACTACTTCGCGCAGGCGGATCTGTCGGATACGGAAGCTATGCAGCGCTTCGTCGCGTTGGACGAGAACCTGCAACGTCAGTTCGTGCTCGAATCCGCGTTCAACGAGCTGAAGTGGTCCGGCCGCGTCGAGGCCCGCACCAGCGAGAACGACTATCCCTTGGGCTTCGCCGCCATCGAAACACTGTTCCCGGGCGATGCCTATGCCGGCGATATCCGTATGGTGTTGAGCACCGTGCGCAGCACCAACGGCGGCGACATCAATCTGCTGGCGCCGGGTGGACGTATCAACGCGGGTTTATCCACGCCGCCGGCCTCGCTGGGCGACGGGAAGCCCGCTAGTCAACTCGGCGTGGTCGCACAGAGCACGGGCGCTGTGCGGGTATTCGCCGACAGCGATATCCAAGTCGAGGAATCGCGCATCTTCGCCGGCGACGGCGGCGACATCATCGCTTGGTCGTCCAATGGCGATGTCGATGCCGGTCGTGGTTCCAAGACCGCGCTGTCGGTGCCACCACCGATCGTCACCTTCGATGCCCAGGGTAATGCCACGTTTGTCATCTCGGGTTCGCTCGCCGGCAGCGGCATCCGCGCTTTCGCCAGCAGTGACGGCGTATCGCCCGGCGACGTCGATCTGTTCGCGCCGCGCGGCGTGGTCAACGCCGGTGACGCCGGCATCGGCGGTGGCAACATCACGCTGGGCGCGACGGCGATCCTCGGCGCGGACAACATCGACGTCGGCGGCATCTCCGTCGGTGTGCCGGTGGCCGATACCAGCAGCCTCGCTGCCGGCCTCACCGGCATCAGCAATCTGTCATCGAGCGTGAGCAAAATGGCCGAGGCCTCGGCGAGCAGTCTCGGCGGCGAGGGCGGTATGGGCGGCAACGAGACGCTGGGCTTCTTGAGCGTGGAGATTCTTGGCTTCGGCGAATGAGCGGTCAGGGCTTGCAACAAAACCTGAACCGATTCGTAACAACACTGAAATATTACACGCCGACAATGCGCGGCCATATAAGGTCATCACTATGAGTGTCAAAACGATGCGATCCGTCATACTTGTGTGGTTGTTCATGTTGGCGCCGGGCGTGTCCCAGGCGTGGTGGCACGAGGACTGGGCCTTCCGCAAGGAGATCACCGTCGATACCGCGCCGGCTGCAGGCGATGTCGCCGGGCCGGTGAGCGAGGCACAGGTGCTGGTGCGCTTGCATACCGGCAATTTCGGTTTCTTCGCCGATCTGATGCCCAAGGGCGAGGATCTGCGCTTCGTCGATGGCGACGATAAGACGCCGCTGAAGTTTCACATCGAACGTTTCGATCCGGTCAACCAGATGGCGCTGATCTGGGTGAAACTGCCGATGGTGCAGGGTGGCGCGGCCAAGCAGACGATCTGGATGTATTACGGCAATGCCGAAGCAGTCGCGGCCGAGGATGCCGGCGGCGGTTACGATGCGCCGCAGGCGTTGGTGCTGAACTTCGGCAATCCGCAGGCGCTGGGCCAGGACAGCACGGCCTATGGCAACAATGCCACGATCGGCACGGCGGTTATCGGCGAAGGTCCGATCGGCGCGGCGGCGACGCTCGACGGCACGGGCGGTATGACGATTCCGGCGGGACGCGGTTTGTTGGCGACACCGGAAACCGGTTTCACGCTGTCGACGTGGTTGAAGATCGATGCCGAACAGACCGAGGCGCTGTTGTTCGATTGGTCGGGTGTCGAAGGCACGTTGGATGTGCATGTGGTCGGCGCGACGCCGCGCGTGCGTTACACCGATGCCACCGGCGTTGTTCAGGAGGTGTCTGCATCGGCGCCTGTCGCGCTGGCGCAATGGCACCATGTCGCGCTGGTCGGTAACAATCAAGGTCTGACGTTATATATCGACGGTGCGCCGGCCGGTGCGCTGCCGGCGGTGACGCCGACGCTGAACGGGCCTATTCAGATTGGTGGACAGATTGGTGGGCAGACCAGCGGACAAATCGCCACCACGGCCGACGCTACGCACGGTCTGATCGGTCAACTCGACGAGTTCGGCGTCGCGGCCACCGCGCGCAGCGCCGATTGGGTGCGCTTCGCCGCGCGCGGTCAAATGGCCGAGAGTGCCTTGCTGGTCTACGGCGAAGACGGTCAGCAGGAATCCGGCGGCGATTCCTATTTCTCCACCATTTTGCGCAACGTCACGCTCGACGGCTGGGTAGTGATCGTGATTCTGGTCATCATGGCCGCGATCAGTTGGGTGGTGATGATGTCCAAGGGCATGACCATCAACCGTATCCGCAAGGACAATGGCGCATTTCTCGCGCAGTTCTCCAAACTCGGTATGGCCCATGTCGACCGGCTCGACAGCGACGCCGTGGGTAGCAACGACCGCGACAGTTCGCCGTTGCTGACGGCGTTGTCGGGCGACCACGGCCATTTCGAGAGTTCCAATATCTATCGCGTCTATCACGCCGGCGTGCAGGAAATGCATCACCGCACGCCCAAGACGGTGGGCGCGCAAGCGGCGGAGTTGAATCTGACTCCGCAGGCGGTGAACGCCATCAAGGCCACCATGGACGGCGCGCTGGTGCGCGAGTTGCAGAAACTCAACGGTCAGATGGTGATGCTCACCATCGCCATCTCCGGCGGCCCGTTCCTCGGTCTGCTCGGTACGGTGGTGGGCGTGATGATTACCTTCGCGGCCATCGCCGCCAGCGGCGACGTCAACGTCAACGCCATCGCGCCGGGTATCGCTGCCGCGCTGGTCGCGACCGTCGCCGGTCTGGCCGTCGCGATCCCGGCCCTGTTCGGCTACAACTATCTCGGCTCGCGCATCAAGGAAATCACCGCGGACATGCATGTGTTCGTCGACGAGTTCGTGGCGAAGATCGCCGAACAGCACAGTTGATAACGGGAGCGATGCGCAATGAAGGCACAAGCCGACAACGAACCCTACGATGAAATCAACATCACGCCGATGCTCGATCTGGCGTATGTGCTGCTGGTGATTTTCATCATCATGACCACGGCCACGGTGCAGGGCATCGTGGTGAATCTGCCCAAAGCCAGCGCGACGCCGAGTCTGGCCAAGCCGCAGACCAAGGCGATCACCATCGCCGGCGACGGGACGATTTATCTGGATACCTTTCCGGTGACGCTGGAGCAATTGGAAACCACGCTGGCGCAGTACAAGGCCGCCAACCCGCAATTGCCGGTGGTGGTCAAGGCCGATGCGACCATTCAGTACGAGCGCGTCGTCGAGGTGCTGGACATGCTCGGCCGACTGGAAATCACCCAGCTTGGTCTGGTCACGCAACGGTTGGTGAAGTAACCGCGCATGCGTTTCAAGCGGCACATCCCCAAGCTTGTCGGGACGTCGGTGGTGCTCGGCGTCGGCGTGTTCATGGTGTTCACGATACGGGATTTTCTCGATGCGCCGGTCACCGCGCCGAAGAAAAGTCCGCAGCAGATCACCTTGCTGACACCGCCACCGCCACCGCCGCCGCCCAAGCTCGAAGAAAAACCGCCGGAGCCGGAAGTGAAGGAAGAAGTGAAGCTGGAAGAGCCGGAGCCGGTCGAGGATCTGCCCGAAGAAACCAGCGACGAACCGCCGCCTGGCGCGGATCTCGGCGTGGATGCCGAGGGTGGTGCGGGTGGCGACGGTTTCGGTCTGATCGGCCGCAAGGGCGGTCGCGGTCTGCTGGCCGGTGCCGGCGATCCCTTCGTCGCCTATGCGATGCGTGTGCAGAAGAACATCGAGGATCGGCTGTCGGGCGATGCGGATGCGCGGCGCAAGGCCTATTCGGTGGTGGCGAAGATCTGGGTGAGCGCCAACGGCCGCATCGAACGCGCCGAACTCGCCGACAGCACCGGCAATCAAGACGTGGATGCCGCATTGGAGCGCAGTCTGGCTGCATTACCGCCGCTTGCCGAGGTGCCGCCGCAGGATATGCCGCAACCGATCCGTCTGCGTATCAGCTCGCGGCTGTGATTACGAATTCCTAAAACCAAAGAGACTGAGACGCATCATGCGCAAAACCACATTGGCCGCGGCGATCTGTGCCGCACTCCTGCCGGCTGCCGGAAGTCACGCCGGCGAACGCGAAGACCTGCTGAAATTGCAGGCGACCACGATGAGTCTCATCGAGGTGCTGGTGAAAGAAGGCGTGTTGAGCCAGGAGGGCGCGGACAAGCTGCTCGCGCAAGCCAAGCGGAAGGCGGCGGCAGAGGTGCAACGCGCAGAGGAACAAGAACCGGCCTCAAGTGCGCAAGCCGCGCAAACGGCGGGGAACGGTCAGGACGTGCGGGTTACTTATGTGCCGCAGTTCGTGCGCGACGAAATCCGCGACCAGGTGCGTGCCGAGTTGCGCGAAGACGTCGCGGCGGATGTGCTGGCCGAGGCCAAGAATCAACAATGGGGCGTGCCCGGCGTGCTGCCGGATTGGACCAATCGCATCAAGCTCAAGGGCGATCTGCGCCTGCGCGGCCAGGGCGAATATTACGCCGAGGACAACGGCGCGTATTTCGATTGGCAGGCGTCCAACGATGACGGCGCGAACACGCTGCTCAACACCACCGAAAATCGGCAGAAGATGCGCGTACGGCTGCGTCTGGGCATCGATGCCAGAGTCACCGAAAACATCCTGGCCGGCGTGCGGCTGACCACCGGCGACACCGACAATCCGGTCTCCACCAATCAAAGCCTGGGCAATTACAACAACCGTTACCAGATGGTCGTCGATCAGGCCTATCTGCGTTACGACGCGCTCAACGACGAGCAGCAGCGTTGGCTGCGGCTGTGGGGCGGGCGCATCCCCAATCCCTGGTTGAGCACCGACCTGGTGTGGGACGGCGATCTGGGCTTCGAAGGCGTGGCCGGCACGCTGAGCAAGCAGATCCGTTTCGGCGAAGGGCTGTATGCCGAGGACGAGGCCGAGCGCAGCGTGTTCCTGACCTTGGGCGCGTTTCCGCTGTCGACCGAGAAGGCCTACGGTTCAGACGATAAGTGGTTGTACGGCGCGCAGCTCGGCACCGATTGGGGCTTTGAAAACCAGTCCAGGCTGGAACTCGGCCTGGCCTATTACGATTACCAAAACATCGAAGGTCAGCCGCAGCCGCTGGCCGGGTTGTCCACCGACTGGACGGTGCCGGCCTACATGCAAAAAGGCAACAGCGTGTTCGACATCGCAGGCACTGGCAATCCGCCGTATGCGCTGGTCGCGGATTTCGATATCCTGAATTTCACCGCGCGTTACGACTTCACCCGCTTCGCGCCGACGCATGTGATCCTGTCGGGCGACTATGCGCGCAATATCGGTTTCGATGCGGCGGAGATTCTGGCCCGCACCGGGCTGGATATCGAGGAACGCACCGATGCCTATCAGGTCGGTGTCACCGTCGGTTGGCCGGAGATTACCAAGCGCCGCGATTGGCAGGTGTTCGGCTTCTATCGGCATGTGGAACGCGACGCGGTGCTGGATGCCTTCACCGATTCCGATTTCCACCTCGGCGGCACCGATGCCGAGGGCTGGATTCTGGGCGGCAGTTATGGGCTCGCCGACAATACCTGGCTGACCCTGAAATACATGACTGCCGACGAAATTCACGGCACCTATCTGACCGATGCGGTCGGCAGCGGCGTGCCGCTGGGCATCGATGTGCTGCAATTGGACGTCAACGCCAAGTTCTAAGGAGCGACCATGTATAACGCGATAGTCAGGTTCGGCGCGCTGTGTCTGTTGCTTGGCGCAGTTACCGTGCAGGCCACGCCGCGTTCCGGCGGCGGCGACACGGCCGCGCGTCAGGCGCAGGCCATGATCCAGAAGATGGCCGCGGAGAATAACGCGCTGCAAAAGCAGAACGGCGAACTGACGGCAAAGCTCGCCGAGCTGGAAACGCAGATCAAGTCGCTCGAAGCCGAGGGCAAACGGCGCGGCGGCGAGCTCGACCAGGCGCAACGCAGCAACGAAGATCTGCGCGCGCGCGTGGAACGCGACAGCGAGCGCTACAAGGAATTATCCGCACGCCACGGTCAGACCACGGATACCTTGCGCGATGCCAAGGCCGACATTCAATTGTTGCACGGCGCCGTACAGGAACGTGACCATTGGATCGCCGACTGCCGCGACAAGAACGAGGCCATGTATAAAACCAACAACGAACTGCTGGCCGCCTACCGCGACAAGAGCGCCTGGGATGCGCTCAAACAACGCGAACCGCTCACCGGTATTGCCTTGGTCGAGGTCGAGAATGCCGTGCAGGAATACCAGTTCCGGCTGGAGGATCTGCGCACCGTGCAATTCGAATCCACGGCGGACGAACACGCCACGCCCTGAGTGTCGATCAGGTCGCGTTGAGGTATGATCCGTCATGCCATGAGAACCACATCAACGCGCATTTGTTTATTGCTGGCCGTCGCACTGCTCACGGCGTGCGCGCCGCGTCCGCCCATGCCGGATCTTCAGGGTACGGCGCTGGAACTCGATAGCGTTCCGTTTTATCCGCAAGAGCAATATCAATGCGGCCCCGCCGCGCTGGCGACGGTGTTGCGCTGGAGCGGCGTCGCCGTCACGCCCGAGCAACTCGCGCCGACACTGATGATCCCCGCGCGCAAGGGCAGTTTGCAGATCGAACTCCAGGCGCAGACGCGCGTGCAGGGGCGAGTGCCGTTCGCGATTCGCGGTGAATTGTCCGCAGTGCAGGCCGAACTGCGTGCGGGACATCCCGTGCTGGTGTTGCAGAACCTCGCCTTCGCCTGGCGGCCGGTGTGGCACTACGCGGTGGTGGTCGGCATCGATCCGGTCGAGCGCACGGTGACGCTGCGTTCCGGCCGCGAGCGTCGGCATGTCGTGGGCTGGGAGACCTTCGAACACACCTGGGCGCGTGCTGGTCATTGGGCGTTGGTGATTCTCAAACCCGGCGAGTTGCCGGCGATGGTGGATGCGACAGCGGTGTTGGAGGCGGTCGCACCTTTCGAACAGGCGCAGCGTTGGGCTGTGGCGGAGGCGGTGTATCGCAGCGCCGCGCAACGTTGGCCGCAGCAGGTGGTGTTCGCACTCGGTGTCGCCAACAGCCGCTATGCACGCGGCGACCTCGCGGCGGCGGAAGCGGCGTATCGGGGTGCGATCGCGGCGTTTCCCGACGATCCGGTTGCCTATAACAATCTGGCGTTGGTGTTGGTCGATCTCAAGCGTTGGGACGAGGCGGAACGGTTGGTTGTACGTGCGCTGGAGCTTAATAGTGAGCGGGGCGGACCGCTGCGCGAGGAGTTTATGGATACGCAGCGGCGAATCAAACAGCGCAACCCGTAGGGCGCATTAGATCGGAGGTTGTGATGTGTGCCGGATGTTTTGTGGAACACATCGGATGCTCGCCGGCATGCTCCGACGGTGGCGTTAATCGCTCCGCCTCCGAGCTGCGCTAGTCGGCTTCGCGATTAACGCCACCGTCGGAGCGCGGAGCGTCACGCAACGCGCGGAGTATTCAGCGGAGTATTCAAGTGCAAGTCCACTCTTTCCGGCTGCGGCGGGTCGATCCCTGAAGCCGACTAGCGCAGCTCGGAGGCGAAAGGGATCGACCCGCCGCCAGCCCCCC
>JACREG010000014.1 GCA_016218375.1 Gammaproteobacteria bacterium
GGTCGCTGTTCGGCTACACGCTGCTGCGCATCTGGCACGTCTCCGCGGGCGCCCTCACGCAAATCGAGAACTCGTTGTTCCGTGGCTTCACGCTCGGCGAAGTGCAGATCGTGCCGTTGCGCATCCTGCTGGCCATCGCCCTGTTCGCCGTGCTGGTGACCTTCGCGCGTTGGCTGCAAACGCGCCTGGACCGACGCTGGCTCACCTATGCGCGCATGGATCACGGCGCACGCGAAGCCGTCGTCACCATCACCGGCTACGTGCTGATAATCCTCGCCGCGATCATCGGCCTGAGCGTCGCCGGCTTCGACTTCGGCAAACTCGCCATCATCGCCGGCGCGCTCTCCGTCGGTATCGGTTTCGGCTTGCAGAACATCGTCAACAACTTTGTATCCGGCCTGATTCTCTTATTCGAACGTCCGGTAAAGACCGGCGATTGGGTCATGGTCGGCAACACCGAAGGCTATGTACGGCGCATCAGCATCCGCTCCACGCAAATCCAGACCTTCGATCACGCCGACGTGATCGTGCCGAACTCCGAACTCATCGCCCACCAAGTCACCAACTGGATGCTGCACAACCGCCAGGGCCGCGTGCACATCCCCATCGGCGTGGTCTATGGCAGCGATGTCGTGAAGGTGAAGCACGTGCTGGAACGCATCGCCCGCGACCACCCCAGCGTCATCACCGACGGCAGCAGCGCCGAGCCCAAGGCGCTGTTCCTCGGCTTCGGCGAAACCGTGCTGAGCTTCGACCTGCGCTTCTTCGTGCGCAACATCGACGAACGCGCGCAAATCGCCAGCGACCTGAACTTCGCCATCTACGCGACCTTCCGCGAGGAAGGCATCGACATACCGTTCCCGAATAAACCGGCGGCGCCGAAATAATCCGCTAACCTACCTTCGGCAAATGCCGCAGCGATTCTTGGATCGCCGCCTCCGGGTATTCGTAGTTCTCCAACTGCCCGCTGAAGTAGCGGTCATACGAGGTCATGTCGAAATGCCCATGGCCGGAGAGATTGAACAGCAGCGTCTTGGCCTCGCCGGACTTGGCGCATTCACGCGCCTCGCGCACCACCGCGGCGATCGCATGATTCGATTCGGGCGCGGGCAGAATGCCTTCGGTACGCGCGAACAACACACCGGCCTCGAAGGTTTCCAACTGCGGCACCGCCACCGCCTCGATCAAACCTTCGTTGTAGAGCTGACTCACCAGCGCCGAATCGCCGTGATAGCGCAGCCCGCCGGCGTGAATGCCCGGCGGCATGAAGTCGTGGCCGAGCGTGTACATCTTCATCAACGGCGTCATGCCCACGGCATCGCCGAAGTCATAGGTGTACACACCCTTGGTGAGCGTCGGGCAGGAACTCGGTTCCACCGCGACCAAGCGGACGTTGCTCCCCGTCGCCTTGTCGGCAAAGAACGGAAAGGCGATGCCACCGAAATTGGAACCGCCGCCGCAGGACGCGAACACCATGTCGGGATACTCATCGACCAGCTTCATCTGCTTGCGCGCCTCCTCGCCGATGATGGTCTGATGCAGCAGCACATGATTGAGCACCGAGCCCAACGCATAATTGGTGTCCGCGCGCCCGGCCGCTTCTTCCACAGCTTCGGAAATCGCAATACCTAACGAGCCTTCCGAATCCGGATGCGCTTTCAAAATCTGTCGCCCCGCCGCAGTCATGTCGGTGGGACTGGCGAACACCTCTGCGCCCCAGGTCTGCATCAGCGAACGTCGATACGGTTTTTGCCCATAGCTGACCTTCACCATATACACGCGCACCTCCAGCCCGAACATCTGCCCGGCCAACGCCAGCGAACAGCCCCACTGCCCCGCACCGGTTTCGGTGGTGAGCCGTTTGATACCCGCCTGCTTGTTATAGAACGCCTGCGCCACAGCCGTGTTCGGCTTGTGCGAACCCGCCGGACTCACCGCTTCGTTCTTGTAATAGATGCGCGCCGGCGTCTGCAACGCCGCCTCCAAACGATGCGCCCGATACAACGGCGACGGCCGCCACAGCCGCAACACCTCGCGCACCTCTTCGGGAATCGGCACCCAACGCTCACCCGACATCTCCTGCATCACCAACGCCTCCGGAAAAATCCCCAGCATCGCCTCCGGCGGCACCGGCTGCCCGTTCGGCCCCAGATACGGCGCCGGCTTGTTCGGCATATCCGCGATGACGTTGTACCAGTGAGTGGGCATCTCGGATTCGGGGAGTAGGATTTTGGTTTGCATGGCGGGATATCCTCGGGTGGGTGTCGTGGGGCGGTCCCTCGCCGCGTGGGAGGAATAATTGCACAGCGCAGTGAGAATGGCGGGGAATTTTGGGCGGTATTTGATCTATGGCAGGTGGCGGGGGTAGGCTGCGCCGAGAAAGAAATCGGGCTGGGGGGGCTTGCGCGGGAATTAGGGCTCAGGACTGCCAATCTGGCCCAACTCTTCCGCAGCCCTTCTCTAATTTGGCAGGTGCCATTAATTCTTTCGAAGAGAACATACCCTACGCGAGCGCAGGAATACCTTCGGGATCGTTATATATCCGTAGCACATTACCTTCTTCGTTTTCTATAAACTGGAATAGCTGGTCGTTGAAGCTTCCATTGATCAGGTGCCCGGTTATGGTCATAGCGATATCCCTTTTTATTGTCCGTTACTTAATTTTTCCCAACATACCTGCAAAGAATCGTTGGCTTCTTGGCGCTATCTGAAAATCCCCAAAATGCGATCGCTATCGGCGCCGCCGTCCTCAATTCATAAACATATCGGCGCCCGTCTAAGCGGATCAGCCCATGATAACTTCGCGTAGCTGATGTAGGGAATTCATTAACTGCAGCAACAGCTTCTTTCTCGCAGCGAGCTGCGTTGATCTCGAAATAAAGCCCAGACCCCGATTTCTTTGGATCGTTCGTAGCAGCCGACTCCCCATAAATTATAAAATCCCGATCTGAGGATATCGGCGAAAGCCCGCCGTCATAGATGCGGATATTATGGATCAGTTCATGTTTGCGCCCCAGTTTCTTCCTCTCCTCTGACGGCAATGTTTGCGCATAGTCGTAAAGTGCAGGCAGGTATGTGTAGTATGTTTTAAGATCGAGCCCAGGACGCCGGTTTGCATAGACTTCAAATTGCCGTTGTTCATCTCGACCGTCTGAATAAGACGGTTCAATATAAGCCGCTTCCTTATTCGAGTTTATCCCGCCGATTAATGACGCACACTTCTGATCATTGGCAATATAACCCGGTTCGAATCGATATGAGCCGATAAAACTCCCCATTCTTGTCGCGTTAGTCGCGTCATTTTGAACATCACTATCAATAGCCCATGAATACGAGCTGAGATTGGATGCTAACAATCCCAAAATTATCAGAACCAAACTGCTTGGCTTCCTAGAAAAAGGTCTGGTAGTAACACTGTTTGGAAACCCGCGCCGATAATACCCGCCTTGCAGACGTCCTGATTTATGACTAATCGGATTACCCATATACCCTCTTAAATAAAGCACGGCATGATTACGTTTTTAAGATCAAGTAACACATTGCAGGCGCAGGGGACAGACCACGTTTATCGCAGTTACGCCGCATCCCGACTCAACCGCACCGTAATCGTCACGTCCTCGTAGTCCTGCAAGGCCTTCAAGATCGCGATCAGATTCCCGGCCGTAGGATTGCCCGACGGCCCCAGCATGCGTTGCAAACTCTTGGCGGGGCGGCCGATGTCCGCGCCGAGCTGTTCGAAGCCGAGCGTGGCGTTGATGTAATCGCGCAGCAGCGCCTTGCCGGCGCCGAGGTCGCCCGCGAGCAGTTCGTTGACGGCCTCGGTGAGCAGGGCGCGGCGAAAGCGCGCGTCGCGTTGGGCACGGGCTTGCACGGTTTCGCGGAATCTCCCGTGGAGAGTCATGCGAACCTCACCCGCCCGCGCGGCTCGGGAATCGGCCGCCCCAGTTCCTGTGCGGTTGCGATCCATTCGTCGATGACGCGCTGGGCATTGGTCACCGCTTCGACGTAACTGGCGCCATCCGCTAGGCAACCCGGCAGATCGGGGATTTCGACCACGAAGGCCTGATCGGTGTCGCTCCAGTCAACGATCAGTCGGTACTTGGTTATCATCGTGCACCTCACAGTCCTTGTGCGTGTGTACCGGAACAGCAATACCCGGTAATGTAGGCGTCGTACCGGTTGCATCCTACGACGACTGAATGCCTCTGCCAAGACAAGCCCCATTTTCGATCGACCTCCTGATGAACCTCACCTTCACCCCCATCGGCATCATCCACTCCCCGTTCAAGGAGAAGTTCGGCGTGCCGCGTCAACCGGGCATCGCGCCGGCGGCGCGGGCGACGTTGGAGTTGCTGCCGCCGTACGATCGCGACGAGGCATTGGAAAGCCTCGCGGGGTTTTCGCATGTGTGGCTGGTGTTCGTGTTTCATGCGACGGCGGATCAGGGCTGGCATCCGACGGTGCGGCCGCCGCGCTTGGGCGGCAACGCGCGCGTCGGTGTGTTCGCCAGCCGCTCGATGTTCCGGCCGAATCCCATTGGGCTATCGGTGGTGGAACTGGCAGGTTTCGGCCGCGAAGACGGCAAGCTGGTGCTGCATTTGCGCGGTGCCGATCTCATCGACGGCACGCCGGTGTTGGATATCAAACCGTATGTGCCTTACGTGGACAGCATTCCGGATGCGCGCGGCGGGTTTGCCGGCAGCGCGCCGGAAGCCCGGTTGGAGGTGTGTTTCACTGCCGAGGCGGAAGCGCAACTCGCAGTGCGCGAGGCACGGCATCCGCGGTTGCGCGAGTTGATCGTGCAAGTGCTCGGCGCCGACCCGCGTCCGGCGTATCGTGAAGACGAGCCGGTCGAGCGCATCTACGGTATGCGCCTGTTGGACTTCGATCTGCGTTGGCGCGTTGAAGGTGCCAGCGCGGTCGTGGTGGAATTGCGGACGCTTGCGTAGCCGCCTCGGCCGGCGCGCACGGAGACAGCGACCATGCCCATCTACCGCACCCCCGGCGTGTTCATCGAGGACATCCCCACCACGCCGCCGTCCATCGCGGGCGCGGCCACGGGCATCGCGGCGTTCGTGGATGTCTTCGCGCAGGGGCCGTTGCAGCAGCCGGTGGAGATCGACAGCCCGGCCGCGTTCGAAACTGCCTTCGGCACAACCAATACCAGCCCGGCCAGCCAGGGCATTCGGCAGTTCTTCGCCAACGGCGGGCAGACGGCGTGGGTGGTGCGGATTCCGGGCAGCACGGCGAGTGCCGTCGAGGTGATCGGCGCGGCCGACACGCACAGCGGACTGCACGCGCTCGACAGCGTGGATGTGTTCAATATTTTGTGTCTGCCCTGCGCGGTGGAATTGCCCGACGCGGACATGCAGGCGATCTACACAGCGGCGCTGGATTACTGCGCGCAACGGCGCGCGTTTCTGATTATCGACATCCCGGCGACGGTCGCCACGCCAACGGCGATGCGCGATTGGTTGACGCAACATGCCGTGCTGCGTCAGCGCAATGCGGCGGTGTATTTTCCGCGGCTGGTCGCGCAACCGCGACGCTTGAGCAAACATGTGCAGACGGTCGCCGCCTCGGGCGCCATTGCGGGTCTGTACGCGCGCACCGACGCGACGCGCGGTGTGTGGAAGGCGCCGGCCGGCACCGAGACCGATCTGCGCGGCGTCTACGGTCTCGCCTATGCGTTGACCGAACTCGACATCGACATGCTCCACGCCGCCGGCGTGAACGTGCTGCGGAATCTGGACACCGGCGCGCTGGTCTGTTGGGGCGCGCGCACGCTGCTGAACAACGATCCGGAATGGAAATACATCCCCATGCGGCGTCTCGCCTTGTTCATCGAAACGAGCCTGGAACGCGGCCTGGCCTGGGCCGTCTTCGAACCCAACGACCAGGCGCTATGGACAAAGTTACGGAGCACGGCCGAAAACTTTCTGGCGCAATTGTTCCGTCAGGGCGCATTCGTCGGCCGCATGCCCGACGAGGCGTATTTCGTGCGCATCGACCGCAGCACCCTGACGCAGGACGACATCGACAATGGCCGGTTGGTTCTCATCGTCGGGTTCGCGCCGCTCAAGCCGGCCGAATTTATCGTGCTGCATATTCAGGTCATGAATCGTTAAGGATAGACTTCCGGCAGCCCAATCTCCAAGAGGATATCGCCTTGACCGACAACGATTACAGCACCGGCATGATCCGTTACTGCATCGCCTATCTGAACGGCCAGCGACTGGACGAAATCAGGATCGAGGATATCGGCGAGACTCTGAAGCGCGAAGGCACCTTCGTCTGGCTCGCGCTCCACGAACCCAATGCCTTTCTGCTGCAAAAGACCCAGCATGAATTCAATCTGCATGAGTTGGCGATCGAGGACGCGGGACTCGCGCATCAACGCCCCAAGCTCGAACAATACGGCAATACGCTGTTCATCGTGCTCAAGACCGCCATGTTGTTGGGGCACCAGTTGCACTTGGGCGAGACACATATGTTCGTCGGGCCGAATTTTTTCATGACCGTTCGGCACGGCCCTTCGGTCACGTACGGCAAGGTGCGGGAACGTCTGGAATCCATGCCCGTGCACATGGCACGCGGACCGGTCATGGCTGCCCACGGCGTGATGGACTTCGTGGTCGATAACTACAGCCCCATCGCCGACGCCTTGGAGACGCGCTTCGAAAAACTCGAAGAGGATTTGTTCAAGGGCACCTACAGCCGGCAAACCATCGAACGGCTCTACGAACTCAAGCATGAGCTGCTGGTGTTGCGCAATGCCGCGGCGCCGGTACTGGACATCACCGACGGGTTGATCCGCTTTCACGCCGATCTGATTCCCAAGGATGCGCAGATCTACTTCCGCGACATTCACGATCATGTGATCCGTCTGCTCGCCACGCTCGACGAAACCCGCGAAATGCTCACCGCCGCGATGCAAGTGAATCTTGCGCTGGTGTCGGTGGAACAGAACGATTCCGTCCGCCGCCTGGCCGGCTGGGGTGCCATTCTCGCGATACCCACAGTGGTGTTCAGTCTGTACGGCACGAATTTTCAGCACATCCCCGAACTCGCCTCGGACTACGGCTACCCGGTCATGCTCGGCGTCGTGACAGTCGTGTGCGTCTGGTTATATCGCCGTCTGAAACGCTTCGGTTGGCTGTAACGTCGCCCTAGCCGCGCCCCAGGCACAATCCCGCTGGGCCGCGCAGTTTTTCGGTATAGTGGCACGCATGAACGATCACCCGCCCGTCTATGCCGAGCTCGGCCCCGATCTCATTCTCGACGCGGTCGAGTCCAAGGGTTACGCGACCAACGGCCATCTGCTGGCACTCAACAGCTACGAGAATCGCGTGTATCAGATCGGCCTGGAAGATCGACACTACTTGGTGGCGAAGTTCTACCGGCCGGGACGCTGGGAGGATGCGGCGATCCTGGAAGAGCACGCCTTCGCCCGCGAACTGCTGGAGACGGAAATTCCGGTGGTGGCGCCGCTCGCGGACGAGCGCGGCGACACGTTGTTCACCCACGCCGGCTTTCGCTTTGCGCTGTATCCGCGCCGCGGCGGACGCTGGCCGGATTTGGACAACCCGGACAATCTCGAATGGCTGGGGCGTTTTCTCGGCCGTATTCACGCGGTCGGCGCCACGCGGCCGTTCGCGCATCGGCCCACGTTGGACATCGACAGCCTCGGCACGCAGTCCTATCGCTATCTGCTCGAAGGCGGTTTCATTCCCGCGCATATCGAACTCGCCTACCGCACGCTGGCCGAGGATTTGCTCGCCGCCGTCACCGCCGCCTATCAGCGCGCCGGCGAGGTCGCGTACATCCGTCTGCACGGAGACTGTCATCCGGGCAATATCCTCTGGACCGACGAAGGGCCGCATTTTGTCGATCTGGACGATTGCCGCATGGGGCCGGCCATTCAGGATTTATGGATGCTGCTGTCCGGCGACCGTCAGGAGATGGGCTTGCAGTTGTCGGAGATCGTCGCCGGCTATGAATTGTTCCGCGATTTCGACCGCCGCGAACTGTTGTTGATCGAGGCCCTGCGCACGCTGCGCATGCTGCATTACGCCGCCTGGCTGGCGCGGCGTTGGGACGATCCCGCCTTTCCCCAGGCGTTTCCCTGGTTCAACACCTCGCGCTATTGGGAAGAGCATATACTGCAATTGCGCGAGCAGGCCGCGGCCTTGCAAGAGCCGGTGCTGGCGATCTGAGCAGCCCACCCCTTGCGCCGACGTCACCACCCCACTAGCATTTGCACAGCCTTTTACCCTGCTGGTTTTACCCCAGCGTTCTTATTCAGGAATCCACGATCATGCACAGCCTTCGTATTATCAGCATCAGCATCGCCTTGGCGCTCGGCCTGTCCGCCTGCGCCTGGGTCAAACCCTCCACACAAGGCGCCCAGGTCAAAGTCGCCGAGCCCAGCGAGGTTGGACATTGCCGCAAGGTCGGCACGACCACGGTCTCGGTCATGGACAAGGTGGTCGGCGTTCCGCGCAGCTACCGCACGATGGCGGAAGAACTCGCGAATCTGGCGCGCAACGAGGCGCCGAATCTGCAAGGCGACACCGTCGTACCGGTCGGCGATATCATCAACGGCCAGCAGCAGTTCGAGGTCTATGACTGCCGCGTGGAAGAAGGCGGCGCGATGACCATGCCGTATTCGCAATAGTTTCCCGGCTGCGGACACTTGAACGTAGCCGCTGCAACGCCCGAATACATCTGCACACGGATTGCCGGCGAGCTCGCCACCGTCGGCTGGTCGGTGTGCGCGGACTTTCTCCCGCCCGAACAGATCGCCGCGCTCGCGGGTGAACTGCGCGCACGCTGGGTACAGGGCGAGTTCCATCAGGCCGGCGTCGGCAGCGGCGCGAATCCGCATTTGCGCCAGGATATCCGCAATGATCGTGTGTATTGGCTGGACGACGCGGCCCAGACGGCGGCCCAGTCGCCCTACTTCATCGCGCTGGAATCCCTGCGACTGGCCCTCAACCGCCAGTTGTTCCTCGGCCTGTTCAGCTTTGAAGGCCACATGGCTGCGTATCCGCCCGGCAGTTTCTACGCCAGGCATCTCGATCAATTCCAGGGCGTAGCACACCGCAAGGTGTCAGTGGTTCTGTATTTGAATAACGACTGGCAAGCCGATGATGGCGGGCAACTGCGGCTCTATCTGCAAGAGAACAACGCGGAGAAATACATCGATGTGTTGCCGTGCGGCGGTACGCTCGCCTGTTTTCTCAGCGATCGTTTCTATCACGAAGTGCTCTCCGCCACGCGCGAACGATTGAGCGTGACGGGGTGGTTTAGGGTGCGGGTTTAGAAAGTAACGCCTGGGCGCTACAAGAAGGCATGCACCGTTTATTGCTTCACGACATCGAGAAATGCCACGACATCCGGATCGCTAAGGTAATAGCCCACCAGGGTGAACGTGAAATAGTCCTTGGCCATCTGCGCGTGTTGCACGCGGAAAGTGTCGCAAGTCCCAGACTGGCACATGCGCAGCGAACCCGTGACGGCGCAGGCCGATGACACGCTCAGCGAGCCGCTGGGAATACTCTTGGTGCTGAGACCCGTGTAGTCGCGCACATAGCAACTCGAACCGGTTGCGGGAATCGCGCCGGTGGAACTGACCACGATTTTGCAACGTACAGTCTCGTCCATCTGGCCGGCCTGGGTGTCGCCGGACACACCCACGGCATACCAGGTACCACGCAGATTTGTCATGCTGCATGCCGCGCTTACGAATCCCGGCAATGCGATGAACAGTGCCCCCAGACATGCCAGCACCCAACGTCTGTCGCTATTTCTGGTCATCATATCTGCGCCCTCGGCATCCATTACTGCTTCACAACTTTGTAGAAAAACACCACGTCCGTATCGATATTCAGATAGCCGACCATGGAGAAGGTGTTCTTGTCCCGCGCCATCTGCGCATATTGGATTCTGATCGTGTTGCAGAATCCGGAGTCGCAGACGTTGATATTGCCGGTCACGGTGCAGGTCGACGACACATTGATCGCGCCGCCGGTGACTTGGAAATTGAACTGCCCGCGCGCGTCGCGGTACACGCAACTGGAGCTGCTGGCGACAATCCTATTGTTGGAGTTAACCACCA
>JACREG010000146.1 GCA_016218375.1 Gammaproteobacteria bacterium
AGTTCCACCGTGCCGGTCTTGGCGATGCGGCCGACGTCGTTGCGGCCGAGATCGATCAGCATCAGATGTTCGGCGAGCTCCTTGGGATCGGCGAGCAGCTCGCGTTCCAGCGCGACATCCTCCGACTCGCTGGCACCGCGCGGACGAGTGCCGGCGATGGGCCGCACGGTGACCACACCGTCTTCGAGGCGCGTGAGGATCTCCGGCGAGGAACCGACGATATGGAAGTCGCCGAGATCGAGATAGAACATGTACGGCGACGGATTCAGGCTGCGCAGCGCGCGGTAAATGTCCAGCGGCCGCGACGTGACCGGAATCGACAAACGCTGCGACAACACCACTTGCATGATATCGCCGTCGACGATGTAGCCTTTGCTGCGCGTGACCGCGGCCTCGAAACCGTCTTGGGTGAAGCCCGAAATGAAATCGGCCTCGCCGACGCTGCTCGACGCCGGATGCACATGCCGCGGCGCGGCGCGGCGCAGCATGTCGTCGAGCTCATCCAGACGCTTTTCGGCATTCGCCAGTGCATCGGCCTGCGCCGGATCGGCGTGCACGACGATGAACAGCTTGCCGCGCAGATTGTCGAACACCACCACTTCGTCGGACACCATCAACAGGATGTCCGGCGTCCCGAGTGGATCGGGGAGCGGATCGGGTTTGTTGCATTGCGCCAGACGCGGCTCGATGTAGCGGATGGTGTCGTAGCCGAAATAGCCGACCAACCCGCCGTTGAAGCGCGGCAGGCCGTCGATCTCGGCAACTTTATAGCGCGACTGGAACGCTTCGATCCAGGCGAGCGGATCGGCGACTTGATGCGATTCGACGACCGCGCCGTCGTTCAACACATCGATGCGTTGGCCGGTGACGCGCAGCGCCGTGCGACACGGCAGACCGATGATGGAATAACGCCCCCACTTCTCGCCGCCCTGCACGGACTCGAACAGATAGGAGTACGGCCCATCGGCCAATTTCAGATAAGTACTGAGCGGCGTATCCAGATCGGCAAGCACTTCGCGTGCGACCGGGATACGGTTGAACCCTTGGTTGGCTAATGCGGAAAAACGTGCGGCATCCATAAACAATCACCCGTGTGAATCGAAACCGGAACAAACGACGACCTCGGCCATCAGCCGCGCCATCGCCAAGTCCGTGTCTGTTCGATCAGGGTGTTCATCGTTCAAGCCGCCGCTTCGAGCAGCGGCTGAATCTCCGTCAAGGCGTCGATCACCGCGTCCGGGTTGGACGCGCGGATATCCACGCCATGGTTGTAACCGTAACTCATGCACACGATCTGGAAACCGGCGGCGCGTGCGGCCTTCACGTCGCTGACCGAATCGCCGACCATCAAGGCCTGTGCGGGTTCGACGCCGAAGAACCGGGCGGCATGCAGCAAGGGTGCCGGATCGGGCTTCTTTTGTGGGAGAGTATCACCGCTGACGATAATGGAGAAGTCGCCGGCCACGCCCAGATCGCGCAGCAAGGGCTCGGTGAACTGCGCGGCCTTGTTGGTCACGCAACCGAGTTTGAAACCGGCGGCCTTCAGATACGCCAAGCCTTCGCGGATGCCTGGATAGAGGCGGCTGCGCTTGGAGGTATTCTCGGAATACAGATCGAGGAACAGCGGATAGGCCTGCTGAAAATCGGCCTCGTCCGGCTCGCCGTCGAGTTGGCCGATCAACGCACGGCGCACCAGCCGCTCGACGCCGTTGCCGACCCAGTTGCGCACCTTCGCCTCGCCGTGAACCGGCCGACCCAAGGCCCGCATCATCTCGTCGACGCAAAAGGTCAGGTCCGGCACGCTGTCCACCAGCGTGCCGTCCACATCGATCAGGATCATCTGCGGTTTTTTCAGCATGATTTGCACCCTGTAGGAGCGGGCTCTGCCCGCGAACCGGCGATCTGCCGAACTGTTCGCGGCCAGAGGCCGCTCCTACATGCGGATAGGAACGTTGTTTATTTTCCGACCTTCGCCAACTCGTCGCGCATGGCTTTGACGATGGAGTCGTAACGGTGCGCGTCGCTGTCCTTGCCCGCACCAAAGATCGCCGAACCGGCGACGAAGGTGTCGAGGCCCGCTGCGGCCACTTCGCGGATATTGGCCGGGCCGACGCCGCCGTCGATCTCCAGGCGGATGGACTTGCCGCTGGCATCGATCATCTGCCGCACCTTGCGCGCCTTGTCCAGCACGTAGGGGATGAACTTCTGGCCGCCGAAGCCCGGGTTGACCGACATCAGCAGCACCATGTCGAGTTTGTCGAGGGTGTATTCCAACACGTCCAGCGGCGTGGCCGGGTTGAACACCAGACCGGGCTTGCAGCCGCTTTCGCGGATCAGACCGAGGGTGCGGTCGATGTGCTCGCTGGCTTCCGGGTGGAAGGTGATGTAGCTGGCACCGGCCTTGGCGAAATCCGGAATGATGCGGTCGACCGGCTTGACCATCAAATGCACGTCGATCTCGGCGGTCACGCCGTGCTTGCGCAGTGCCTCGCAGACCAGCGGGCCGATGGTGAGGTTCGGCACATAATGGTTGTCCATGACATCGAAGTGCACAATGTCGGCGCCCGCCGCCAACACGTTGTCGACCTCTTCGCCCAGGCGCGCGAAATTCGCCGAGAGGATGGAAGGGGCAATCTTGTAATCCGCCATGGTCGTG
>JACREG010000147.1 GCA_016218375.1 Gammaproteobacteria bacterium
AGTAAAATTCAAGAAGCGCTTGACAAGATACGGGCCAATAGTCCTGCTCGACAAGTCAATGGTGTTGGCGTCCCGGTCAAGGCAGGTGATCGTCGGTCCGGAGCGCATGCGGGCGAATTGGATGACGGGGTTTCTGGCATTGCCAAGATGCATGAGCAGAGGCATCGCTCTGATCTGGAACTTGCGCAGGCGCGTACGATTAGCGCAGGCATGGATGATGACCGGGTTCTTAACTCTATGCGGGAACTCAGAACCTCTGTATTGCAGCGCTTGGATGCTGACAAACGCATTATCATGATTACGGCCACGAATGATGATGGTGGTGGGTCGTTTGTAGCCAGAAATCTTGCGGCGGCCATCGCTCTCGACGAAGGTAAAACAGCCCTGATTATCGATTGTAATTTGAGGCGCCCGGATATCAGCCGTTTGGCGGAATGTCAGAATAATCCGGGATTGCAGGGGTTCTTGCAGGATACGACGATCAATCCATCGGACATTATCTGCAGAACGGGTATACCCAGGCTCAGAATAATACCGTCGGGTAATTAAACCGAAGACATTCGTGAGATTTTTACATCTCACCGGCTTATACAGTTATTGAACGAGTTGAAGCGACGATACCCGGAGAGATACATCATATTGGATGCGCCATCGATCGCCTCCGATGCGGATGTGCGAATCTTGGTGGAAGCCTGTGAGTGCGTGGCTCTGGTCGTTCCGTTTGGCAAGGCGACAACCTCCAAGATTGTGGAGTCGGCCAGGTTGATTGGTAAGGATAAGTTTCTGGGTCTGATATTCAACAATAAGCCTCTATTCTGAATGTCATGGCCATTCCAAGTAATACGGATATGCAACGCAAGCGAGAAGAAACCGACTATGTCGTATAAAGCATGGATTTGCGATCGGGTATGTGTTTTTGGGCTTTTGCTGCTTCTAACCCATAACGCCTATGCAGTCAGGGCTGACTACATGCTGGGCGTGCAAACCGAATACACCGACAACATCACCCTGGCCGAAACCAATACTCAGGATGAGACCACATTGTCCCTGTTGGGTGGTTTTCTGGTAGACCATTCGGCCGCCGAACTCGATGTGAATGCGCGCGGCTTGCTCGACTACAGAAATTACCTCGAAGATACCTACGATGACGAACCATTGGGCTCGCTGAATGCGCGGGCGGAGTGGCGGCCTTTGCCGGGTACGCTGCACTGGGTTGCCGAAAATTATTTCACCCAGACGACTATCAACTCGGCGGCGCCGGAAACCCCGGACAACCGCGTCAATGCAAACGCCTTTTCCACGGGTCCGGACGTCATTTTCAGACTCGCGCCTGCCACGACCCTCGAAACGCATCTGCGCAGATCGGAGTACTATTTCGAGGATAGCAATACCGCAGACAGCAGCAGAAATGCCATCACAGTGGGCTGGGTTCGTGCTATCCGCCCGCAGTTCTCGCTTTCCGCAAATGCGGCCTACGAAGGCGCGCAATATTCCGACCAGAGTCAGAACGATTTCACGAAGTCCGATTATTTTATTCGTGCGGACACGCAGCGCGGTCGGTCGGATCTGGTTGCGGATGTCGGTGTATCGAATATCGACAGAAACGTAGGCGATGACGTCAGCGGATTCCTGGGACGGTTGTCGCTGGGTCGGCAGATCAGGACCAATGCGCGGCTCGATCTCGAAATGTCCGGCCAATATACCGATTCCGGCATGGATCTGTTGACTGCGGGTGCTGCGCCGTTTGTGTTGGATCGGACGGGCGAACAGATCAGCGGAGACATCTTCTTCGACCGGCGCATAGAGGCGCGTTATCACGCGGGGACGTCCGAAAGCAACTGGGATGCTTACCTTATCGCGCGCGACGAGAATTACGAGCTTCTCCCGCAGGATCGAAAATCCACGGGTGTGCGGCTCCAGGTACATCGTGGAATTTCCGGATCGCTGTATCTGAACGGATATGGTCAATATCGAAGAGAAGACTATCTACAACTGGATCAGCTCAACAAGGATATCGAGTTCGGTCTCGGGCTGGAACGGCGGCTCGCACGCAGGATCTCCGCCCGTCTCGACTATATATTCAATACGCGTAACAGTAATGTCGCCGGCATGGATTACGATGAAAACGGAATTGTTTTCCTGATCTATTACGGAAGCGACCCGCAACTGTTCCGCTGATTCGGAGAGACCGTCATGTACCTGAACTTCTTCGGATTGAACGAGCAGCCTTTCCAGCTTACGCCCGACTCGCATTTTCTGTACCTGAGCGACAGCCATATGCGCGCCAAGGCGTATATGGATTACACCGTCTGGAAGCGCGATGGCTTCGTCGTGATCACCGGCGAGGTTGGGGCAGGGAAGACCACGCTGATTCATAAGTTGCTCGGCGAGGTTCAGGACGATGTGAAACTGATCCGCATCTTCCAGACTCAGCTCAATGAGATGGAATTTCTGCAAGCGATGCTGGTCGAGCTGGGCTTCGATCCAAGCAAACTCAAAGACAGCGGCAAGGTGGAGCTCATCAACCTGCTCAACACCTACCTCCTGGAAAGCTATCAATGCGGCAAGCACGTCGTGTTGATTGTCGACGAGGCGCAGAACCTGAGCCCAAAGGTGCTCGAAGAAATCAGGCTGCTTTCCGGTCTCGAACCCGACAAGGAGAAAATACTGAATGTCATTCTGGTCGGGCAGCCGGAACTGAATGACACTCTGAGTCGGCCGGACATGGAGCAGTTGGTGCAGCGCATCCGGCTGCGTTTCCATGTCGGTGCGCTGAACCAGGACGAAACCTGGGGATACATTACCCATAGAATGACTGTCGCCGGCGCGGCGCCCGAGAGCGGTATATTCGATAGCGAGGTGCTCCCCTTAATCTATGAATACACCGGTGGCATTCCGCGTAAGATCAATATTTTGTGCGATACGGCGCTCATCTGCGCCTTTGCCGACACCGTCAAGCGCATTGATACTATTGTCATGCAAGAGGCGATCAGTGAATTGCAGTGGAAACCCGCGACGCATAAAACGACGCACCGAGCCGGTTTCGCGGAAGCACTGTCTGACGGTGAGGCGCTGATCGGGGATTCGCCGCGCTACAATCAAAGCTCCGCGCCGAAGTTTGCAGGTGGCGATGAGCAATGGGGTCGGTTGTTCTCGTTGCTGCTGCGCATGATGAGCGACATGTCTTTCAGAATGAAAAATATCGACGAGAAGTTGCTCAGGATCGAGGCGAATATGGCGGGTCGCGAGGCGTCTCCCGAGGCTGTCGCCGATGAAGGGAGCGCCAGCAAGGGAGCGGAAGATCCGAGCGGACAGGAATCCTCCGACGATTACCCCGACGATGCGCCAACCAGCCATCTCAACAGCGTGCACATTGCCTGAAAATAATGATTTCCAACGCACTCACAATCGATGTCGAGGATTATTTCCAGGTTTCGGCATTCTCGAACATCGTCGATTACAAGGATTGGGATCGCCACGATTGCCGAGTGGAGAGGAATACCGCGCACATACTGCGATTGTTCTCCGATGCCGGTGTCAAGGCGACCTTCTTCGTCCTGGGCTGGGTCGCTTCCCGATACCCAAACATTGTTCGCGAGATCGCCGATCAAGGACATGAAGTCGCCTGCCACGGTTACAGCCATCAACTGATTTATCGACAGAGCCCTGCGGAATTCCGCTCCGAGACAGTCTCCGCTAAGGCGCTGCTGGAGGACCAGGCGCAGTGTCGTGTGCTGGGTTACCGCGCCGCCAGCTACTCCATTACCAATCAATCGCTGTGGGCGCTGGACATCCTGAACGAATGTGGCTTTGAATACGATTCAAGCATCTTCCCGATTCGCCACGACCGATACGGAATTCCCGATGCCGAGCAACGTCCGCATCTGCATGCCACGCCCAATGGCGGCAGGATCGTCGAGTTTCCGGTGACAGCGCTCGATCTGCATCTGGCAAAGCTCCCGTTGGGCGGAGGCGGTTACTTCCGGCTATTCCCGTATTGGTTGACCCGCTCGGGATTGCGCTGGGTTAATACCATGAACAAGATGCCATTCATATTCTATCTCCATCCCTGGGAAATCGACGTCGATCAGCCGCGGCTCAATGGGACATGGTTTTCGCGCTTTCGTCACTACAACAACCTCGATCGCTGTGAAACCAGGCTTAAATCCTTGCTCCAGGATTTCAAGTTCGAGCCCGTGAAAAACGTTCTCGCGAACCTTCAGTTGCTGCCGATGCAGACCGATGCGCGACCGAACGCGGCATGAACGTTTATACAAACACAGTTGACTCGTCATTTTCATGTGCGGAATAGCCGGCATCGTTAATCTGACCGCCAATGCCCCGATCACCGAACACGATCTGGGCAGGATGGCCGTCATGCTCGATCATCGAGGGCCGGACGATCGGTCAACGCTTTGCGGCGACATGTTCGGTTTTGCGCATACGCGCCTGAGCATTATCGATCTGGCGGGCGGCAGACAGCCCATCCACAATGAGGACAGCACGGTTTGGGTGGTCTTCAACGGCGAGATATTCAACTACATCGAGTTGCGTGAGCTCTTGCTGTCGAAAGGACACCGGTTCTACACCCACACCGACACCGAAGTGATCGTGCACCTCTACGAGGAATATGGCGATGACTTCGTCCGGCATTTGAACGGACAATTCGCGATTGCACTCTGGGACACCGTCAGGCGCCGTCTGCTTCTGGTAAGGGACCGCCCCGGTATCCTGCCGCTCTTTTATAGCGTGAATGAAGGCCGGCTGTTCTTCGCCTCGGAGATGAAGTCCATCCTTGCCGGCACGCGCCAGTCGCCGCGCATCGACACGCTCGCGCTGGATCAGATCATGACATTCTGGTCGGTGCTGCCGCCCAGAACCCTGTTCCAAGGCATCGAGACGCTGGCCCCCGGCGAGATGATGGTCGTTGAGAATGGGGTGTGCAGAAAGCACCGCTATTGGGATTGGTCCTTTACGCAACCGGGCGATTACGCCGTCGGCAGCGAGGCGGAGCTGGCCGGACAACTGCGGGAACTCCTGCTGGATGCGACGATTATCCGCCTGCGTTCGGATGTGCCCGTCGGGGCCTATCTCTCGGGTGGTCTGGATTCGTCGATCCTCGCCGGCCTGATCGATGGCATCGGCGATATCAAACTCCGAACCTTTTCGATCACCTTCCCCGGCAGCGATCTCGACGAAAGCGTCTATCAAGAACAGGTCATCGAACAACTCTCGTCCGAGCACAGCCGCGTGGTCTGCACGCCGGAGAATATCGCCGACGAATTCATCAAGACGCTCTGGCATACCGAGGCGCCGATCTTGCGCACCGCACCGGTCCCGATGGGGATTCTGTCCGGTCTGGTTCGCTCGCAGGGCTACAAAGTGGTGTTGACGGGCGAGGGCGCCGACGAAGTGTTCGGCGGCTACGATATTTTCAAGGAAGCCAAGATCCGACAGTTCTGGGCGCGCAAGCCCGATTCGCGGCTCCGGCCCATGCTGCTCAAACGCCTCTATCCCTATCTGGATCTGTCCAAGGATCAGGCCCAGGGCTATCTGCAATCGTTCTTCGGCATCGGTCTCGACAATCCGCAGCTTGCCTATTTTTCGCATCTGCCCCGATGGGTCACCACCGCCAAATGCAAGGCCTTCTATTCCAGCGATCTGCACGACAGCCTGCGCGAAGATCCCTATGCCGCGCTGGCCGCGACACTGCCCGATGCAATCGGAGGCTGGGCGACCTTCAACAGGGCGCAGTACATCGAATCGAAGACACTCATGTCCGGTTATCTGTTATCTTCGCAAGGCGACCGGATGCTCATGAAGAATTCCATCGAAGGGCGCTTTCCGTATCTCGATCACCGCGTCATCGAATTCGCCAACCGGCTCGATCCCAGGCTCAAGATGAAGGTGCTGCAAGAGAAATATCTGCTCAAACGGTCCATGCAGGACCGGGTGCCGCGGGCCATTCTCGAACGCCACAAGCAGCCCTACCGGGCACCTGACGCCGACAGTTTCCGCAACGCGGCCAGGGCCGGTTACGTCGACGAATTATTGGACCCGGGGTATGTGCGCGGATGCGGCTACTTCGATCCGCAGAAGGTATCGCTCCTGAAGAAGAAACTCGACAAGGGGTTGATCGGCAGCGCCAAGGACAATATGGCCCTGATCGGAATTCTTTCGACCCAGGCCCTGCACAAATTATTCATTGACGATTATTCGGCAAATATCGGTCAATACGCCGAGCGTCGTCTGCAAGATCAAGACAATAACGTTCAAGAGGTATGTCATGTCGGTTGAAAACAGAATACGGGAATACATCCTGGAGAATTATCTTTTCACGAACGATCAATCCATGCTGGGCAGCGACGATTCCTTCCTGCAGAAAAATATCCTGGATTCGACCGGTATGCTCGAGGTCATCTACTTTCTCGAAGATGAGTTCGGTATCAAGGTGCAGGACGAGGAAATGGTCCCGGAAAATCTGGACTCGGTTAACCGCATCGCCGCCTTCCTGGGCAAGAAGGGCGTTACGGCTTGAGTATGCGCGCGCCCGCGTCCCTGCCCGAACTCCTGCTCGGCTCCACGGAGAAGGGGCCGGACACGCTCGCCATTGTCGATGGCGACAGACGCATCCGCTATGCGGAGCTCTGGGCGCAGATCCGTTCCGTGGCGGGATTCGTCAAGGAGTTGGGCATACGCCCGGGCGATCGGGTGGCGCTGCTGTTGGAAAATTCCATCGAGTATGTCGTCGCCTATTATGCCGTGCAGCTTGGCGGAGGCGTCTGTGTCGCGCTGAATACGGCGTCCAAGGCCCGCGACATCGTGAATTGGATTAGACATTCCGATGCCCGCCTGTTGTTCGCCGATCGCCAGCATCCCGAATTCGCCGCTGTTCGCGCGGCAGTGGATGCGACGCTTCCTGCTATCGTGGTGGGAGAGGCGGCGGAAACGCAGCCCGGCGTGCATGCCTGGGCGGAAGCGCTGGCCTGCGCGGCGCATGACGTCGATCCTGGCGGTATCGCGGATAACACCCTGGCGTCCATCATCTATACCTCGGGCACCACGGGAAATCCGAAAGGCGTGTGCCTGAGCCATCGCAACCTGTTCAGCAATATACGTTCGATTCTCGATTATCTTGCGTTGTCGGCGGCGGACAGCATCGTCAATGTGCTGCCGTTCTTCTATTCCTACGGCAACTCGATATTGCATACGCATCTGGCGGCGGGTGCGCGCATCGTCCTGGAAAAGTCCATGCTGTATCCGGTGCAGGTGTTCAAGCGCATCGCCGAAGAGCGGGCCAGCGGGTTTTCCGGGGTGCCGTCGACCTATAGCATCCTGCTCAACCGCGTGGACATCCATCAGTTCGATCTGTCGAGCCTGCGCTACATGACGCAGGCCGGCGGACCCATGGCACCGGCCGATATCCAGCGTCTCACCTCGGCGCTGCCCGATGTGCGCTTCTTCGTGATGTATGGCCAGACCGAGGCCAGCGCGCGCCTGTCTTATCTGCCGCCGGAACGGCTGTTCGACAAACTCGGCTCGATCGGTGTCGCCATTCCCGGTGTCCGAATCGAAGTCAGAGATCCGCAAGGCGGCCTGCTGTTGCCCCATCAGCCCGGCGAACTCTGTGCGCAAGGCGAGAACATCATGCAAGGATACTGGAAGGATCCGCACATGACGCAGGGCGTGTTGCGGGACGGTTGGCTGCACACGGGCGATCTCGCCTACCGGGACGAAGACGGTTATTTATTCATCGTTGGCCGTGCCAGCGATATGATAAAGAGCGGTGCCCACCGTATCAGTCCGAAGGATATCGAGGAAGTCGCCCTGGAAGTCGATGGCATCGCGGAGGCCGTGGCCGTGGGCATGCCCGACGAGCTGCTCGGTCAGGTTATCAAACTCATCGTCGTCAAGCGGCCCGGCGCGGAGCTCGACGCCATGACCATTCAGCGGCATTGCAAACAGAATCTCGCCAGTTACAAGATTCCGAAGATCATAGAATTCGCGGAATCCATACCCAGAACCTCATCCGGAAAAGTTCAGCGCTTCAAGTTACAGCAGGGATAAAAAATCATGACCAAAGTTCCAGACGCATCCGTTTTCGATATGGATTATTTGCAGGAAGCCGACCGCATTGGCGAAGGCATCCGCGCGGCATTGCGCGACACGCTGCACCGACGCGGCCTGGTCGTCGCCATGTCGGGCGGGATCGACAGTTCGGTATCCGCCGCGCTGGCGGTGCGTGCTTTGGGGCCGAAAAAAGTCTATGGCCTGTTGTTGCCGGAGCGCGATTCGTCGTCCGCCAGCACGACGCGCGGCAAGGCGCTGGCCCAGCATCTGGGCATCGAATACACATTGCACGATATTGCACCGACGTTGGAGGCAATCGGCTGCTACCAATGGCGCGACGAGGCCATTCAGAGCGTCTTCCCCGAATACGGTACCGGTTGGAAGAACAAGATCGTCATCACCGGCGGCATCGGCGGCGGCGTCAATCATTTCATGCTGGTGGTCCAGGCGCCGTCCGGCGACATGCATGAAAAGCGTCTGCCCCTGAAGGAATACTTGCAGATCGTCGCCGCGACCAACTACAAACAGCGTATCCGCAAAACTGTCGAATACTTCCATGCCGACCGGCTGAATTATGCCGTGGTGGGTACGCCTAACCGGCTCGAATACGATCAGGGCTTCTTCGTGAAGAACGGCGACGGCTCCGCGGACGTCAAGCCGATCGCGCATCTGTACAAGACCCAGGTCTACGCCATGGCGCGCGCGTTGGGCTTGCCCGACGAAATAACGTCCGCCATTCCGACCACCGACACCTACAGCCTTCCGCAAGGGCAGGACGAATTTTACTTCGCGTTGCCCTACGACAAGATGGATCTGGCCCTGTGGGCGCTGAACCACGACGTGCCTGCGGCGGCACTCGCCCAATCGCTGGGCGTGTCGCAGGTGCAGGCCGAATGGATCTTTGACGATATCCGCAAGAAGCGCACAACCACGGCCTATCTGCACGCGCATCCCGTGCTGTTGGACTGATGCCGTTCGGATCGCCGCCGCAGTGATGCGCAAGCTGTCCAAGTGGCTGGCCTATGCCTGGGCCCTGCTGCGCGCCAGGCGTCATGCGCATGCGCTGCTGGCGGCGGGCCCGGTGCATCGGGCCCGCCGCGTGCTGGTGATCTGTTACGGCAACATCTACCGAAGTCCGTTTGTGGCGGCGGCGCTGCGGGCTGCCGCGGGAACTCCGCTGGAGATCCGGTCGGCGGGCTTCCACACGCGCGAGGGCAGGGCGGTCGAACCGGGCTTCGTGGACATCGCCCGGAACTTCGGCATCGATCTTTCGGCGCACCGCTCCCGGCTCGTTCGCGGCGACGATCTGCACTGGGCCGATCTCGTGCTCATCATGGACGGCCACAATTACCGTCTCATGCATCATCATTACCCGGAGTTCCTGGCCAAGACCCTCTGGCTGGGCGCCGTCTCGCGCAAGACACCGATCCTGATCGAAGATCCCTACCGGCGTTCGCCCGATCGGCAACGCGACATCGCCTGCCAGCTCGATGCCGCTTGCACGGCGTTTCTGGGACAGCTCAAGCCGAAGGCAGCACCGGTTTGAGCACTCTGCCCAGCCATTCGAGCATCTCGTAGACGGCGGGTTTCGGATCGTTCAGCCGCTCGACCTCCAGCCGGGTCGCGGGATCGACGAACGAGGTCATGAAGTCGGCCAGATAGCGCGGCTTGGATAGCGCATACGGCGGCAGATCCAATTGCGCGGCGGTTCTGAACAGACGCAACATCAGCGCGTCGATGTCGCCCCATAGCCAGCGGGTACGCACGCCGGTTCGGTACTCGACCAGGGGCTGTGCGGCGGGCTGGGACAGGCTGTCGACGAGTATCCGCGGGAAGTCGACACCGGCGTCGATGGCCAGTTGCAGCGACCCCCAGAAACGCCCGTTGATCTCCATGAGCTTCGGTCGGCCGTCGCGTAAATCCTGTTTGAATTCGACCATGGCGACCCCGTGCCAGTTGAGTTCATCGAGCATGCGCGCCGCGAACTCGAATGCCAGCGGGTCCAGGGCCACGCTCTCGCGCAGCACGCTGACACCGCCCGACGGCGGTTTCTCGCGCAGGCGCTGGTGTGCGAACGCGGCCAATACCGTGCCCCGATGGGCGCAGATACACACGCCCATGCCGGGACCGACGATCTTTTCCTGCAACAGTACCGGGAAGATGCGTGGGTCGAGGCCGCCGAGAAGCTGTTGCAGATCCGCGGCGTCGTGCGCATAAGTCACGGCGGTGTAAATCCAGTCGGTCTTGGTCGCGACGCGCGATTTGAACGGCTTGATGACCAGCGGAAAGCTCAGACCGTGTTCGGTCGCCGCGGAATCCGTGGCCGCGGCGACCGTCACCGAGCGCGGGATATCCACGCCGAGCCGGTCCGCGAGCGCCATCATCGCGGCCTTGTCGGCCACGGTTTTGACCGTATCGAGATCGGGGAAGGGCATGGCGCAGTGCGCGGGAATGCGGGCGCGGTTGGCGCCGATGGTCAGCAGGGTGATGTCCGTCACCGGCAGCAGGACGTCCACCGCCTCGTGCGCGATGTAGTCGCCGATGAAATCCACAAAGGATGGTCCATAACGATCGGGGTCCGGATAACAGACTCTGGCACGGCAATGCCGGGACGATCCTGCCAGACTGCGCAGCGTGTTCGCGCCGACCAACACGTCGTGTCCGGCGCGGCCAAGGCTGCGCGTTATGGCGAGCGCCGCGCGGGTATTGCCATCGGTTACCAGGATTCGCATACGCGGC
>JACREG010000150.1 GCA_016218375.1 Gammaproteobacteria bacterium
ACAAGATGAGATCTCCCTGGACCTTTAAGGTCCCTGAAGGGCCGTTGAAGACTACAACGTTGATAGGCTGGGTGTGGAAGTGCAGTAATGCATGTAGCTAACCAGTACTAATTGCCCGTGCGGCTTGACCATATAACACTCAAGTGGTTTGATCGTGGTGGTTGAGCGTAAGCAACAAATCCAACTGCTTAAATCAGTTCGCGAATTGGAGAGGTTAGAGTGAAGTCGAGCTCTGACATCTCAAACAGTTTGCCTGGCGGCCATAGCGAGCGGGAACCACCCGATCCCATTTCGAACTCGGAAGTGAAACTGCTCAGCGCCGATGATAGTGTGGTGTTTCGCCATGCGAAAGTAGGTCACTGCCAGGCTTTAATCCCGGAAGCCCCTGAGGTCTAAAACCTCAGGGGCTTCTTCTTTTCGTGCCTGCTATTCACCTTCCGCGCCGGATTCACCAGCGCTTTTGCATTATGCAATTTACTGGTCTATACCCTAGCGTGTGCCTTGGCTTTCTCACGTGGAGGAATGCACATGGACAGCTACTACATGCCTTTGAAAATGCGACATCTTTCAAGCCCAGTTGGGTTTGTGCGGCCCACCCAAGAATTACCGGCCAAGGTTGGCATGGACAGCCCGGCCATTATGACCATGACCGATTTGCGGCAGGTCGGCGCCCTGACGGTCGAGCCCCATGTTTCCATTGAATGGGCGCTAACACGCATGCGCGTGGGTGGCGTGCGATTGCTGTTGGTAATCAACCCGGATGGCAATGTCGTCGGACTGATTACCTCGAATGACATTCAAGGCCAGAAACCGCTGCAACTGCTCGGGCAAATGAAGGTGCGTCGTGCGGAGATCCGTGTGCGAGACATCATGACGCCCACGGCCGAATTGGAATGCATTTCCCTAGATGAAGTTCTTGCCGCGTCCGTGGGGCACGTCTTGGAAACATTGCGTCGTACCGGACGGCATCATGCGTTGGTGTGCGAATGCGACCGGCGTACGGGAATGCCGGCGATTCGTGGCATCTTCTCGGCGAGTCGCCTGAGTCGGCAGTTGGGTATTTTGTTCGAGCCAATCGAGGTGGCGACAACCTTCGCGGAAATGGAATCCGCCCTTATTGCCGGGTGACGGATGCTCGCGCCGGGATTTCAACAAAAACGCGGATGCGCTACCAGCAAGGCTTCGGGAATGACGGAAGAGATCGCCGAGGGGATCTCAATACAGGCGCCGGGTGACTGACGAACGATCACCCAGAGTACGTTGATTTTCAGATTCAGATCGGCGAACACCACCAAGTTGCTAAAATCCGCCAAGACGCGCTGAATCCTTTCGATCTTCTTCTGAATCAATCGCGGCGGCAGTGTCCGCAACTGCGGAATGATCATCATGAAGTCGCTGAGGGGGCGCCCGTCCTCGTCTCTGCGCGGCGCACGTTGGTAAAGCGGCGCAGAATTTTCGAGCGTTGTGGTCGTCGCCGTGTGAGACATGGTGACGGTCTGGGGAAAAGCCATGTGTGCTTGCCTCTTGCGCGAGTTCCCTGGCCGCATGCCAATATGCACCTCAGTCGATAAACTGGCCGGGTGTTTCCTACCTATCGGCGTGGCTGATCGATAATTGAATATACCCGTGTGTCGCCGCAATAACCCGCGGAATTATATGCGGATAGACCCTGCCGGCCTTGCAATAGTTCATGGGGCGGCAGCCTGTGCGTTGGGGTTCGTGGTGCCCAGCGTCGCTTTGGGTCACTATGTTAAACTGCCGGCATGACAGATCGGTTCGCATTACTCCAGATTCTAGCCGATGGGCATTTTCACTCCGGTGAAGTATTGGGCGACCGGTTGGGTGTTACCCGTGCGGCGATTTGGAAACAATTACGCGGCCTGGAATCGTTGGGGCTCAACATCCATGCGGTCCGTGGACGGGGTTATTGTCTCGCGCAGCCCATCGAATTTCTGCAAACGGAACAGATCCGCGGTCTGCTCGCGCCAAGCGTGCGTGAGTGTTTGCCATTGTTAGATGTATTCCACGAAATCGACTCCACCAATACCTACCTCAAAACGCGCGCCGCGCAAGGCGTTGCCTCGGGTGCTGTCTGCCTAGCGGAATGGCAGCGCGCCGGACGCGGTCGTCAGGGGCGAGTATGGGTATCGCCGTTCGGCTGCAATTTATATTTATCGTTGTTGTGGCGCTTCGCGGCGGGGCCCGCATCGTTGGCCGGATTAAGTCTGGCAGTGGGCGTGGCGCTGGTGCAGGCGTTGCGCGACTGTGTCGATGCGGACTTCGGACTCAAATGGCCGAATGATCTGCTCTGGCGTGGGCGCAAATTGGGCGGCATATTGGTCGAGATTGCCGGCGAATCGTCCGGCCCGAGTCATGCCATCATCGGCATGGGGCTCAATATACGCATGCCGGACGATGCCGCCGGAGAGATCGGCCAGCCGTGGGTCGATCTCTACCGCATATCGCGCGAGCAGCCTTCGCGCAATGCGTTGGCGGCTGCCGTATTGAACCGACTGGTGGCCGCGATGCAGGCATTCGAATCGCAGGGGTTGAAAGCGTTTCTGGACGCGTGGCGCGCACTGGATGTGACCGCGGGCAAAGCCGTGCAATTGCACCTGGCCACGGAAACCGTCGATGGTCATGCCCACGGTATCGATGACGACGGCGCATTGCTCATACGCGTCGGCAACGACCTGCGCCGCTACGCCTCCGGTGAAATCAGTTTACGGATGACCTCATGATCTTATTGCTGGATGCGGGCAATAGCCGCCTCAAGTGGGCCGTTCTGCGGAATGGCCATTTCGAACACGGCGGCGTTCTGGAGCAGAGCGGCGACGCCATCAAGGAACTCGCCAGCGCCGCCTGGGGCGAACTCGACGCACCCGAAGCGGTGCTGGTCGCCAATGTGGCCGGCGAACCGTTGCGGCGCGCGCTCAACTCCTGGGTGAAACGGCATTGGAAGCTGGCGCCCGAGTATGTCGTCGCTTGCGCGGAACAATGCGGAATCCGCAATGCCTATGCCGAGCCGAATCGTTTGGGGGTAGACCGCTGGTTGGCCCTGTTGGCGGCGCGCGAATTGTTTCAGGGGCCTTTGTGCATAGTCGATTGCGGAACCGCGTTAACCATCGATGCCCTGGCGCAGGACAACCGCCATCTGGGCGGCTTGATTATTCCCGGTCTGCAATTGATGCGCGAGGCCCTTGCCGGTCGTGCCGAGGCGATCCGCGAACAGATGCAATCGGCATCGCATGAGCAGGTGCGCCTGCTGGGCGCCGATACGGGGAGCGCCGTGGTCGGTGGAACTTTGTATGCCGAAATTGCCGTCATCGATCGGGTTCTGGACGACTTGCGCACCGAACTGGGCAATGGGCTGCGGTGTGTGCTCACCGGTGGCGATGCAGCGCGTTTGCAACCGCTGCTGGCAACGCGCGTCCACTACGAGGCCGATCTGGTGTTGCGGGGCCTCGCGCGGGTTGCGCGCGAGCGCAGTGTCGAAGCGACACAGCAAGACCGCAGTCCGGGGGCCGCCGCGGCCAACGTGCCCTGAGCGGAGTCTTCCATGAAGTTTGTTGTCTACGCGCTCGTGCTGGCCAATCTTGGAATATTGGGATGGCTGTATCAGCAGCGGAACGTGCATCACGAGCTGCGCATGCCCACGACGCAACTGCCGACGTCTATCGAACCGTTGGTGTTGTTGCGCGAACGCTCCAAGGTGGAGCCAGCGATGATGCCGCCGGTCGAGTCTCGCGCAGAGCCGCCTGAACAAACGGAAGCGGCACCACTGACACCTGCTACCGGCACTACCGACACCGCATCATCAGACCTTGCACCGTCTCCAGCGCAAGCCGACATCGCTGACATTGCACCAGTCCCTTTGCCGGCGATGCAAGCGACAGCAGAGACGCCGACCCGCATCTGTCAGTCTATTGGCCCGTTCCCCGAGCGCCCGAGCGCGGATGAGTTCATTGCCAACGTGTCCGGTGCGGAACTGATAACGACTGTACGCACCGCACACATCGAACAGCCGTCCGGATACTGGGTTTACCTGCCGTCCATGTCGCGGACCCAGGCGCAGCGCATTGTGCGCGACTTCGAAGAGAAGGGTGTGAAAGACTATTTCCTGGGCCGGCAGAATTTTATTTCGCTTGGCGTTTTCACCGACAAACGCAGTGCCGAGATGCGATCTCAGACGATCACGGCCCTGGGTTACGCACCGCGTTTGGAACCGCGATTCCTGAGTCACGAGGTGTATTGGGTGGATCTGGAAGAATCGACTGATGCGCCGCTGAACGCTGCGCAATGGGATGCATTGTTGACTAGGTGGACGGGCATCCGACGGCAACCGCTCACCTGTGAATGACTTCCGGCCTAGGGTAGAATCGCGCCTCACTATTGCTGGCGTAGCTCAGTTGGTAGAGCGTCTGATTTGTAATCAGAGGGTCACGGGTTCGATTCCTGTCGCCAGCACCATATTCATCTGCCCTCGGCGGTGTGATTCCCTGTGATACCCAAAACGGCGACCCTCGGGCCGCCGTTTTTCGTTGGGCGACGGGCAAGCGAGGCGAGGGACTTGTTTTCATCGTCGGCCTGTATATACTCACAGGTACTGTACAGATACCCAGGTACTGCGAGCATGTCCGATCTGACCCCGCGCCAAACCGAGATTCTCGAACTGATCCGCGCCTCCATTGCCGAACGCGGTTCGCCGCCGACCCGCGCGGAAATCGCCGAGGCCTTCGGTTTCCGCTCGGCCAATGCCGCGGAAGAACACCTCAAGGCGCTCGCCCGCAAAGGCGCGATCGAACTGCTGCCGGGTTCCTCGCGCGGCATCCGGCTGCTGGAAGAGGCCGGCTTGCCGGTGGTGGGGCGGGTCTCGGCCGGTTATCCCATCCTCGCCGAGCAGCATATCGACGCCCACTACGAGGTCGATCCGCAGGTCTTCCAGCCGCGCGCGGATTATCTCCTGCGCGTGCGCGGCATGAGCATGCGCGATGCCGGCATTCTCGACGGCGATCTGTTGGCCGTCCACCGCACCCCCGAGGCGCGCAACGGCCAAGTCGTCGTCGCCCGGTTGGACGACGAAGTCACTGTGAAGCGCTTCCAGCGTCGCGGCAACCAAGTGCAGCTCTTGCCGGAGAATCCGGAGTTCAAGCCCATTGAAGTCGATTTGCGCAGCCAATCCCTGGTCATCGAAGGCTTGGGCGTAGGCATACTCAGAACAGGACAGTCGCTATGAATCTCGATCTGCTGCTGAATGACCCAACCCCCTGGCGCGATACCGCGTCGATTGCGCCACCGACCGGTTTATCGACCGGGTTTCCCGAGTTGGATGCGTTGCTGCCGAACGGCGGTTGGCCACGGGGTGCCGTGACCGAGCTGCTGGTGCCGCAAGAGGGTGTCGGTGCCTTGCAGTTGTTATTGCCGGCGCTGGCGAAGATCAGCCAGCAACGCCGCTGGATCGCCTGGGTCGCGCCGCCTTATGTTCCTTATGCGCCGGCCTTGGCCGCCGCCGGCGTGGATCTGTCGCGCGTTTTGTTGATTCATCCGCGTGTCGGCGGCGACGGACTGGCCACCGTGGAGCGCAGTCTGCGTTCGGGAACCTGCGGGGCTGTTTTGGCGTGGCCGATGGCCGGTGATGGGCCGGCCTTGCGGCGGCTTCAGTTGGCGGCGGCGGAGGGCGATGCGTGGGGTGTCTTGTTCCGCCCCGAACAGTTTGCCGGCCAATCTTCACCCATCGGCCTGCGTTTGCAGATTGCGCGGCGTCCCACCGGCGTGGATGTTTCTTTACTCAAGCAGCGTGGCGGCCGGGATACCGGACCGGTTTCCTTTTCCATGGATAGATTGCTGCAACAGCAGGCCACGCAGAAATACCTGTCCTGAAGCGTATGCCCAATCTGTAGGAGCTGCCGCGAATGACGCGCGTACACACGGGCTCGCAGGCGAAATCCGCCCCTCCAGAAATGCACGATGGGGATACTCTGGGAGCTTACGCTGAACCGGCGTGCTTAGAGGTACTGCCGCCAATGATCCGGACGCACATCGCGACAACCGTGTTCGATCTGGCGATAGCGATTGATGAACACCGCCTGCGTGCAATTGCCGCGTCCGCGTTTGCAGCCTAGCGCGTCCTGGAGAGTTTCTTCGCTGTAGTAATACAGCGCGCGACGCAATTTCATCAATAGATTGTTATCCAGATGGAAGCCGAGTTCGGCAAGCAGCGTATCGATCACCTCTAGGGTGATATAGCTGATGTCGTAAGTAACCTGGATCAGTTCGGCGTGTACCGGACGGACGTGGATAATGCCTTCGATCCCGCTGAGGACGAGGGTGGCCGTTTGGGCCTGATTGGGGTCGTGATGCGGACCCCGGAACCCAATCTCGCGGTGCTTGATGGCGTCTGGTATCTGCATAGGCATGCTTCTGATGCTAGACAGTTTCAGGCTTTTATCAAGCCCTCGTAGGGTTATTGTTTCAATACGGATGCGGATAAAAATCCGAACTTCCTTAGGATCAGACTGTTACGGCGTCTGCGCGGCAACGGCCCGTCCCAGCGTAACCCGCGGATGTCCCGCCAGATCGGCCACACTTTGGATATCTACAAAGCCTGCCTCGGCGAACAAGCGCCGCACGTCTTCGCCTTGATCGTAGCCATGCTCGACGAGCAGCCAACCCCCCGGACGTAACTGCGTCGGCGCGCCGGCGACAATGATGCGTAGATCGTTCAACCCGTCCGCCCCGGAGACCAATGCCTCGATGGGATCGAAGCGCACATCGCCCTGGTGCAGATGCGGATCGTCCGTGCGGACATACGGCGGGTTGCTCAGGATGACATCGAAGCGTCGCGCATCATCGAGACCGGCATACCAAGCACTCAACCGAAAATCGACGTTGCCTATGTTCAACCGCCGTGCGTTCTCTTGCGCCACGGTCAGCGCCTCCATGGATACATCGGTCGCAAGCACTCGGCTGCGAGGCCGTTCCTGCGCGACCGCGAGCGCAATCGCGCCGCTGCCCGTGCCCAGATCGACAATGTCCCAGGCCGTATCCACCGGAATGCGTGCGAGCGCTAGCTCCACCAGCAGTTCCGTTTCCGGACGCGGGATCAGCGTGGCCGGCGTGACTTCAATATCCAACGACCAGAACTCGCGCCGGCCGAGGATGTGCGCGATGGGCTCGCCCGCTTCGCGGCGCGCGAGCAATGCTGCGAAGCCTTGCGCCTGTGCATCCGTGAGCACACGTTCCGGCCAGGCGATGAGATAACTGCGCGATTGCCCCAGCGCCGCCGCCAGCAGCAGTTCCGCATCGAGTCGTGCGCTGTCGTGCTGTGCCGCGAGACGGGCAGTCGCGGAGTGCAGCACAGCGCGGAGGGTCGGTGATTGCATGCGAGACGGATATCCCTTGAACACGGTCTAAGGCTGCTATAGTGTAGCGCGTCGAGCCCGTCGACGGTCGACCGGCACCTAAGCAAATTCCGGGCAAATTCCAGACAAATTCCGGCAACGAATAATGACCAGCCTGTTCCGCATCAGCCTTTATCGGCGCGCCATTCTGTCGGTCGCGGCGGTTTTGTTGCTCGCGTATGCGGGACTCTTCGCGCATCAGACCACGCACGAACTTGCCAACGACGATATCCATTGCGCGCAGTGTCTGGCCGCCGACCATTTCGGTCATGCACCACTCGCCGCGTTGCCCGCGCTCAGCCTTCACGCACAGATTGAACGACCGCTCGACTACACTCTTATCGCGGTCGAATTTTCCGCCTTCGCGTATTTCTCCGCGCGCGCACCACCCACAACCTCTCTGATCTGATCAACTCGGTGAACGTTCCGGCCGACGGCCGCGCGCACAACCGTCTATGCAGATTCAACCCTCTGCGTAAATGACGATCTATGAGAGGTATCCATGAAAACCAGCATTCTTGCCGCGAGCATCGCGCTCGCGCTGCTACCGGCAGTGTCGTCGGCGACACCCACACCCCCTGCAACTGCGGATGAATTGGCGGCGATCCGCGCGCAAATCCAGGCCTTGCAGGCCGACTACGAGCAGCGCATTCGCACCCTGGAGGCGCGGCTGACGCAAGCCGAGGCCGAAGCGCATACCGCCAAACAGGACGCCGCCGCCGCGCAGGTCGCGGCATCCGCGCCCGTCGTTGCAGCGCCGCCGGCGGCGTCGGCGAATGCCTTTAATCCGGCGGTCAGCGCCATTCTGACCGGCACCTACGGACAGTTCTCGCGCGATCCCGCCGACTATGCGATCCCGGGTTTCGCATTGGGCGACGAGACCGGTCTGGGCGAACGCGGCTTTTCGCTGGGCGAATCGGAGCTCGATATCAGCGCCAATGTCGATGACCTGTTCTATGGCAACCTGACGGCGGCTTTGGCGCCGGAAGGCGGTGTCGATGTCGAAGAGGCCTATGTGCAGACCACCGCGCTGCCGCAGGGATTCACTCTCAAGGCCGGACGCTTTTTCTCGGGCATCGGTTATCTCAACGAGCAACACGCGCACGTCTGGGATTTCGTCGACACGTCGTTGGCCTATCGTGCCCTGCTCGGCAACCAATACGGCGACGACGGTGTGCAACTGCGTTGGTTGGCGCCGACCGATGTGTTCGTGGAATTCGGTGCCGAGTGGCTGCGTGGCGAGGCCTTCCCGGCCGGCGGCGCGGCCAACGACGGTCGCGGCACCGCCACGGCCTTCGTGCATGTCGGCGGCGATGTCGGCGACAGTCACAGTTGGCGTTTCGGTCTGTCGCAACTGCGCGCGCAAGCGGCTGGGCGCGAGACCGGTGCCGCGCCGGATAGCTTCGACGGCGACAGTCATGTGAACATCGCCGACTTCGTCTGGAAATGGGCGCCGCACGGCAACACCAAAATCACCAACTTCAAATTACAGACGGAATATTTGCAACGCAGCGAAGACGGTTTGTTCAACGGCCTCGACTACAACGCCGACCAGGACGGCTGGTACGCACAAACGATTTACCAATTCATGCCGCGCTGGCGCGTCGGATTGCGCTATGACCGCTTGCATGCGGACGGTCCGGGCGCGGCCTTCGCCGGCACGGTGTTGGATACCCTGGGGCATACCCCGCGGCGCAACAGCCTGATGCTGGATTATTCCAACAGCGAGTTCAGTCGTCTGCGACTGCAATACAACCGCGACGACGCGCAACTCGCGAGCGACGACCAGTGGTTCCTGCAATACATCACGAGTGTCGGCGCCCACGGCGCGCACGCCTACTGATTTCGGAGATACGCCATGAAAATTCAAACGAGAGTGCGGTTCATATTCATCACCTGCCTATTGTTGTCGGCGCAGCGACCGGCGCTGGCCGCGTTGCATGTCTTCGCCTGCGAACCCGAATGGGGTGCGCTGGCACAGGAACTCGGCGGCGACAAGGTCTCGGTCTACAACGCCACCACGGCCTTGCAAGACCCGCATCAAGTGCAGGCGCGTCCGAGCCTGCTCGCGCAAGTGCGCAAGGCCGATCTGGTGGTGTGCACCGGCGCGGAACTGGAAATCGGTTGGCTGCCGTTGTTGTTGCGGCAAGGCGGTAACGACAAAGTTCAGCCGGGCAAACCCGGAAACTTCGCCGCCGCCGAATCGGTGCGCGCGCTGGAAGTGCCGACGCGCTTGGATCGCTCCGAAGGCGACGTGCATCCCTACGGCAATCCGCACATTCAGACCGACCCGCGCAATATCGCCAAGGTGGCGCAGGCATTGGCGACGCGTCTCGCCGAGGTCGATGCCGCTCAGGCAACGTTCTATGCGGCGCGTTATCAAGCCTTCGCGACGCGCTGGCAGCAGGCCATCGCGCGCTGGGAACAACAAGCGGCGCCGTTGCGCGGCATGCCCATCGTCGTGCAGCACAAGGGTTGGATCTATCTGCAAGACTGGCTGGGTTTCACCGAGGTCGCCACACTGGAACCCAAACCGGGGATACCGCCGTCCAGCGGCTATCTGGCCAGCGTGCTGGAACAGTTGCGTCAACAACCGGCGCGCATGGTGATTCGTGCCGCGTATCAGGATGCGCATGCCTCGGACTGGCTGTCCAAACAGACCGGCATCGCCGCCGTCGAACTGCCCTTCCCCGTCGGCGGCACGGACGGCGCGCAGGATTTGTACGGCCTGTTCGACGACACACTGGCACGTCTGCTGAGTGCGCTGAAATGAACCTCGACGGACTCACGCTCGCGATCCTCGGCCCGGCCTTTCTGGCCGGGCTGCTGGTCGTCGCCACGCATGTGCCGCTCGGCCAGCAAGTGCTCAAACGCGGCATTATCTTCATCGACCTTGCCATCGCACAGATCGCCGGTGTCGGCGTGATTGTCGCGCACAACCTGGGTTGGGCGGAGAACGGTTGGGGCGTGCAACTCGCCGCCGTCGGCGCGGCCCTGTTGGGTGCGCTCGCGCTCACCTGGACCGACCGGCGTTGGCCGCGGATACAGGAAGCGTTGATCGGCGTTTCGTTCGTGCTCGCCGCGACCGCGGCGATTTTGCTGCTCAGCTACGACCCACATGGCGGCGAACAACTCAAGGATCTGCTCATCGGCCAAATACTCTGGGTCGGTCTCGACGATCTGTGGCCGGTGCTGTTGTTGTACAGCGCCGTGCTGGCGGTCTGGTTCGTGCGCGGCCCGCGGCTCGGCCATCTCGGCTTCTATTTGCTGTTCGCGCTCAGTGTCACCGCCTCGGTGCAACTGGTCGGTGTGTATCTGGTGTTCGCGAGCCTCATCATTCCCGCGCTCGCGACCCGCACCCGCCACGGCGGTTTCAACCTCGGCTGGGGTTATGCCCTTGGCGCAGCCGGCTACGCATCCGGCCTTGCCGTCTCGGCACTCTACGATTTGCCCAGCGGCGCCGTCATCGTCTGGACACTGGCGGGTTTAAGTCTGCTGTTCGCCATTGCGCCCCGAAGGTCGTAAGGCGCCCCACATTTTATCGCCGCAATACCAACGTCCCATACGCGCCCAACGCAGCCGCAATTTCCTGTAACGTCGGCCGTTGCGCGAGCCCCGGCGCATCGAACGCGCCGCCGCAGCGGAGCGCGCGCACATCCGGCTGGCGAGCGGAATGCAGCGTGAATATGAAGGCATACATGATCCGGCTCTCGGCATCGTCGTGGTCGCGAAAGCGGTCGAGCGGTGTCAGCGTGAATCCTTCCGCTGCGGCCAACACCACCGGCGCATTCTGCACAACCTGATAACTGCGTGTGTTTATCCGCGTCACCGAAAAACTGTCCGCGTGAACCGTCTGGGGTTGCGCCTGGAGGGTGTTGATCTCCAGTTGGCAATGCGGCGCGAATTCATTCACCGCCGACACGATCTCGCCGTGCTGGAGATAGGCGCGGGCGTGATCGGCGCGAAGCGTAATGTCCTTGTGCAACTCGAACGTCCCGGCCTGTACCGGCGAATACGCGCCGGTCGCGCCGTCGCGGATCAACAACGGCCCGCAGCCGGAGAGCAGGAGCAACACGGCAATCGAAATGCGAAGCCTGGGCATGGCGACCTCGAAGATACAGCAGCACGACAGGGCTGCGCTCGCTCGCAGTATAGCGAACGCTCTAACCTACGGATCAGACCTTCTTGACGAACTCCGATTTCAACTGCATCGCGCCGATGCCATCGATCTTGCAATCGATATTGTGATCGCCATCGATCAGGCGGATGTTCTTGACCTTGGTCCCGACCTTTACCACCAGCGACGAGCCTTTAACCTTGAGGTCTTTAATCACGCTGACGGTATCTCCGTCCTGCAGCACATTGCCGTTGGCATCCTTGACGACCGGCTCGCTGTCGCTGCTCGCGACCGCCGCATCCTTGCTCCATTCATGCCCGCATTCCGGACAGACGTAATTGTTGCCGTCTTCATAGGTGTAGGCGGAGCTGCATTGCGGGCAATTGGGTAAGACACTCATGGCTATGTCCTATATTCAGTTGTAAAAAATGTCGTATGCGTCATTCGTAGGTTGGGGTGAGCGCAGCAAACCCCAACGATGGCGGTGCCTTGTTGGGGTTCGGCACGCGTTGTCTTGCCCCAATCTACGGGCTTGATGTTTTTCATGTCACCCGTTTTCCAGTTAGAGTCAGCAAGTAGCCTGGGTTTCGCTACGCGCAACCCAGGCTACTCGATTCCAGACACGATGCCACTGGTGGTCGCGTCTTCATCACTCCTGCAACGCCGCCAACTGATCCGCCTGATATTCGTTGATGAGCGGTTCGATCACCTCGTCGAGATTCCCTTCCATGATGCTGTCCAACTTGTACAGTGTCAGGTTGATGCGGTGGTCGGTGAGGCGGCCTTGCGGGAAGTTGTAGGTGCGGATGCGTTCGGAGCGGTCGCCGCTGCCGACGAGCAGGCGGAGGGTCTGGGCCTGTTCGGCGTGTTGCTTGTCGCGTTCGGCGGACAGCATGCGTGCGGCGAGCAGCGACATGGCGCGGGCGCGATTTTTGTGTTGCGAGCGTTCGTCCTGGCATTCGACGACGATGCCGGTGGGCAGATGCGTAATGCGGATCGCGGAGTCGGTCTTGTTGACGTGCTGACCGCCGGCACCGCTGGCGCGGTAGGTGTCGACTTTGAGATCGGCGGGGTTGATGTCCACCGATTCGACTTCCTCGACTTCCGGCAGGATGGCAACGGTCGCCGCCGAGGTGTGGATACGGCCTTGCGATTCGGTGGCGGGCACACGTTGTACGCGGTGCGCGCCGGATTCGAATTTCAAGCGCGAATACGCGCCCTGGCCGATGATGCGCGCGATAATCTCTTTGTAGCCGCCGTGTTCGCCTTCGC
>JACREG010000148.1 GCA_016218375.1 Gammaproteobacteria bacterium
GATATCTCGGCCATCGATCCCTGGTTCCTGGTGCAGATCGAGGAACTCATTCAACTCGAAGGCGAGGTGCAGGTGCGCGGACTCGCCGGCCTGGACGAACCGTTCCTGCGCACGCTCAAGCGCAAGGGTTTCTCCGACCGCCGCTTGGCGCGACTGCTGGGCGTGAAGGAAAAAGAGCTGCGCGATCTGCGTCGGCATCTCAACGTGCGTCCGGTGTACAAGCGCGTCGATACCTGTGCCGCCGAGTTCGCCACCGGCACGGCGTATATGTATTCCACCTACGAGGAGGAATGCGAGGCCGATCCGACCCATCGCGACAAGATCATGGTGCTGGGCGGCGGGCCGAACCGTATTGGCCAAGGTATCGAGTTCGATTATTGCTGCGTGCACGCCGCGCTGGCGATGCGCGAAGACGGTTACGAGACCATCATGGTCAATTGCAATCCGGAGACCGTGTCGACCGATTACGACACCTCGGATCGTCTGTATTTCGAACCGTTGACCTTGGAAGACGTTCTCGAAATCATCGACAAGGAAAAGCCCAAGGGCGTGATCGTGCAGTATGGTGGTCAGACGCCGCTCAAGCTCGCGCGCGATCTGGAAGCCAACGGCGCGCCGATCATCGGCACCAGCCCGGATTCCATCGACTTGGCGGAAGACCGCGAGCGCTTCCAGCAGATGATCGTCAAGCTGGATCTCAAACAGCCGCCCAACCGCACCGCGCGCACCGAGGAACAGGCCATCAAATCGGACGCCGAGATTGGTTATCCGCTGGTGGTGCGTCCGTCCTATGTGCTGGGCGGCCGCGCCATGGAGATCGTCTACAACGAGGAAGACCTGCAACGCTACATGCGCGAGGCGGTGAAGGTCTCCAACGAATCGCCGGTGCTGCTGGACCGCTTCCTCGACGACGCCGTTGAAGTTGACGTCGATGCCATCTGCGACGGCACCGATGTATTGATCGGCGGCATCATGGAACACATCGAGCAGGCCGGTGTGCACTCCGGCGACTCGGCGTGTTCGCTGCCGCCGTACACGTTGAGTGCGGCCAGTCAGGATCGCTTGCGCGAGCAGATACGCGCGATGGCGAAAGAACTGAAAGTGATCGGCTTGATGAACACCCAGTTCGCCATCAAGGGCGACGACATCTATGTGTTGGAAGTGAACCCGCGCGCCTCGCGTACCGTGCCCTTTGTATCCAAGGCCACTGGCCAGGCGTTGGCCAAGATCGCCGCGCGCTGCATGGTCGGCACGACACTGGTCGCGCAGAATGAAACCCGCGAACGCATTCCGCCGTATTTCTCGGTGAAAGAGGCGGTATTCCCGTTCATCAAGTTCCCCGGCGTCGATCCGCTGCTCGGGCCGGAGATGAAATCCACCGGCGAGGTGATGGGCGTGGGCACGACCTTCGGCGCGGCCTTCGGGCGTGCCCAGCTCGGCGCCGGCGCGGCGCTGCCGGTCAGCGGCAAGATATTCATCAGCGTGCGCGAGGCCGACCGGCGCGGCGCGGTGGCGCTGGCGCGCGATTTCGTCAGCCGCGGCTTCGAGGTCGTCGCCACCCGCGGCACCGCCACGGCGATTGCCGCCGAAGGCATTCCGGTCGAGGTCGTCAACAAAGTCACCGAGGGCCGGCCGCATATCGTGGACATGATTAAGAACGATCAGATCCGCTATATTGTGAATACCACGGAAGGCAAGCAGGCCATCGCCGACTCCTTCACCATCCGGCGCAGTGCCTTGCAGCACAAGGTGAACTACAGCACCACGCTGGCGCACGGCAAGGCGACCTGCATGGCTTTGGATAGCCGCGATAACGTCAAGGTCAATCGCTTGCAGAAACTGCACGAGGAATTGCCCACATGAGCAAAGTACCCCTCACCGTGCGTGGCGCGGAAAAACTGCGCGCGGAATTGCAACAATTGAAGACTGTCGATCGCCCGCGCATCATCCAGGCGATTGCCGACGCGCGTGCGCACGGCGATCTGAAGGAGAACGCCGAATATCACGCCGCCCGCGAACAGCAGAGCTTCGCGGAAGGGCGCATCAAGGAGATCGAAGGCAAGCTCAGTCATGCGCATGTCATCGACGTGACCAAGATGCCGGCCAACGGCAAGGTGATCTTCGGCGCGACGGTGGTCATCGCCGACGAAGACAGCGGCAATGAGGTGACCTACCAGATCGTCGGCGAGGACGAGGCCGACATCAAGTCCGGCCTCATCTCGGTGAATTCGCCCATCGCCCGCGCGTTGATCGGCAAGCAGGAAGGCGACGTCGCCACCGTGCAGGCGCCGGGTGGGGCGAAGAACTTCGAAGTCGTCGAAGTGCGTTACGAATAACCCGCATCGATTCGTCGAGCATGATACCCCGCGCGTGTCTCTGGAGTGCCTCGGAGCGCATCCTGTTGGCGCTGTGGATCGGCGCGCTGTGGACGGTCGGGCTCGTGGTCGCGCCGGTACTGTTCGCCGAGTTGGATCGGCACACCGCGGGCACCATCGCCGGCATCCTGTTTCGCTATCTGAATTTCGCCGGGTTATGCATCGGCGGCTTTCTGCTGTTGCGCAATCGGTTGTCCGTCGCGCGAGCGACCGCGCCTGCCATACTTTTGGTGCTGATGTTGCTCTCGATCCTCATCAACGAATTCGGTTTCGCGCCGGAAATCGCTGCGTTGCGCGGGGCGGGGTTCGCGGAGGGTTCGGAGGCCGCGGCACGCTTCGGCCGTCTGCATGGCGCGGCCTCGGTGCTGTACCTGATCAATGCGCTGTTCGGCGTGACGCTGCTGGCGATCTGGGAACGGCAGAGGCGGACGTAGCCCGGATGAAGCGCAGCGAAATCCGGGGCAGTGCGCATCCGAATGTTTTGTGGAACACATCCGGTGCTGGCCGGCATGCTCCGCCAATGGCGTTAATCGCTCCGCCTCCGAGCTGCGCTAGTCGGCTTCGCGATTAACGCCACCGTCGGAGCGCGGAGCGTCACGAATACGCGGAAGTATTCAGGTGTAAGCCCACTCTCTCCGGCTGCCGGCGGGTCGATCCCTGAAGCCGACTAGCGCCGCTCGGTGGCAGAA
>JACREG010000149.1 GCA_016218375.1 Gammaproteobacteria bacterium
ACACGCCGCTGTGGATGTCGCGCATCAGCTCCGGCATCGCCATCTACGCCCTCACCCCGCACGCCGAGACGCGCCGCAAGGTCACGCTCTATCGCGGCGTGTATCCGGTCAGTTTCGATGTGACCACCACCGATCACGCCGAGGTGAACCGCGAGGCTATCGACGAGTTGATGCGGCGCGGCGCGGTGCGCGACGGCGACTTGGTCATTATCACCAAAGGCGATCTGGCCGGTGTGCTGGGCGGTACTAACGCGATGAAAATCCTGCGTGTCGGCGAGCATGACCGCTACGCGCCCGAAGGTTAAACCCAGAGAATTTGTAACGCTGAATCCGGGGCGGCGATGGACCTAGAATAGGCCACCACCGACACCGGACCCGAATGACTTAGACAGAAAATCCATCTCCCGAGGAGAGCACCATGGCCCTGATATCCCTGCGTCAACTTCTGGATCACGCTGCCGAGAATGGCTACGGCCTGCCGGCGTTCAACGTCAACAATATGGAACAGGTGAAGGCGATTATGGAAGCCGCCGCTGCCGTGGACAGCCCGGTGATCCTGCAAGGTTCCGCCGGTGCGCGTTCCTACGCGGGCGAGCCGTTCTTGCGTCACTTGATTCTGGGCGCCATCGAAATGTATCCGCAGATTCCGATCTGTATGCATCAGGATCACGGCGCGAGCCCAAGCATCTGCTTCCGTTCCATCCAGTCCGGCTTCAGCTCGGTGATGATGGACGGTTCGCTGAAAGAAGATGCCAAGACCCCCGCCAGCTACGACTACAACGTCGAAGTCACCGCCCGCGTTGCCGCCCTGGCGCACGCCTGCGGCGTGTCCGTGGAAGGCGAGCTGGGTTGCCTCGGCTCCCTGGAAACCGGCATGGCCGGCGAGGAAGACGGTCACGGCGCCGAAGGTAAATTGGATCACAGCCAGTTGCTGACCGATCCCAACGAGGCCGCCGATTTCGTCGCCAAGACCAAGGTCGATGCCCTGGCCATCGCCATCGGCACCTCGCACGGCGCCTACAAGTTCACGCAGAAGCCCACCGGCAAGGTGCTGCGCATCGACCGCGTGAAGGAAATCCACGCGCGCATCCCCAACGTGCACTTGGTCATGCACGGTTCCTCTTCGGTGCCGGAAGACTGGCTAGCCATCATCAACAGCTTCGGCGGCGACATGGGCCAGACCTACGGCGTGCCGGTCTCCGAAATCGCCGAAGGCATCAAGAGCGGCGTGCGCAAGGTCAACATCGACACCGACCTGCGCATGGCCTCCACTGGTGCCATCCGCAAGTTCCTGGCCGAGGACCGCAAGAACTTCGATCCGCGCAAGTTCCTGAAGGAAGCCACCAAGGCCATGACCGGCATCTGCAAGGATCGCTATCAGTCTTTCGGCGCCGCAGGCATGGCCAGCAAGATCGGCAAGGTCTACAGCCTGGAAGAAATGCAGAAGCGCTACGACAAGGGCGAGCTGGACCCCAAAATCAACTGATCGCGTGCGATCGGTGTAGTGTAGGAAGGGCGGCCATGGGCCGCCCTTCCTATTTGTGGGTCATGCGTGGCCCATGTGTGGAGCAGACCAGGAGAAGACAGGATGAATCGGAGCAATCTTCGTGCGGGTGTGTTGGGTGTATTGGGATGTGCCATCGCCGTTGCCTATACGTCGCAAGCACTCGGCACCGGTTTGCTCGCGGCCATCGGCCGGGGCGCGAGCGATGCCGGTCCGGGCGTGCAATGGCCGGTGTTGCGCAACGCCGCGCAGGAACCGGTCGGTCTCTACGGCGGCCTCGTCTCCGCGTATGCCCAAAACGGCGAGATACTGAGCGCGACCCTGCTGATCTTGCCGACCGGCTATGTGATGCCGGTACTCTCCGGCGGCGAGACGGCCACGTTCGCGGTGGCCTATTACGACCAGGACGGCTGTAAAGGGCGCGAATACCTGGTGCCGAGCGACCCGGCCGGCAGTGCAGTCGGCGCGCTGTTGCCCACCCGTGGCCTGGTCTACCGCACCCCGGCCACGGACGCGCTGGCCTATATTCCCAAGGAGGCCAAGACGCAGCCGGTCGCGGTGCGTTCCCGCTGGGTGCTGGGCCGTGGCACGGGCCAGTGCGAAAGCGCCGTGCAGACCCAGACCCTGTTCGAAACGCGCCCGAACGAGACCGCCGTGACCGGCGTCGATGCGGTGGTGGGCACCGGCCCGCTGGCTCTGACGGTCGAAGCGGCGCCTATCGGAGGTGGGGGCGGACGGGTGCGCCCGGAAAAATCGGCGGAACAGTCGCAAAATGTGCGCGGATTCACAGAGGGTTTGCCGGGCGAAGCCGCTATGGAGGAGACCCCGCCGGAATGTTCGCCGGGGTGCCTCACGGAAGCGGTCGGTAACGGTATCTGCGACATCGCCTGTTATTACCCGGCGTGTGATCACGACGGCGGCGATTGCGCCACCCTGAAGCCCGAGGAACTGGCTCAGGAGTTGGCGCAGATGTGCGCGCCGGGCTGCAAACGCGCGGATGTCGGCGATGGGTTCTGCGATACGGCCTGCCAGAACGATGCCTGTGAGCAGGATGGTGGGGATTGTGAGCAACAGATTTTGGAAAGTCCGAAGTGAGCGTGTTTCGCTAGGTGTTGGATATATGCAAGAGAACCCGGTCATGAATATCCGTAACTCGCGCAAGTCGCTGGTCCTGGGCTGTCTGCTAGCGGTATTCGGTGCGGCGTTGAGCAGTGCCGCGGACGCGGCTTGTACGCAAGCCAACATGGTCGGTACTTGGTATTCGATGGGTGTGTCCGGCGATTCCTATTTCGGCGAGATGGGCGAGATTGATCGGTGCAAGCTGGTGGTCAACTCCAACAACAGGGTCGTCGCCAGCAGTTCCAGTTGCATATATCGCGACGCGCGTGGGCAGTTTAATTACCAAGTTACCGGCGGCACGATCAATGTGTCGTCGGACTGTGCCGTGATCGGTAGTATCAACGTCTGCGATTCTGGGTACTGCAACACGATCAGAATCCAATATGCGCAGATGGCACGGGACAAGAACACCTTCTCCATGGTCGGTTATCTAACTGGCGATACAGACGTGGTGTTTTTCTACAAACTGGTGAAGCAGTAATGGTTACCGAGGGTGCAGTTATGATGACCAAGAACAGCCGCAGACGTTGGGTGCTGGCAGGCCTGGGCGCGCTGCTCGTCGCGTTGCCGGGATTCGCGAGCGCGGCATGCAGTATGGCCAACCTGCGCGGTACTTGGTACGCCGTTGGCGTTTCCGGCGATACCCAGTTGGGCCACATGGACGAAACCGTCCGCTGCAAAATCGTGGTCAGTTCCAGCGGGGCGATTCCAGCGACCGGATCGGCGTGCTATGTCCGGGACTATACGGGTCTAAGCACCGTGAGCATCCCCAGCGGTTCGCTGAGTGTGTCCTCGGCCTGCGCCGTCACCGGCACATTGCGCATGTGTCGGTCGGGAAGTTGCTATAACTTCCGTGTGCAGCACGCGCAAATGGCCCGCGATTGGAATACGTTCAGCCTGGTGGGTTATTCCCAGAGCAATCCCGATATCGTCTCGTTCTTCGATGCCGTGAAGCGGTAAACAACGCCGTCGTCTTACTCCCTCACTCTGAACCATCCCGTCACGCTCAATCGTTCGCGCGTGGCGGGGAGCACTTCGTGATAAAAGCGATCACTTAGAAAACAGGCGAGGGTGCCGCCGCACGGTGGCACGTCGATAGAATTTCCCGCGTCGTTCCCGTCCAGATAGAGCCGCAACTGCCCACCGTCGTTGGGTTGCCAGCGATCATTCAAATACAGAATCGCCGACACCTTGCGATAGGCCACGCCGTGAAACTGATCCAGATGTCGGGTGTAGAAGCTGCCGGGCGGATACACGGCCATGTGGCCTTCGAAGCCGAACAGGCCGAGGAACAGTTGCCGGTTGATGGCCAGTCGTAGCGCCTCCAGCGCGGCGAAATATGGCGCCTGGGCCGGCGTTTGGGCTGCGTCCTCCAGCCAATACACGCGGTCGCTGCGGATTTCCGGACGCAGGTGTGGATGCGCGCCGCCGCCGACGCCGGCCTGGTGGAACGCACCCTCTACCCAGCGTGCGCGCAGTTCGTCCGCGAGCGCGGCGATCTGCACGGGCGGTAGAAAATCCGTGCACACCGACCAGCCGACCGTGGCAAGTTCGCCGGCAATGCGATCATGGCGTGTCGCGTCGCCGAGGCCCATGCTCCCCATTGCGTTCTTTATTGCGAATAGGGCATGGTCATCGCGCCGCCTTCTTCCACGCGGCAATCGTAGACCTCGAACTGCTGTTGGCCGTTGATGATGTCGCCGACCGGCACGACCGTGTCGCCTTGCAGATTCGGCGCCTCGTTGCGCGCCAGATTGGCGAGTTCTTCCGACATGGTGCGGTAGCTGCGCGGAACGCCGACCACTTTATCCATCACCGAAACGGTGGTCGTGCCGACCTTGCGGCAATGTCCAACCTCGCTGGGCTCGGCGACTTTGACCTGGGCGCCTTGCGCGGAGGGCTTGACCCAGGCGCAGGCGGACAGGCCGAGCGCCAAGGCGATGCTG
>JACREG010000151.1 GCA_016218375.1 Gammaproteobacteria bacterium
CCGCCGGCAGCCCTGCGCGCCACTAAGGATTGGCGGAGAAAACATCCAGTGCAGCAATTCGCTGCGCTCATTGCACCCTACGTCCCGACAACAACCGGCTGCGTAACGGTTCGCCGCACCCCATATGCAGATGCCGATAGGGTGCCGCCCCATGCACACTGCATTGGACTGCGCCACCGGTGCCGGCGGTCGTGCCTGCGGAACGTCCCCACCAGGATCGCGCGCGCCTGACGATATTGGGCAGCCATAAATGCAGCCGCCGCGCGCAGACCTTCGACGGTTCTTTATCGCTCGGCGTCATGCGTGGCAGCGCCGTCCGGCGCCTTACCGGCCGCCAATGCTGTCTCGTGTGTGATAAGCGAATACACTGCATTGCCCTGCTCCTCTGGCGTGTACCCGGCAGCGCCCGTTGCACCGGTGCAACCGGGAGATCGAAACCTCCCGGTCGCGATCCGGTGCAGGCCTGCTCAACCGCGGCGTATCGAATTCCCTATCGACTGACTCGGGCGACTCGGGTCAAGGTGCGGTCGTGGAACCGCCCTGCTTGGGTGTGCCGCTCTCGAACGCCGAGAATTCACTGATAGGACGATCCGGCGGTTGCAGTTCGACATATTGGTCAGGCTGATACTCCGGCTTAGCCTTCAAATCCTCTTCCGTGGCGCCGATTTGCAGTTTGTCGCCGTTAAGCTGCAATTCGTCCAGCAGCACCGCCACTTCATGGCCCCCGTAGCCCAGGATTCCGCCCCAGGAGATGACTGCATAAATGGCCTCGTCCGTGCGGCCGCGAACGACCCGTGAGACCTTGCCCAGATCCTGGCCATTGGCACCGACGATATCCAAGTTACCCAGTTCTTCCGGGGTCTTGCTGTAGAGCGGCTTGCCGGTATCCGGCGCTGCCTGAGTCGATGGGGACGTCGATGGGGCTGCCGAAGGCGGCATCTGCTGCGCAGGTGCGGCACCGCCCGTGGCATTCCCAGATGGATCGTCCATCGGCTGTTGGTATTGACCGCCACCCGATTGCGACGGCTGCGCCTGCTCCGCGACGGCCCGACCCGGCGCCGCAATCAGTGCCGCGACCGCGACTGCCAATGACGATGCCAGTAACGATGCCGGTAACGGTTTACGATAGTTGCTGCTCATGACCACCTCCCGCCTGTGCGGCGTTTGTTCGTCCCATACATCCTGTTCCTGCGACAATGGCATGCGCTGTGCCAATTCCGATCACTTTCCGGATATCAGTGGGATATGAATTACACGAGGCGGATGAAGCCAGGATTGTGCGCAACAGATGTCGGTCTGCGGCGACAGCTACAGCGGCGTTTTTACAACTGCCTGTATGCAGAGTGGAAGACCTGTCGTGAAACGGCCACAACCGCCGCTAGGGCGCCCGTTTACGCGGCGTACACAGGGCTTTGCGCCTGTTGAGCGCATTGATATCAACCTAGCCAGCGCGACATGATCCCGGCTAACCGTCCCCGTTAGGGCGTTAGAGGTGATAGCTGAAACTGGCGTACTCGACGGCACCCAGCAAACTGCCGAACACCTCGCCGCTGACATGGACCAGTTGCTCGTGGTCGCCGGCGTCGAAATAGACCTCGGCCTGCTCGGCCAAGCTGTCGTCGACAATGGTGTCGATCCCATAGGCCCGACCGATCGGTGGGACCGCACCGACTTCGCAATCGACGAACAGGCTCGACAGCTCCGCCTCCGTCGCCAACCCCAGTCGCCGATGCGTCTGCCGATGCAACTCGCCGAGATCGATGCGATGCGTCGCCGGCAGGACGGCCATGACATAGCCGTCTTCGTCCTCCAGCAACACCGTCTTCGCCACCCAATCGCCGGGAACGTGCGCCGCTTGCGCGGCCTCCATGCTGGTCGATGCATGCGAGTGATGCAGCAGATCGTAGGGAATGTCCTGGGCGTGCAGGCATTTTGTCAATGTTTCGGCCATGCTCATGACGTGGCCCTCCCATATAGAGTTCCACTCCCAAGTGTAGTCGAGGCGCGGCGCGGGATTGCGCGCAAGACGCCCGGCAAGCACTTTCCTAATCCGCGAAACTACCCTAGGATGCGCACGCACGCGGGTTCGTCCCGGTTCGAACAAAATACTTGTATCCCTGGAGATAGTTATGGAGTGGATCGTCGACCCGCAAGCCTGGATCGCCCTGGTCACCTTGACCCTGCTCGAAATCGTCCTGGGCATCGACAACATCATTTTCATCTCCATTCTGACCGGCAAACTGCCGTTGCAGCAGCAACCGCGCGCGCGCACGCTGGGACTGGCCTTCGCCATGATCACCCGCATTATGCTGTTGTATTCCCTGGTCTGGCTGACGCGCCTGACCGCGCCGCTGTTCACCGTGCTGGCCATGGAAATCTCCATCCGCGATCTAGTGCTGATCGTCGGCGGCGCCTTCCTGCTGGCCAAGAGCACCATGGAACTGCACAGCAGCCTGGAAGGCCCGGAACAACCCACGAGCAAAGCCGCCGCGGCACAGGCCTTCGCCATGGTCATTGTGCAGATCGCCATCATCGACATCGTGTTTTCGCTGGACTCGGTCATCACCGCCGTGGGCATGGCGCAGCATCTTGAAGTCATGGCGTTGGCCATCGTCATCGCGGTGTTCTTCATGATGGGCTTCGCCGGCATGGTCAGCCGCTTCGTCGACACCCATCCGACACTGAAAGTGCTCGCCTTGAGCTTCCTGTTGATCGTGGGTATGGCACTGATCGCCGACGGCCTGGATTTCCACATCCCGAAGGGCTACATCTATTTCGCCATGGCCTTCTCGATCTTCGTGGAATCGCTCAACATCCGCATGCGCCGCCGCGTCGAACCCGTGCATCTGCGCGCGCCCAGCCTGCCAGAAGAAACGGGGCGTAATTCGCCTTAAGCCGCCGCCGCGCCTGCCGGCGGATCACTCCGTCGGCACCCGCGCTTCTGCCGGGGCGCGCGCAAACCAACGATCCGCCCATTGATGCATGGCGAGCCCCGACAGAATCACCGCGCTGGCGAACCACACCCGCGGCGAGACATGCTCGCCCGCCAACCAGGCGCCGAGCATCAAAGACAATACCGGCGTGACTAGTGTAATCAGGGCGATCGTGCTCGCTTCGAGCTGCTTCAAGACGTAATAGAACAGCACGAAGCCGATCACCGAACCGACCACGCCGAGATAGAGAATCGAGCCGAGCGCCCGCAGCGGCACGGCCTGCGGCCACGCCGCATCGCTCAACCACCAGGTCAACAGATAGAACGGCGCCGCCACCGCCAGACCACCGCCGGCCATGGCCATGGCGGGGCTATCGGCGCCGATACGCGTCA
>JACREG010000152.1 GCA_016218375.1 Gammaproteobacteria bacterium
CCCCAACAGGTATGCCGCCGCCGTCGGGGTTTGTTGGGGTTCGGCACACAACGCCTCACCCCAACCTACGTCACCCGTAAAGCGATTCTTCAGAACCGGTGCGAATAGATGAACTGGAAGCTGGTCTGCGCGTGTCGCGAGGTCACTGCCGGTATAGTGCTGCCGTTGCCCGGGTTGGTGTTGGACACCTCCAGCGCATGTTGCACCGAGAAATCGACGGACTGTTTCTCGTTGAAGCCATAACCGAAGCCCGCCGTGACATGATCTTCCACAATCGCCGGGAACAATGCATTCAGATAGGTATTCGGCACCGGGTTGTCGCCGTGGTTGTAGCCGGCACGCAGCGTGAGCTGTTTGTCGACCCGATACGCGCCGCCGAGTTGATAGACGGTCTGGTCGTCCCAGCGCTGAAACAACGCGGCATCCAGATCCAAGCCGGCGAAACCGCCGGCATACGGATTGGCCTGGGTCGCGTCGGCCGTAAACACCATGCGGAAATCCTGCATGGTATCCGCCCAGTTGATGCGTTTGACGTCGGCGGCCAGCATCAACTTGTCGGTGGCCTGAAACGCGGCGCCGATGCCGTAGGTGGACGGCCACTGAAAATCCTTCACCGCGATCTTGCCGGTCACTGGAATGTCGTAGTCCTGATAGCCCGCGCCGAAGTTCGCATTCACGCTCATGCGCACGACGGCGTCGTCGGTCTCCATATCGCCGAGGCGGGTCTCGGAATGATAGGAGGCGCCCACGGTCAGACGATCATTGACCTTATACGCCGCACCGAGCTTGCCGGCCGCGCCATAGCCGCGCGCCTTGCCGGAGAAACGGCTGCCGTTGCTGTAATCGAAGTAGGCGAAGTCGAGCCGACTGATGCCGGCGCCGCCGAAGGGCTCGTACATCGCGCCGAATGCGTTGACCAACGAACCAGAAGCGGTACCGATGGTCTGCGCCGCCGGATTGGCCATATCGGCGAACTGCGCCTCGGACATCGCCATGCGCAAATCCAAACCCGCCCAGACGAAATCCAGACTGCCGCCGACCACCAGTTTGTCGTTGACGTTGAAACTCAACGGTGCGATCACGCGGCCGACGCTCAACTCGGTACGATTCTCCAGACCCGCGCCCATGCTCATGAAGCTGGAGCTGCCGTATTCCGTACCCATGCCGCCCTGGCCGTACATACCGATGCCGTAGGTCAGGCCCTCGCGCTTGTGCAGGAAGCCCGCCGCCGGCATGTAATAGGCATTGCCGTCGGACTCGGCGGTCATACCACCGGCCTCAGACTCGACATCCGGACCGAGGAACCCGAAGAACGCATCCAACCGATCGCCGTCGTCCATCATGCCGATGGTGGCCGGGTTGTTCATCATCGCGGCGGAGCCGTTGTCGTAAGCCATCGAGGCACCGCCCATCGCCGCGGCGATCGGGCCGTAACCTTCCATGTTCATGCCGTTGGTGGCGTGGGCGCTCAGGGGTAACAGGGGCAGAATGGCGGCGCACAAAGCGGTCAGCCGTCCGGGGATGCGAATCATCGAGGGATCTCCGAATAGTTCATGTGAATGTGTATGAGGGTGTCTTGCGCACCCCGGCCCCGCTTCCGAGGTGCCCCTGACATCGGCTGGCACGCGGCATTCTTAAGGTTGTTATGAAACGTAGGCGCGGATCGCGTCGCGGTTGGTGTGCGACGTTGCCAAATCGGCCGCGGCGGCGCGGTCGAGCCAGCGATATTCCAGATGTTCGGCGAGATCGAGACGGATCGCGGGTCGCGCGGCGAAGGCGATGCGAAAGACGTGTTCGACATTTTCGGTCACGTCCGGCGCATAACGCGCACGCCACGCCGGCAGGATGGGAAAGTGGTGGGTGGTGTGGCAATCGATCAGACCGGCATCCGCCGTCACACCGGTCTCCTCGAACAACTCGCGCCGCGCTGCCTGCTCAGGGGTTTCGTCCCACTCCAGACTGCCGGTCACCGACTGCCAGAAATCGTCCGGTTGCCGGCGGCGCAGCATGAGCACCTCGCCGGCGGCGGTATACACCAACACCAGGACGGATTCGGGGCGTTTGAAAGTATTCGGCATGATGACCGCCGTCGCTGTAGGAGCGGGCTTGCCCGCTCCTACACGCGTAATGCGCTTACTCCGCCGCTTTCGCCCGCAACCGGATACCCAATTCGCGCAATTGTTTCTCGCCGGCCGGCGACGGGGCGTTGGTCAGCATGCACGCGGCGGTCTGGGTCTTGGGGAAGGCCATCACGTCGCGGATGGAATTCGCGCCGACCATCAGCATCACCAAGCGGTCGAGACCGAAGGCGAGGCCGCCGTGCGGCGGGCAGCCATATTTGAGCGCGTCGAGCAGGAAGCCGAACTTCTCGCGCGCCTCGTCGTGACCGATACCGAGCAGTTCGAACACCGCGGCCTGCATATCCTCGCGATGGATACGCACCGAACCGCCGCCGAGTTCGGTGCCGTTGAGCACCATATCGTAGGCACGCGACAGCGCTTCGCCGGTGTTGTCGCGCAAGGCCTGCGCGTCATCGATGTTCGGCGCGGTGAACGGGTGATGCAACGCCGCCCAGCGGTTTTCCTTGTCGTCCCATTCGAACATCGGGAAGTCGACCACCCACAGCGGCTGCCACGCGCTGGTCAGCAGATTCAAATCGTGGCCGAGCTTGATGCGCAGCGCGCCCAGCGATTCGCTGACCACTTTGGCGGAATCCGCACCGAAGAAAATCAGATCGCCGTCGGCCGCAGCGGTGCGTTGCAGAATGCCCGTCACCGTCGCGTCCGGCAGGAATTTCAGGATCGGCGATTGCAGACCGTCGCGGCCTTTGGCCAGTTCGTTCACCTTGATATAGGCGAGGCCCTTGGCGCCGTACTTGCCGACGTATTGCGTGTAGTCGTCGATTTCCTTGCGCGACAGATTGCCGCCTTGCGGCAGCCGCAGCGCAGTAACGCGACCCTTCGGATCTTTCGCCGGCGCGGCGAACACCTTGAATTCCACGTCCTGCATGAGATCGGCGACATCGACCAGTTCCAGCGGGATGCGCAAATCCGGCTTGTCGACGCCGTAGCGACGCATCGCTTCGGCATAAGTCATGCGCGGGAACGGTGTCGGCAGCGTGACGTCCAGCACCTGCGCGAACAGTTCGCGGATCATCTCTTCCATCAGACCCATGATCTCGTCTTCGTTCAGGAACGAGGTCTCGATATCGAGCTGGGTGAATTCCGGCTGACGGTCGGCGCGCAGGTCTTCGTCGCGGAAGCAGCGCACGATCTGATAGTAGCGATCCATGCCGCTCATCATCAGCAACTGTTTGAACAACTGCGGCGACTGCGGCAAGGCGAAGAATTCGCCGGGATGGGTGCGGCTCGGCACCAGATAGTCGCGCGCGCCTTCCGGCGTGGTCTTGGTGAGGATCGGCGTTTCGATGTCGAGGAAACCGCGCTCGTCGAGGAAGCGGCGCAACTGCCGGGCGATGCGCGCGCGCAATTGCATGCGCTGCTGCATGACCGGCCGGCGCAGATCGATATAGCGATAGCGCAGCCGCAGCTCCTCGCCGATGTCGTCCTCGTCGATCTGGAACGGCGGCGTCTCGGCGGCGTTGAGGATCTCGATCTGTTTGCCCAGCAGTTCGATCTGCCCGGTGGTCATATCGGCGTTGCCGGTGCCTTCCGGACGCCGGCGCACCGTGCCGCTGATCTGCAACACATATTCGTTGCGCACCCGCTCGGCGGCCTGGAAGGACTCCGGCGCATCCGGGTCGAACACCACCTGCACCAACCCCTCGCGGTCGCGCAGATCGATGAAGATCACGCCGCCATGATCGCGCCGACGGTGAACCCAGCCGCAGATGCGGACATCCGCACCGATATGGGATTCGTTCAGCTCCCCGCAGTAATGTGAACGCATGGGGGTACGCATCGAACTCATGGCCGCAAAGCCTCCGGGCACGCAGATTAGAAAGGTGGGGAATGGTACGGGGTCGAGGCGGGACGGGCAACCGAACCGGGGGATAAGTGTGGAGCACAAAAATGTAGGAGCGGCCTCTGGACGCGAACCGTTGGTTTTGTAACCAGGCGGTTCGCGGCCAGAGGCCGCTCCTACAGGAGGCAGATCAAATAGCTAACTCAGCCACACGCCCCGCAGCCACCGCCACCGCAGCTATGTCCACCACCGCCGGACGAGCCGCCGCCGTTGTCTTTGTCGGCCACGTTGCGCTTGGCACCGGATTTGAAGTCGGTCTCGTACCAGCCGCCCCCGGACAGGCGGAAGCCGGCGGCCGAAATCTGTTTCTGCAACGCGGGCTTGCCGCACTCCGGGCAATCGGTCAGCGGCGGGTCGCTGAGCTTTTGCAGAGATTCCAGGGCATGTCCGCAGTCATCGCATCGGTATTCATAAATCGGCATAACAGCACCTTCCAAAGCCAAAACGGTTTTGAAAAGGGGTCAGGCTGACCCCTGTTCAGGGATGCCGCGCAACATGCGGGCGGCACCATAAAAAGTCAAGGTTGGTCCCCTCAGCCCAGGCCCAGGGTATCTTCGGTCCCACCGGCCGCCGCCTCGGCGAGGCGCGCGGCATCCAGGGCTTTGACCAGCAGCGCATGCTCGTGTTCGTCCAGCCCGAACCTCACCAACCGCTCCGCCCGCAGGCACACATCCTCCAGGTAATTCAGACGCCCCTGCTGATAGAGCAGGGTCTTGGCCAGATGGTGTTTGTCCTCGCCCGTCGCGCGCAGACGTTCCGCCTCGGTCATGGCCTGGTGCAGTTCCTCAAGGGTCGGTTTCATAGCGCTGTCGCCTCATTCAAGCAGTGACTCACGGGTCTATTCTTGCATAGCGGCGGGGTTTCCCGCTGCCTATAACGGACGATTTACTCCGCAGCGGCATTTTGTGACTATGGCAGCACACTCACCGCCGACTCAACCATGCGCCATTACATCCACCCCACCGAACTGCCCGACACCCACCCCAGCGATGTCCGCACCCTGCGGTCCCTGATGCCCTTTCTCTGGGACTACCGCGGCCGGGTGGTGCTGGCGCTGGCATTTCTGATCCTGTCCAAGGCCGCCAACGTCGGCATTCCGCTCATCCTCAAGGGCATCGTCGACAGCCTCGATGCCCAGGCCAATACACACGGGGGGCATACCGAACTGGTGTTGCCGCTGGCCCTGCTGCTCGGCTACGGCGCGCTGCGCCTCGGCAGTTCGCTGTTCAACGAACTGCGCGACGCGGTGTTCGCGCGGGTGCGCCACGGCGCCATGCGCAGCGTGTCGGTGCGCGTGCTCGAACACCTGCATCAGTTATCGCTGCGCTATCACCTGGAGCGCAAGACCGGCGGTGTGTCGCGCGACATCGACCGCGGCACGCGCAGCGTCAGCTCGCTGCTCAACTACATGGTGTTCAGCATCCTGCCGACGCTGGTCGAAGTGCTGATGATCGCCGGCATCCTGCTCGGCAAGTACGACCCGTGGTTCGCCATCGTCACCTTCGGTTCGGTGATCGTCTACATCGCCTTCACTCTGCTCATCACCGATTGGCGCATGCAGTACCGCGTCACCATGAACGCCATGGATTCGCAAGGCAACACCCAGGCGGTCGACAGCCTCATCAATTACGAAACGGTGAAATACTTCGGCAACGAACAGCACGAACTGCGCCGCTACAAC
>JACREG010000153.1 GCA_016218375.1 Gammaproteobacteria bacterium
AAGAAGCCGGGCATTGCCCGGCTTTTTGTTTTGTAACGCCCGAATACAGCAGATATCCCGCTCAAAGAACTCCACCAGAAGACAAACGACCTGTGGTTAAATGCGATCTCCCAGATCGCAGAGAGCGGCTGCTATGATCGTCATCGCCACGGACTTCGGGAATGAGGGGCCTTACCTCGGGCAGATGAAAGCCGTGCTGCTGCGCGAGGCGCCGGCGGTTCCCGTTCTCGATCTGTTCGCCAATCTGCCTTCCTTCGCTATTCAGCCGGCCGCGTATTTGTTGGCGGCCTACGTGGACGAATTTCCAGACGGTACGGTGTTTTTGTGCGTGGTCGATCCCGGTGTCGGCGGCGCGCGGGCGCCCGTGGTGCTGCGCGCCGACGGCCGTTGGTACGTCGGACCGGACAACGGTTTGTTCAACGTCATCGCACAACGCGCCGCGAGCGTCGAGTGGTGGAACATCACTTGGCGCCCCGATGTCCTGAGTCGCAGTTTTCATGGCCGAGATCTGTTCGCGCCGGTGGCCGCGCGGATTGCGCGTGGCGACGCCGTACCCGGTGTCGCGCTCGATCCGGCCGCGCGCACTCAAGAGAGTTGGCCGTCCGATCTCGCCCAAGTGATTTATATCGACAACTTCGGCAATGCCATGACGGGTATCCGTGCCGAATATCTGGATGAGGCCAGCTTGCTGGAAACCTCCGGCTATCTGTTGCGCCAGGCGGGCACGTTCTCCGACGTTCAACCGGGTACGGCATTCTGGTACGGCAATGCCAACGGCTTGGTGGAGATTGCCGTGAATCAAGGTCGTGCCGACCGCATTCTCGGACTGCACGTCGGCGATCGCGTGCATTTCCGCGGTCGTTTATAACGCACTCGCATATGAGCAGCCACGCTCTGGTTGGCTTGGTTGTCCTTGCGCTGGTCGCCTTCGCGCTCGGTCTCGGCGGCCTGCATCCCGCGGCGGTCGTGTGGCGGCATCTATTGTTCGCCGTCGGTGTCTTGCCGTTGATTCTGGGCGCCATGCTGTATTTCATCCCGGTCTTGACCCGAACCGCGCCGGCGCATGGAAGTGTGCTGTGGGTGCCTGTCGTCGCGGCTGCGATGGGCGTGCTCACCGTTGTCGCGTTGGCGTTGCAACCGGCCGTAGTTCCCTGGTTGGCGGCAATCGTGATGCTCCTCGCGTGTATCGAAACCATCTGGATTTGGCATCGGCGCAACCAAGCATTGGGCGGCGCACATCCCGGGCTGTACTGGTATCTGGCAGCGTTGCTCTGCTTGCTGTTGGCGTTGACGGCGGTGGCGTTGCGCGCGGCAGTTTGGGACTACGCGCCGCTGCTACGTCGCTTCCATTTGCATCTCAATCTGTTGGGCTTCCTTGGCTTGACGGCTATCGGCACGCTGCGGGTGTTGTTGCCAACGGTGCTGGCAGTATCCGATCCGGCGGCGTCTGTGTATCTGCGCCTCATGTTGTCGTATGCCGTGATCGCAACGTTGTGTATCGCGCTCGGTGCAGCCGCGTGGCCGCCGTTGTCCTGGCTGGGCGGAGTCATCTGGTTGTGGCCGACGCTGAATATAGTGAGCGTCGTCCGTTATGATCGCGTGCGTGCTTTAGGCATGCAGCATGCCGCGGCGGCATTGGCGGCAGCGGCTGTTGGATGGCTGCTAGTGCTGGTGGCGGGGCTCGCGCACGGCGTCGGTTTTGTGTCCGCCGACACCTTGGTCTGGCTGCTGCTGTTCCTGTTTTTGCTGCCCTTGGTGACCGGCGCGAGCAGTTATCTATTGCCGCTGTGGCGTTGGCCGGGGCAGGCGACCGAGCGACATGCGCACATGCGCGCGCAGTTGATGCGACTGAGCGGCGTGCGAGTGCTGGCGTTCTACCTGAGTGCGGGTTTGACGTTGTTGCAGATTGAAGCTGCGCAGCTTCCCGCCGTTATCGCCGTGCTGAGTTACTTGGCCCAAGTCGTCTATGCCTTTCTGCCGCGTGCGCGGGATCGGGCTGCGACGTCGTAACTCAGCGTTTGGCGCGCCGCGGGCGCAGCAGCGGCGCCAGGAAATGCCCGGTATACGAAGACTCGCTCGCCGCTACCTGTTCCGGTGTACCGGCGGCAATGATCTGTCCGCCTTTGTCGCCACCTTCCGGTCCCAGATCGATCAGCCAGTCGGCGGTTTTGATGACGTCGAGATTGTGTTCGATGACCACGATGGTATTGCCGTGATCGCGCAGTCGATGCAATACGACCAACAGTTGTTCGATATCGTAGAAATGCAGGCCGGTGGTCGGCTCGTCGAGAATGTATAACGTGTTGCCGGTATCGCGCTTGGACAGTTCGCGGGCGAGTTTGACGCGCTGCGCCTCGCCGCCGGAGAGTGTGGTCGCATTCTGACCCAGGCGGATATAGGACAGCCCGACATCCATGAGCGTTTGCAGTTTGCGGGCGATCACCGGCACGGCGGCAAAAAACGCCAACGCGTCCTCCACGGTCATTTCCAGAACTTCGTGGATGCTCTTGCCCTTGTAACGGATCTCCAGCGTCTCGCGGTTGTAGCGCTGACCGTGACAGACATCGCAGGGCACATAGATGTCGGGCAGGAAATGCATCTCGACCTTGATGACGCCGTCGCCCTGGCAGGCCTCGCAGCGCCCGCCTTTGACGTTAAAGCTGAAACGGCCGACTTGATAACCGCGCGAACGCGCCTCCTGAGTGCCGGCGAACAGATCGCGGATCGGCGTGAACAGGCCGGTATAGGTCGCCGGATTGGAGCGCGGCGTGCGACCGATCGGACTCTGGTCGATATCCACGACCTTGTCGACCAGCTCCAGTCCCTCGATGGCGTCGCAGGGCGCGGGATCGGTGCTGGCGCCATTGAGCGCGCGCGCCGCGTGCAGATGCAGCGTGTCGTTGATGAGCGTGGACTTTCCAGAGCCGGAGACGCCGGTGATGCAGGTCATCACGCCGACGGGGATATCGATGTCGACATTCTTTAGGTTGTTACCGCGCGCACCGCGTATCCGTATCTGCCGTGCGGCATCGGTCGGCGTGCGCGTGCGCGGCACTTCAATACGGCGTTTGCCGGAAAGATACTGTCCGGTGAGCGATGCGTCATTGGCGATGATTTCCGCAGGCGTGCCTTGCGCGACAATGCGTCCGCCATGCACGCCCGCGCCCGGCCCCATATCGACGACGTGATCCGCATTACGGATGGCGTCTTCATCGTGCTCGACGACGATGACGGTGTTGCCGAGGTCGCGCAGATAGGTGAGCGTGTTCAACAAACGCTGGTTGTCGCGCTGATGCAAGCCGATGGACGGCTCGTCGAGAATGTACATGACACCGACCAGACCGGCGCCGATCTGACTGGCCAGACGGATGCGTTGCGCCTCGCCGCCGGACAGCGTATCCGCGCTGCGTTCCAGCGACAGATAATCCAGACCGACGTTGACCAGAAAATTCAGTCGCTCGCCGATCTCCTTGAGAATCTTGGCGGCGATTTCGCCGCGTCGTCCCGGCAATTGCAGCGTGCCGAAGAACTCTTGGGCATGGCCGACCGGCAAGGCGGCGAGTTGCGGGAGCGTGTTGCCCGCCACGAACACATGACGCGCGCTGCGATTGAGCCGTGTGCCGGCGCAGTCGGGGCAGGGTTGCGTACTGAGATACTTTGCCAACTCATCGCGCACGACATTGGATTCGGTTTCGCGGTAACGGCGTTCCATGTTCGGGAGGATGCCCTCGAAGGCGTGCCGACGGATGCTGAAGCCGCTGCGTTCGGTAATGTATTGAAACTCGATGGTCTCGCGGCCGGAGCCGTGCAGGATGACCTTGCGGACTTTCTCCGGGAGTTCTTCGAAGGGCGTATCGACATCGAAACCGTAGTGATCGGCGAGCGAACTGATGAGCTGAAAATAATAGGCGTTGCGTTGATCCCAGCCGCGCACGGCACCGCCGGCCAACGATAAGTGCGGATGCGCCACTACGCGCGTCGCGTCGAAGAATTGTTTGACGCCGAGACCGTCGCAGCTTGGGCAAGCGCCCGCGGGATTATTGAACGAGAACAGCCGCGGTTCGAGTTCGCTCAGCGAATAGCCGCAGATCGGGCAGGCGAACTTGGCGGAGAACAGCAGTTCGTCGCGCCCATGTCCATCCCCATATCCATCAGGTCGCTCGTCCATGAACGCTACGCGCGCGAGGCCATCGGCCAAGCGCAGCGCAGTCTCGAACGACTCAGCTAGACGGATAGCGAGATCGGCGCGCACTTTGAAGCGATCGACGACGGCGTCGATGCTGTGTTTGCGCTTCAGATCCAGTTTGATGTCGGTGTTGGACAACTGATCCAGCTCGACCAGCTTGCCGTCGATGCGCGCGCGCACGAAACCCTGCGCGCGCAACTCCTCCAGGATATGCACATGTTCGCCCTTGCGTTCCTGAACGATGGGCGCCAGCAACATGAGCCGCGTACCTTCCGGCAAGGCCAACACCTGATCGACCATCTGGCTGACGGTCTGCGCCTCCAGTACCGTGCCGTGGTCCGGGCACTGCGGCGTGCCGACGCGTGCGAATAGTAGGCGCAGATAGTCGTAGATTTCAGTGATGGTGCCGACCGTCGAACGCGGATTGTGCGAGGTGGATTTCTGTTCGATGGAAATGGCCGGCGACAGGCCCTCGATATGATCGAGGTCGGGTTTTTCCATCATCGACAGGAATTGTCGCGCATAGGCCGACAGCGATTCGACGTAGCGGCGCTGGCCCTCGGCGTAAATGGTGTCGAAGGCCAGCGAGGACTTGCCGGAACCGGACAGGCCGGTGATGACGATCAATTGGTCGCGGGGCAAGTCGATGTCGACGTTCTGCAGATTGTGGGTCCGCGCGCCGCGTATTCGGATAAAGTCCATGCCGATTCAGCCAGAAAATGGAACCTGATACTATACGTCGTTGTCTTGGTGCATGGCAAAATGCGGACGTGATGGGGTTCGTGGCTCTGAAAATTCTCCCCCAGGGAGAGGGCGATACAACTAAAGGTACCTCGAGTGAAGCAACGCACATCCTCCGGCAGCCCCATGACCCCCTTGGAACGGCGCGCCACCGTGACCCTGTCCGGGCTCTTTGCCCTGCGCATGCTGGGTCTATTCTTGATTCTGCCGGTGTTTTCCCTCTACGCGCACGACCTGAGGGGTAGTACCCCGACGCTGATCGGCCTGGCGCTGGGCGCTTACGGCCTGACCCAGGCCATCCTGCAAATCCCCTTCGGCATTTGGTCGGACCGCTTCGGACGTCGTCCCATCATCCTGTTCGGCTTGGCCATGTTCGCTGTGGGAGGTCTGGTCGCGGCCCTTTCGGATTCCATCTATGGCGTGATTCTGGGGCGCGCATTGCAAGGCGCCGGCAGCATCGCCGCGGCGATCATGGCGCTGGCGGCGGATCTTACGCGCGAAGAGCAGCGCACCAAGGCCATGGCCGCTATCGGCATGAGCATCGGATTGGCGTTTGCTGTGGCACTGGTTGGCGGACCCATCCTCGCGCATTGGATCGGCCTGTCGGGGATTTTCTGGTTTACCGCGGTATCGGGCGTACTCGGAATCACCGCCTTTCAGATCGGTATCCCGCGTCACCTGCACAGCCAAATTCATCGTGATGCCGAGGCCGACCCGGCGCAATTCGGCGATGTGTTGCGCGATGGACAGCTTCTGCGCCTCAACTTCGGCATTATGATCTTGCAGATGGTATTGACCGCGAGTTTCGTGGTCTTGCCGTTGGCGTTGCGCGATATCGCCGGCCTGGATGCCTCGAAACACTGGCATGTGTATCTGCCGGTGATGGTGTTGTCGGTGCTGTTCATGACGCCCCTGGTAATCGTTGCCGAGAAATATCGGCGTATGAAGCCGATTTTCCTCGGCGCGATCGCCGCGCTGGGCCTGTCCGAACTGGGTATGTTCGAGTTGCACAATAGCCTCTATGGTCTGGCCGCGGTATTGACGCTGTTCTTCACGGCGGTGAACCTGCTCGAAGCCACGTTGCCATCGCTGGTGTCGAAAATAGCGCCGCCCGACAGGAAGGGTACAGCGATGGGTTTCTATTCGACTTTCCAGTTCTTCGGCGCGTTTCTGGGTGGGATGCTCGGCGGCTGGCTGCACGGCCAGCAAGGATTGGGCGTGGTGTTCATGGCGTGCATGGCCATAACCTTGGTTTGGTTTGGCCTGGCCATGTCCATGCGCAATCCGCGTTATTTATCCAGCCATCTGTTGCGGGTAGGTGTGATGGATGAGCAGGGCGCTCGCATGCTTGTGCAGAAATTGACCGCAGTGCGAGGCGTGGCTGAAGCCGTGGTGATCGGCGATGAAGGTATGGCTTATCTGAAAGTCGATAAGCATGCCTTGGATGAACAAGCGCTTGCCGAAGTGGCTGGCAGTAAGACTCCAGTGGTTTCTATCGGTTTGTAACCGAGACATGTATGCCCGTATGATGGGGCGATACAAGGCCGGTCGGCGCCGCTATCCGGTAGTCGATTGTAGATTATGGAATTTCAGTAAGACATCTCATTCAACAAGTCAGCGTGCGGGGAGAACGATATGGCGCGTGGAGTCAACAAAGTCATTCTGGTGGGTAATCTCGGCAAAGACCCCGAAGTCCGCTATATGCCGAGCGGCGGCGCTGTCGCGAATGTAACGCTGGCCACCAGCGAACAATGGAAGGACAAGCAAAGCGGCGAACAGAAGGAGCGCACCGAGTGGCACAGCGTGGTGTTCTATCAGCGTTTGGCGGAAATTGTCGGTGAGTATCTGAAGAAAGGTTCGCAGATCTATGTCGAAGGCAGCTTGCGCACGCGCAAGTGGCAGGACAAGGAAGGGAAGGACCGCTATACCACGGAGATCATCGCCAGCGATATGCAGATGTTGGGCGGTCGCAGTGGTGGCGGTGGTGGTGGCGGCGCGGCATTTAGTGGCGGTCGCGAATCGTCCGCCCCCGCGGGTGGTGAAGATGCGGGTTTCGGCGGCGGCTTCGACGACGATATTCCGTTTTAAATAATTCCGCAGCAACTGCAATCAAGGCGGCGCCGATAGGCCCGCCTTTTTTGTTTCAGTAAAGGCAACGCGCTCCGTGTGTCGCTGCTTCTTTCATAAACCCGCACTGCGCAACGCACTCAATTGGCGCAGACGCTGTTCGAATAGTTTCCGATACAGCGTGTTCAGGGCGCGCTCGTAGGCGCAATCCCCGTCTCCCGCGAAACGGTGTAATTGGCGTTGGAATATTTGCAGTTCCGGGTCGCCTTGAAGATCGGCGGGGACGGGCGGTCTTTCCGTCGTTGGATAGCTTGCGGGCATGTGGGCTCTCTCTTTGCGATTGATTGTGCGGAGAGCCTAACGCGCCTTCGTGACGCGCATGTGACGTAAAGCCTCGGCAGATGATGGAGGGCAGATGACGGACAGAGGCGGCGAGGCGTACCGCGATGCGCTCCGAATTCCCGGCTTACGCGCTAAATACCGGATAAATCGCAACTTGTTTGAGGCCCGGCCCCAGCTATCTGGGGCAACACGCTGATGTCCTTGGGAAAACGGGTCGGATACCGGGCGTATCCGCTAAGTGACTGTCCTGAAAGCGAGAATCTTTTATTTCCGAGGGGCGTTTCCCTTGACAGAGTGGCTTGGCGGTTCCTATAGTGTCGAGAAGTGGGCGGTAGTGGAAATAAGTGGCAAAAAAGGTGGATGCGGGGGGTGTTCTTGTTCAGAGGTGGTAACACCGTCAATCTCGATGCCAAAGGGCGCCTGGCCCTCCCGACCCGTTATCGCGGGCAGTTGGAGGAGAGCTGTGGCGGCCAGTTGGTATTGACCGTGCACGACGACGGTTGCCTGTTGCTGTACCCCTCTCCGGAATGGGAAGACATCGAGCGCGCGCTGGTGCGGCTTCCCAACCAGAACCAGCAGACCCGCCGCCTGCAGCGCATGCTGCTGGGCCACGCCACCGAGGCCGAGATCGATAGTCACGGCCGCATCCTGATCCCTCCCCGACTGCGGGATTTCGCCAGTTTGGACAAACGTGTGGTGCTGGCGGGGCTGGGCAAGAAATTTGAAATCTGGAACGAGGAAGCCTGGGACCGGAGTCGTAACGATTGGGTCGCGGCGGACAAAGACGGGGCCGACATGCCCGCGTCTTTGGAAAGCCTGATCCTCTGATCCTATGGCGCAGACAGATACGCATCGTCCGGTGCTCCTGCGGGAGGTGCTGGACGGGTTGGTCGTCCGGCCTGACGGTGTGTACTTGGATGGCACGTTCGGGCGTGGCGGGCATGCGGCGGCGATTCTTGAACGCCTCGGACCCCAGGGAAGCTTGTATGCGATGGACAAAGATCCGGAGGCCGTGCGGGTTGCATTGAGTCGGTTCGGGCAGGATGCCCGCTTCCATATACAGCGAGGCACGTTTGCCATGCTTGGGCAATTGGCGCGGGAACACGATATAGCCGGCCGGATCAGCGGCGTGTTGCTGGATCTGGGCGTGTCGTCGCCGCAATTGGACGATGCCGGCCGCGGTTTCAGTTTTCTCAAAGACGGTCCCCTCGACATGCGCATGGACCCGGAACACGGGGTCAGCGCGGCGCAGTGGCTGGCCGAGGCCGAGGAAGCGGAGATCGTGCAGGTCTTGCAGGTCTACGGCGAGGAACGGTTTGCGCGGCGCATCGCGCGCGCCATCGTTCACGCACGCGCTGAGCAGCCGATCGCGACGACCCAGCAATTGGCCGACCTGATCGCCGCCGCCGTGCCGACCCGCGAGCGCAACAAGAGCCCGGCAACGCGCAGTTTTCAAGCGCTGCGTATCCAGATCAACCAGGAATTGCAGGATCTCGAACAGGCGCTGGAACAGGTGATCGATGTACTGGCGCCGGGCGGCCGGCTGGCGGTAATCAGTTTTCACTCGCTGGAAGATCGGATCGTTAAACGCTTTATGCGTCGCGAGAGTCACGGTGAAGAATTGCCCTTGGATTTGCCGGTGACCGGCGGGCCGAAACCGGGACGATTGCGGTTGATCGGCAAGGCCGTGCGGGCGGGGGCGGAAGAGCTGGCCGAGAACCCGCGCGCACGTAGCGCGACCTTGCGCGTGGCGGAGCGTCTGGCATGAAAGGCATCGGGCTGACGTTGCCGATCCTATTGCTGGTGGTCATCGCGTCGGCGTTGGGTGTTGTCTATTCCAAATATCAAAGCCGGAAATTGTTCATCGTACTGCAGAACCTGGAAGCGGCGCGCGACGAGATGAATATCGAATGGGGGCAGTTGCAGTTGGAACAAAGTACCTGGGCGACGCACGGTCGTGTCGAGGGGCTCGCGCGCGAGCAACTGAAAATGACCACGCCTGACCCCGGTGCCGTGGTGATTGTGCGGCCATGACACGCAGAAGCGGAAAAGCAGAATTCGTCGGCCGGCAATATTTTGTGCTGGTGCTGTTCGCGACGGCCTTCAGCGCCTTGCTCTGGCGCGCCGTGGATTTGCAGGTGTTCAACCAGGACTTCCTGCAAAACCAGGGCGACGCACGGCATCTGCGCGTAGTCACGCTGGCCGCGCACCGCGGCATGATCCTGGATCGTAACGGCGAGCCGCTCGCGGTGAGCACGCCGGTCGATTCCGTGTGGGCCAATCCGCAGGAATTGGCCACGGCGCGCGAATACTGGCCGGCCCTGGCCAAGATCATGGATCTGGATCTCGATCAATTGCGGCGCATCCTGGAAGCACGCGCCGAGCGCGAGTTCGTCTATCTCAAGCGACACATCGATCCGAGTATTGCGGAGCAGGTGCGCGCACTCGGCGCGCCGGGTGTGGCCTTGCAGCGCGAATACCGCCGCTACTATCCCGATGGCGAAGTGGCCGCGCAGGTGTTGGGCTTTACCGATGTCGACGACGTGGGTCAGGAAGGCGTCGAGCTTGCCTTCGAAGAGTGGATGCGCGGCGAGCCCGGCGCCAAGCGCGTCGTCAAGGACGGCAAGCACGCCATTATCGAAAACGTCGAAAGCCTCCGCCCCGCGCGACCGGGCCGCGATCTCACCTTGAGCATCGACCGGCGCATTCAATATCTGGCCTATCGTGAACTGAAGGCCGCCGTGCAGCAACATAAGGCGCGCTCGGGTTCGATGGTGGTGCTGGATACGACGACCGGTGAAGTGCTGGCGATGGTCAACCAACCGTCCTACAACCCCAACAATCGGACACGCTGGAGTGCGAGCGCGTTGCGCAATCGCGCCGTGACCGATTTGTTCGAGCCGGGTTCGACGCTCAAGGCCTTCACGGTCGCCTGCGGTCTGGAGACCGGACAGTATCGGCCGGATACGCCGATCGACACCACGCCGGGTTTTTACCGAGTCGGTTCGAACATGGTGCGCGACACTCATAATTACGGCCCCTTGGATGTGACGGGCGTCATCCGCAAATCCAGCAATGTCGGTTCCAGCAAGATCGCGTTGTCGCTGGACAAACAAACGTTCTGGTCGCTGCTGAACCGGTTGGGTTTCGGTGCGGTGAGCGCCAGCGGTTTTCCGGGCGAGGCCTCCGGGTTGCTGGTGAATTACCGGCGCTGGCGTCCGATCGAGCAGGCCACGCTGTCGTTTGGTTATGGTCTGTCGGTGACGCCCTTGCAACTCGCGCAGGCCTATGCGGTGCTGGCGGCCGACGGTGAGTTGCGGCCGGTATCGTTCCTCAAGCAGACGCAGCCGGTGCGCGCGGAGCAGATACTCTCGGCGAAGACGGCCATCGAAGTGCGCGCCATGCTGGAAGAGGTGGTGAGCACCCAGGGCACCGCGCCCGCCGCGCGCGTGGTCGGTTATCGCGTCGGTGGCAAGACCGGCACGGTGCGCAAATCCATTGCCGGCGGCTACGCGAACAATCAGTACGTGGCGGTGTTCGCGGGCATTGCGCCGATCAGCAATCCGCGTTTGGCGGCCGTGGTGATGATCAATGAGCCCAGCAATGGCGACTATTACGGCGGCAAGGTGGCGGCGCCGGTATTTTCCCGTGTGATCGCGGGCGCGCTGCGCTTCCTCAATGTCGCGCCGGATGCCGTGGAAGAAAACCCGGTCACACCGCCGATCACGCCGCCGGCCGCGTCACCGGTGCAGCATGTGGCGCTCGGAGTCCAGCCATGATGGCCGCGCAGCGTTTATCCCAGGCGCCGCTGTTGTCCGAACTGTTGCAGGGTCTCGCGCGGGTGAGTCCGGCGCAGGATGTCGCAGTGCAGGGACTGGCCCTCAGCAGCCGTCAGGTGCAACCCGGTTATGTGTTTTTCGCCGTCGCCGGCAGTCATGTGCATGGCATCGATTTCGTGGCCGACGCCGTGGCCGCCGGCGCGGTCGCCATAGTTTGGGAACCCACCGATGCCGTCACCGAAGATGCCGCGGGGCTGCGCGCGGCCGCGGTGCCCGTGGTTGCGGTCGAACGACTCGGACGACACGTGGGCGTGATCGCGGCGCGGTTCTATGGGCAACCGTCGCGGGACATGTTCGTGATCGGTGTCACCGGTACGGACGGCAAAACTTCCTGCACGCATTTCATCGCCCAGGCCTTGCATACGCCGCAGTCGCCCTGCGGTCTGATCGGCACGCTGGGTTATGGCTGCTACGGCGCCTTGCGTACCGGCGTGCATACCACGCCCGACGCGCTGACCCTGCAACAGGAATTGGCGGCGCTGCGGGACAACGGCGCGCAGGCGCTGGCCATGGAAGTGTCTTCGCACGGTCTCGATCAGGGTCGCGCCGCCGGCATCGGCTTCGATGTGGCGGTGCTGACCAATCTGAGCCGCGATCATCTCGATTATCACGGCAACGAACAGGCCTACGCCGAGGCCAAGCGGCGGTTGTTCACATTGCCGGATCTGGGCGCGGCCGTACTCAATCTGGACGATGCCTTCGGTCAGGCCTTGTTTGCCGAATTGCCAGCGACGCTGCCGGTGATCGCCTATACGCAAGAGCCCGCCGCCCTGCACCAGTACACGCGTGCAAACACGCGCTGGCTGTGCGCGCAAGACGTGACGACCAGCACCGCGGGCATGCACATGACGGTGCAGGGCAGTTGGGGCGAGGGCGCTTTGCAGACACGACTGTTGGGGCGTTTCAATATCAGCAATCTGCTCGCCGCGTTGGCGGTGTTGCTGTTGCGCGGGATTGCTCTCGACGAGGCGCTCAAGCGCCTGGCCGAGGTGCAGACCGTGCCCGGACGTATGGAAACCTTTGGTGGCGGCGACCAGCAGCCGTTGGTGGTCGTCGATTATGCGCATACGCCGCGCGCGCTCGAAGTCGTGCTCGGCGCCTTGCGCGCGCACTGCGACGGCCATCTCTGGTGTGTGTTCGGTGCCGGCGGCGAACGCGATATCGGCAAGCGCCCGTTGATGGGCGCGATTGCCGAACGTCTCGCCGACCACGCCATTCTCACCGACGATAACCCGCGTCACGAAGATGCGACCCAAATCGTCATGGACATTCTCAGCGGCATGGAAGATCCGGACGCCGCCTATGTGCAGCGCAATCGCGGCCAGGCCATCGCGCAGGCGTTGTCCAGCAGCGATGCCGGCGACATCGTGCTGATTGCCGGCAAGGGCCACGAAGATTATCAGCAAGTCGGCGATCAACGTTTGCACTTCAGCGATCGCGAACAAGTGTGTGCCCTGTTGGGCTGCACGTTGGGAGGCGACGCACCATGATGGCCATGCGTCTGGCGGAAGCGGCCGATGTACTGCAAGCCAAGCACTCCGGGGTGGATGCGGGCGCTGATGTGGGTTTCAGGGGCGTAAGCACCGATACCCGTACCTTGATGACCGACAATCTGTTCTTCGCCTTGGTCGGTCCGCGTTTCGACGGTCACGCCTATCTCGACCAGGCGCAGGCGCGCGGCGCGGCCGCGGCCGCGGTGAGCCGTCCGGTCGCAACGCAATTGCCGCTGTTGCAGGTGGCCGATACGCGTCTTGCGTTGGGTCAATTGGCGCGGCACTGGCGCGGTCGCTTCACGATTCCAGTCGTCGGTGTCACCGGCAGCAACGGCAAGACCACGGTCAAGGAAATGCTCGCCGCCATCCTCGGCCGCAACGGCGCGGTGCTGGCGACCAAGGGCAACCTCAACAACGACATCGGTGTGCCGCTGACGCTGGCGCAACTGGGTACCGAACATCGCAGCGCGGTGATCGAACTGGGCGCCAACCACGCCGGTGAAATCGCCTACCTCACGCAACTGACGCAACCCACGGTCGGTATCGTGACCAATGCCGGCCCCGCGCACTTGGAAGGTTTCGGTTCGCTTGAAGGTGTGGCGCGCGCCAAGGGCGAATTGTTCGCGGGCCTCGCCGCGCAGGCGATTGCCGTGATCAATGCCGACGATCACTTCGCGCCGCTGTGGCGTGAACTGGCGGGCGCACGGCAAGTGTTGAGCTTCGGCACACAGACCGATGCCGATGTGCGCGCGACCTACACCGTGCAGGCACATGGCACCGAATTGAATATGCACACGCCGCACGGCAGCGTCGAAGTGCTGCTGTCGCTGCCGGGCCGACACAATGTGCTCAATGCGTTGGCCGCGACGGCTGCCGCGCTTGCCGCCGGCACCGATCTCGCCACCGTCAAGGCCGGCCTGGAAAATCTCGGCGGTGTGTCCGGGCGCTTGCAGCGCAAGACGCGCGCCGACGGCGGTCTGGTGTTGGACGATACCTACAACGCCAATCCCGCCTCGATGCGCGCGGCCATCGACGTGTTGCGCGAATTGCCCGGTGAATCCTGGCTGGTGCTCGGCGACATGGGCGAGCTCGGCGCCAATGCCGAACAGTTGCACAGCGAAATCGGCGCCTATGCGCGCGATGCCGGCATCGCCGGGTTGTTCACGCTTGGCCCGCTGTCGGCTCAGGCCGGTCGCACCTTCGGTGCCAAGGCGCAGGTGTTCGGCGAGTTGGATGCATTGGTCGCGGCACTGCGCGCACAACTGCATCCGGAGATCAGTCTGTTGGTCAAAGGTTCGCGCAGCGCCGGCATGGAGCGCGTGGTGCAGGCGCTGGCCGCCCCCGTGCAGGAGAACGCCGCATGCTAGTCCTGCTCGCCGATTATCTCAGCCAGTATTACCGCGCCTTCAATGTCTTTCAGTATCTGACCCTGCGCGCGATTCTCGGTGTGCTGACCGCGCTGAGTATTTCTTTGCTGGTCGGTCCGCGCATGATCCAGTGGCTGAGCCGGTATCAGATCGGTCAGCAGGTGCGCAACGATGGCCCGCAGACGCATCTGAGCAAGGCCGGCACGCCGACCATGGGCGGCGCGCTGATTCTGGTGGCCATCGCCATCGCCACGCTGCTGTGGTCGGATCTCGGCAATCGTTATGTGTGGGTCGTGCTCGGCGTGACGCTGCTGTTCGGCGTGATCGGCTGGGTCGACGATTACAAGAAACTGGTGCTGCGCAATTCCAAGGGCTTGGCGGCGCGCTGGAAATATTTCTGGCAGTCGGCAATCGCGCTGGCAGTCGGGGTGTTTTTGTATTACACCGCGCAGACACCCATCGAGACTCAGTTGACGGTGCCGTTCTTCAAGACCGTTGCCATCGACTTGGGTGTCGTCGGTTATGTGTTGCTGTGCTACTTCGTCATCGTCGGTTCGAGCAATGCGGTGAATCTCACCGACGGTCTCGACGGTCTGGCCATTCTGCCGACGGTGATGGTCGCCGGCGCGCTGGCGGTGTTCGCCTACACCACCGGCAATATCAAATTCGCCGGCTATCTCGGCATTCCCTATATCCGCGATGTCGGCGAGGTGGTGGTGTTCTGCGGCGCCATCGTCGGCGCCGGTCTGGGTTTTCTCTGGTTCAACACCTATCCGGCCCAGGTGTTCATGGGCGATGTCGGCGCGCTCGCGCTGGGCGCGGCGTTGGGCATCGTGGCGGTGCTGGTGCGGCAGGAACTGGTGCTGGTGGTGATGGGCGGTGTGTTCGTCATGGAGACGGTATCGGTGATTCTCCAAGTCGCCTCGTTCAAGCTGACCGGGCGGCGCATCTTCCGCATGGCGCCGTTGCACCATCACTTCGAATTGAAAGGTTGGCCCGAGCCGCGCGTGATCGTGCGCTTCTGGATCATCACCGTGATTCTGGTGCTGGTCGGACTGGCGACGTTGAAGATCCGCTAATTGAATATCCGTTGAGAGGTTTGCGGAATGGATATCGGTTATCAAATAAAACTCGTCGGCCTGACCTTCCTGGTCATGTCGATCCTGTGGCTGGTTTATTGAAGCAATGATGGCGAGGCAGCTCCAAGTCATGAATGTGCAGGCAGCGAAAAAGGTGCTGGTGGTCGGTCTGGGCAAGACCGGGCTGTCCTGCGCATGCTATCTGTCGCGCTTAGGCTTCCAGGTTGCGGTCACCGACGACCGTCAAGACCCGCCGGGCTTCGCCGCGCTGCGCGACGATCTGCCGGATGTGGCGCTGTTTCTCGGCCGCTTCGAACCCGATGCCTTCGCCAACGCCGAACAGATCGTGGTCAGTCCGGGCGTGTCGCTCAAGCATCCGCTGATCGGCGAGGCGCGCGCGCGCGGCGTCGAAGTTATCGGCGATATCGAACTGTTCGCACGGGCGGCCAAGGCGCCGGTGATCGCCATCACCGGCTCCAACGGCAAGAGCACGGTGACGACGCTGGTGGGCGAGATGGCCCGCGCCGCCGGCGTGAACGCCAAGGTCGGCGGTAACCTCGGCACGCCAGCGCTGGATCTGTTGCCGGCCAATGCAACCGAGGCCGTGGCGGAGCCGGATTTGTATGTCCTGGAGCTGTCGAGCTTCCAGTTGGAATCGACGTTCACGCTGGCGGCGCGCGCCGCGGTGGTGCTCAACATCAGCCCGGATCACATGGACCGTTACAGCGGCCTGGACGATTACGCCAAGGCCAAGCAACGCATCTACCGCAATGCCGAGATGCAGGTCGTCAATCTCGACGATGCTTACGCTGCGCGACTCGCGGATGCACAGCGCAACAGCATCGGCTTCGGCGTGCAGCCGCCGAGCGCGGGCAATTACGGCGTGTGCGAAGTCGAGGGGCGCAGTTGGCTGATGCGCGGCGACGAACGCTTAATGCCGGCATCCGAGATCCGCATGGCCGGACGCCACAACCTCAGCAACGCGTTGGCAGCCTTGGCGCTGGGCGATGCAGTCGGTCTGCCGCGCGAGGCCATGTTCGAGACGCTGCGCACCTTCGGCGGTTTGCCGCACCGCACACAATGGGTGGCCGAGGCCAACGGGGTGGTCTGGTACAACGACTCCAAGGGCACCAACATCGGTGCCACCTTGGCGGCGGTGCAGGGCATGGATCGACCGGTGGTGTTGATCGCCGGCGGCCAAGGCAAAGGCGCCGACTTCCGCCTGTTGCGCGAGGGACTGGCCGGTCGTCGTCTGCGCGCCGCGGTGTTGATCGGCGAGGATGCGCCGCTGATCGAGGCGGCGTTGCAAGGCATGACCACGCTGGTGCGCGCCGATAGCCTGGAGAACGCCGTGCAGGCCGCCGCGGAACTGGCGCAGCCCGGCGATGCGGTGTTGTTGTCGCCGGCCTGCGCCAGCTTCGACATGTTCAAAGGCTACGATCATCGCGGCGATGTGTTCATGGACTGTGTGCGGAGATTCGTCAAATGAATCTGGCCGGCGCAGTCCATGCCCAGGGGGCCGGCGGTGCGCGCGGAACCGCGCGACTGAATGGCCGGGCATCGGGTCTGCGTTGTCCGCGTCTGGATCTGCAATTGATCGGCGTCGTCGCGGCGCTGTTGTCCATCGGTCTGGTAATGGTGACGTCGGCGTCGATCACCACGGCGGACCGGCAATTGGGCGATCCCTTCTATTACGCGCTGCGCCAGGGCATCTATCTGTTGGCCGGTCTTGGCGTGGGCGCGCTGATATTCAGAGTGCGCATGGCGCATTGGTCGCGCGCCGGCGTGCCGGTGTTGATGCTCGCGCTGGCGTTGCTGGCGGTGGTGCTGATCCCGGGCATCGGCCGTTCGGTGAACGGTGCGACGCGCTGGATTGGGCTCGGCCCGGTGAACATCCAGGTCTCGGAGCCGGCCAAGCTGTTGCTGTTCATCTATCTCGCCGGCTATCTGGTGCGGCGCGCCGAGGAAGTCCGTCATCAGGTCAGCGGCTTCATCAAGCCGATGGCCGTGCTCGGCTTCGCCGGCGTGCTGTTGCTGGCGGAGCCTGATTTCGGCGCGACCGTCGTGCTGCTGGCCACCTCGTTGGCGATGATGTTCCTGGCCGGGGTGCGCTGGTGGCAGTTCGCGGTGCTGATCGGTTCGGCGGTCGCGGCGATGAGTCTGTTGGCGATCACCTCGCCCTATCGCATGAAACGCCTGACTACCTTCGTGCATCCCTGGGAAGATCCGTTCAACAGCGGCTTCCAGTTGACCCAATCGTTGATCGCCATCGGTCGCGGCCATTGGAGCGGCGTCGGTCTGGGCGGCAGCGTGCAGAAACTGTTTTATCTGCCGGAGGCGCACACTGACTTCGTGTTCGCGGTGTGGGCCGAGGAGTTCGGTCTGTTCGGCGTGTTGCTGTTGGTCGCGTTGTATGCGCTGCTGGTGTGGCGTGCCTTTTCCATCGGCAGCGTGGCGCAAAAGGCCGGCGATCATTTCTCCGGCTATCTCGCCTACGGCATCGGCACGTGGTTGGGTCTGCAAAGCGTCATCAACATGGGCGTGAACATGGGTGCGCTGCCGACCAAGGGATTGACGTTGCCCTTGCTGAGTTACGGCGGCAGCAGTTTGATGGTGATGTGCATGGCCATCGCCATCCTGTTGCGCATCGATTACGAAACGCGGTGTTCGGTGCATACCTTGTCGACCGCGCCGGACCCCGGGCCGACGCCGCGACGCGCCTCCGCGCGGAGGCCGGCATGAAGATCGACGCCATGAACACGCATGGGCACACCGACTGGCCGCGCGATGCCGTGCTGATTATGGCCGGCGGTACCGGCGGCCATGTGTTTCCCGCGCTGGCCGTGGCCGACGAAC
>JACREG010000154.1 GCA_016218375.1 Gammaproteobacteria bacterium
CGCAATCCGGGAATCCGCGGACCATACCCCGGATTGCGCTGCGCTGCATCCGGGCTACAGGCACTCGAAATATGTTCGCGGGCAGAGCCCGCTCCTACGGGATCAAATTATCCAACGGTTCCGGTTTGTGAATGCCGTAGCCTTGAGCATAGTCGACGCCCAATTGTTTGAGGGCGGCGGCGATGGCGTCGTTTTCCACGAACTCGGCGATGGTCTGCACGCCGACCACATGGCCGAGCTGGTTGATGGATTCGACCATGGCGTGATCCATGCTGTCGTTGAGCATGTCCTTGACGAAGCGGCCGTCGATCTTGAGGAAGTCGACGGGCAGGCGCTTGAGATAGGCGAACGAGCTCAGGCCGCTGCCGAAGTCGTCCAGCGCGAACACGCAACCGCGCCGGCGCAAGGTGTGGATGAAATGCTGGGCGCTGCGCAGGTTGGCTACGGCGGCGGTCTCGGTGACTTCGAAACACACATGCTGCGGCGCGATGCCGGCGGCGTCGATCTCGACCTGCACGAATTCCAGAAACGCTTCATCGCCGAGCGACTGACCGGACAGGTTGACGGAAAAGACATCGCGGCGGTCCCACTGTTTCCGCCGCGCCAGCGCGCGCAGGGCATGGCGCACCACCCAGCGGTCCACCGCCGGCATAAGGTGATAGCGCTCCGCCGCGGGGATGAACACGCCGGGGCCGATCAGCCCTTCCGCTTCGTCGCGCATGCGCAGCAAGATTTCATGGTAATGCCACAGCGTGTCGCCTTCTTTCAGCGCATCGACGCGTTGGTAATGCAGTTCGAAGCGATCTTCTTCGAGCGCGCGTTGCAGGCGTTGCACCCAACGCATGTGGCTGTGGTGTTCCACCAGCGCCGAGTCTTCCGGGTCGAACACATGCACGCGGTTGCGGCCCTGATCCTTGGCGACATAGCAGGCCGAGTCCGCGAACGTGAGCACCTCGGCGAGACCGCCGCTCTCGGGCGTGATCGCCACCACGCCGATGGACACGCCGATCTCGAAGCGGCGCCCTTCCCAATCGAAGCGGTGCCGATGCACGATATTGCGCAACTCGTCGGCGATTTCCTGCGCCTTGTTCAGCGGACAACCTTCCAGCAGCACGCCGAATTCGTCGCCGCCGAGCCGCGCCAGGATGTCGCTCTCGCGCAGGCGCCCGCGCAGCAGCGTGGCGATTTGTTTTATCAGCTCGTCGCCGGCGATATGACCGCAGGTGTCGTTGACGACCTTGAACTGATCGAGGTCGAGATAACACATGGCATGAGAGATGCCCTCGCGGCGGGAAATCTGCACTGCGCTCTCGACGCGCAATTCGAATTCGCGGCGGTTGACCAGCCCGGTGAGCATGTCGTGCGAGGCCTGATAACTCATCTCGCGGGCCAGCCCGCGCAACTCGGTCACGTCATGCACAACCAGCGCGGTGCCGGTGACCTGGGCGGCCTCGTCGAAAATCGGCGCGACGTGGACCTCGACGGAATACTCGACCGCATCGCCCGCGGCGAGCAGAATCGGATGCCCCGGCAATCGATACGGGCGGCGCGTGCGCAGACACACGCGCACCGGATCGTCGGCGAGTTGCCGCGTGTCTTCGTCGATGACATGGAAGATTTCCGCCAGCGGCCGACCCAAGGCCGCTATCGCCTTCCAGCCGGTCAGAATCTCGGCCACGGGGTTGATGTAGTCGACGCGCCCCTCGGCGTCGGTCGCGATCACGCCGTCGGCGATGGAGGCGAGCGTTACCAGCGCGCGCTCCTTCTCCGCATTCAGCTCGGCTTGAATGCGTTTGAGACGGGTGATGTCGCGGCTGGTGCCTTCGACGCCGGCCACGGCACCGCTGTCGTCGAGATAATACTGCGCGTTCTTCGACACCCAGATTACGCGGCCGTCCTTGCGGCGCATGTGCGCCTCATAGCCAAAGACGCTGCCACTGGTGCGTTCCAGGGCGCTCATGAATTTTGCGAGGCCGTCGCCGTCATCGAACATCTGCGCCGCGTTCAGCCCGACGATTTCTTCCGGCGTATACCCTAACAGTTCCCGCGCCGATGGCGAGACTTTTAACACCACGCCATTGAGGTCGGTGCGGAAGTACATGTCCTGCATGTTGTCGAGAATGCGCGAGAGTTCCTGGCGCGAGGCGTGGATGCGTTGTTCGGCGTGGTGGCGTTCTTCGATCTCCTCGCGCAGATCGCGATTGAGATCCTCGGCCTCGTCCTTGGACTGGCGCAGCGTTCGCACCAGCGCCTCGTTCTCCAGACCCAAACGCAGGTTGCGTTCGATGGTGCGTTGCGTGGTCATGGCGAGAATCGTCTGCACCAGCATGGCCAGCAACATCATGATGCCCATGACGGCCTCGATATCCGTGCCGGTGGCGATCTGATACAGGCCGAACGGCGCCAGCAAAGGCACGATGAAGGACTGCGGCATGCCGGGCAACGCGGCGTGACTCACGACACTCGCCGCGCCCAGACTGGTCAGACCGACAATCAGGAAGGCCTGATACGCAATGGAACCCTCCGGCAACAACAGGCCGGCCATGCCCCACAGCACGCCGCTCAGCACGGTGCCGAGTCGATACCGGCCGATCCAGTGCGGTTTGGCCTGCTCGACAGGCGCGGCATGCAGATAGGCGCGCACCAGCAGCAAACGCACACCATAGACCAGCAGACTGACGGACAGCCATGCCCCCAAATTCGGCAGCGTCGCGGTGTTGCGCAGGATATAGGCGGCGAACAGCAGGGATAATATTCCGCCGACGAATATCGGCACGCCCTGCCGATAGACGAGTTCAATCTGCGCGGCGCGCAGGCGTTCCTCTATCGAAGCTTCCGCGCGCGGCTCGCCACTGTGTTGCCCAACGGCCGTAGACTGCTCAAGGTGTGCAGGCATAACGAAGCACGTGTTCCTTTAAGTGGGATGGATTTCCTCATCACATGACACTGCGTAGCCCGGATTCCGCTTCGCTCCATCCAGGCTACGGGTAATCTGTCAGGCAACTATGTAACGCTCGATAATCGTGTGAATTGATTGACGGCGAACAGAGTATCTACGAGTCGCAACCGACCTCAACGATGGCGTTTGCGCGCCGCGATGCGCATACGCAAGGCGTTGAGTTTGATGAAACCCTCGGCATCTTTCTGGTTATACGCGCCGGCATCGTCTTCGAAGGTGGCGATTTTCTCGTCGAACAGGCTGTCGCTGACCGATTTGCGCCCGGCGACGTACACATTGCCCTTATACAGCTTCATGCGCACCACGCCGTTCACCGTCTCCTGCGAGGCATCGATCATGGTCTGGAGCATCTTGCGCTCCGGGCTCCACCAGTAACCGTTGTAAATGAGACTGGCGTAACGTGGCATAAGTTCGTCTTTCAGATGCGCGACTTCGCGATCCAAGGTCAACGATTCCATGGCGCGGTGCGCCTTCAACAGAATCGTACCGCCGGGCGTCTCGTAGGCGCCGCGCGATTTCATGCCGACGTATCGGTTCTCGACGATATCGTCGCGACCGATGCCGTTGGCACCGCCGATCTTGTTGAGCAGTTCCATCATCGCGGCCGGGCTCAGGGCCTTGCCGTCGACGGCGACGACATCGCCCAGTTTGAATTCGAGTTCGACATAGGTCGGTTTGTCCGGCGCCTTCTCCGGCGACACCGACCAGCGCCACATATCCTCTTCCGGCTCGCACCACGGGTCTTCCAGCACACCGCCCTCGTAGGAGATGTGCAACAGATTGGCGTCCATGGAATACGGCGACTTCTTGCCGGCCTTGGCGAAATCCACCGGAATGTTGTGTTCCTTGGCGTAAGCCATGAGCTTCTCGCGCGAGGTGAGATCCCATTCGCGCCACGGCGCAATGACCTTCACGTCGGGCTTCAACGCATACGCGCCCAACTCGAAACGCACCTGATCGTTGCCCTTGCCGGTCGCACCGTGCGAAATCGCATCCGCGCCGGTCGCGTTGGCGATCTCCACCAAGCGCTTGGCGATCAACGGCCGCGCGATGGACGTACCGAGCAGATACTCACCTTCATAAATCGTGTTGGCGCGGAACATCGGAAACACGAAGTCGCGCGCATATTCCTCGCGCAGATCCTCTATGTAGATTTCCTTTACCCCCATCGCCTGCGCCTTGGCGCGCGCCGGCTCGACCTCCTCGCCCTGCCCGATATCGGCGGTGAAAGTCACGACCTCGCAGCCGTATTGATCCTGTAGCCATTTGAGGATGATGGAGGTATCGAGACCGCCGGAATAGGCGAGAACGACTTTTTTGATGTTCGACATACGTTAAACCCTTTTTGAACCGCCACGACACCAAGAAAACATCAGTCGAACCGCCAAGGCGCCAAGACGCCAAGAGGGCTTGATGATAAAACCTTAAACCTTTGCCTAGCCGCAATGCGGAGACGGGGTGAAAACTACACGCTTCACGCCATCACGCAATACCCGCACATTGAAATTGATCAATAGACCGATTTGTTTCCGGGTCGCTTTGAGGTAAGAAAGCACCTGCGCATGATGAATAGGCAGCAAGCTATCGACCGTTTTTAATTCAACCACTAAGCAATCGGCAATCAAAAGGTCCAAACGCCCCTCACCGACCGCTTTTCCTTTGTACTCTATGCTTACCGGTGCCTGCCTATCGTAAGCGACACCCAGCAATGCAAGCTCAACAGCCAAAGCTTCTTCGCAAACTGATTCGAGATATCCCGGCCCCAGCACCCGATGCACCTCGATCGCCGCACCGATGACTCTACGCGCAAGCGCATCCAACTCGCTGCTCGGTTCCATACGCACCTCCATGTGCGAAAACGTTTGATTGCTTGAACCGCCAAGCCACAAAGATTTTTTAACCGCCAAGGCGCCAAGATGCCAAGAATGTCGAATGAAAAAAACCGAACCGCTTTTACATTAATCCTTTCTTGGCGTCTTGGCGCCTTGGCGGTTCAAACTAATCTTTCTTGGCGCCTTGGCGTCTTGGCGGTTCAAATCAAATTCAATGGCCATTGACTTTCGCCGACCGCCGCAGCCTCGACGCCAACCGCCGCGCGAGTTCGCCGAACAGTTCGGTCTGCGTCGGGTGCGGATGGATGGCGTTGCCGACTTGCGTGAGCGTCATGCCCGCGCTGACCATCATCACTGCTTCGCCGATCAGCGTGTCGGCGTGGTCGGCGAGGAAATGTACGCCGACGATGCGTTGGGTGGCCTTGTCGGCGACCAGTTTAATCATGCCGTGGGTTTCGTGATTGATCATCGCTTTGGCGTCGATGCTCATCGGCACTTTGGCTTCGACGGCGTCGATGCCTTTGGCCTTGGCCTGTTCGACCGACAGACCGACGAAGGCGGCCTCGGGGCGGGTGAAGATCACGCCGCAGTCCTTGTCCTGATCGTATTTCAAGTCTTCGCCGAGGATGGTCGCGGCGGCGACGCGACCTTGTTGCGCGGCGGTGTGCGCCAGCATCAGACCGCCGATCACATCGCCGATGGCGAAAATATGCGGCACGTTGGTGCGGCAGCTTGCGTCGGCCTTGATGATGGAACGCTCGCTGGCGACGTTGGCCTTGTCCAAGCCCAGGCCGTCGAGCACAGGACGCTTGCCGGTGGCCATGATGACGTAGTCGGCCTTCAGCGTGTGCGATTTGCCTTCGGCGTCGGTGTAGTTGGCTGTCACCGCGCCCGGCTTGCCGCCGATCTTGGCGAGCTTCACATTCGTGTGCACGGTGAGGTTCGGATCGTCGTTCAAAATCGCGGCGAGGTTCTTGGCGATTTCGGGTTCGACCTCGGCGAGGATGCGTTCCTGCGCTTCGAGCAGCGTCACTTCGGCGCCGAAGTCCTGGAAGATCTGCGCCATCTCGACACCGATGGCGCCGCCGCCGACGACGATGAGTTTCTTCGGTGGCGTCTTCAACGCCCACACCGTATCCGAAGTCAGCACCGCGCCGCTTTTCAAACCGTCCAGCGCGCCCTCGATGGGCGGCACGAACGGCGGCGCGCCGGTGGCGATCACGGCGCAACCGAAGCTGACCGTCTTGCCGTTCGGCTTCTTGCCCGCGGCTTGATTACCCGGCTGGGCGCGTGTGTGCGGGTCTTGCTGATTACCAGATACGTCGATCAATGCATGGTGATCGTCGACGAAGCTGCCAAAGCCCTGGATGTAATCGATCTTCACACCCTTGTCGGTTTTCAACGCCATATCGCCGCGCGTCTCCAGCACGTTGCGGCGATGCGCTTCGAGTTTATTCCAGTCGAGCTTGGCTTTGTTGGTGCCGGTGACGCCGAGATGTTCGTCGTGCGCGCGGTCGCGGATGCGATCGGCGGCGGCGCGCCAGGCCTTGGACGGAATGCAACCGCGCCACAGACATTCGCCGCCGGGGAACGGCGAATCGTTAATCATCGCGACCTTCAAACCATGACCGACCAGATCGCGCGCGCAATCTTCGCCGCCCGGACCGCCGCCGATGACGACGACATCGTAATCCCAGTTGCCGGCCGGAATCGCTGGACCGCCCTTACCCATAGTGGACTCCATCCAACGCTCGGGTTGTTCGATAAGCTGCTTGAGATCGCCCAGATACATCGCGACCTCGGCGCCGTTCACGACACGGTGATCGGCGGTAATGGTGAACGGGCTGCCCTGTTCGCTGTTGGCGGAGATGGCGAGAATCGCCGCGATACCCGGTGTGGCGATGGCATCGAAATGACTGACACCGAACATGCCCATATTGGAAATCTGGAAAGTCGAGCCGGTGTATTCCTCCGGCTTCAGACGACGCTTGCGCGCACGCTCGACCAAGTCTTTCCAATCACCGTTAAGCTCAGCGAGATCGCGTGATTCGCAGCCTTTAAGAATCGGTACCACCAGACCGCCGCCGTCGGCGGACACAGCCATGCCGATGTCGACGCTGGCACGTTCGACCAGTTTATCGACCGGCTGATAGCACCAGTTCATCTTCGGATATTTTTTCATCGCCTCGGCGCAGGCCTTGGCGATGGCGACCGTCACCGACACGCCGACGGCCTTCGAGGCCTTGATGAGCGTGTCGAGCTTGATGTGCGCCGTGACATGGAAGGTCGGCATGGACAAGGATTCGGTCATCGACTTGCTGATGGCCGCTTCGAGTTTGGTCATGGGACGGCCATCGCCGGGCACGGCGACCTGCGGGAAACCGCCACCGACCATCGGGGCCGGGCGCGCATTCGCGACATCGGCCGCGACGATCACACCGCGCGGACCGCTGCCGGGCACCGTGTTGAGATCGACGCCCTGCTGACCGGCGAGTTTGCGCGCGAACGGTGTTGCGCCACGACCTTGCGGACGCGCGGCGGGCGTGCCGCCCCCTTGTGATACGGGACGCGATACTGGAGCAGCCGCCATCGCAGGCGCTTCGGTTTTAGCCGGCGCATGCGCAACCGCGTGCGCGGCTCCGTGTGCGGATTGGGGCGCAGCCGCACCGGGCTTCGCCTCTTCGCGCACAACCTGATCGGCCTTCTCGACCAGATAGGCCATCGCCGCGCCGACCGCGACCGTGCTGTCGATGGACGCGATGGGACCGGACAGATAGCCGTCGCGGAACACCTCGACGTCCATCACCGCCTTATCGGTCTCGACCGTGGCGACGATGTCGCCGCGCTTGATCTTGTCGCCGGGCTGTTTCTCCCAGGTCACCACCACACCTTCGGTAATGGTGTCGGAGAGTTGCGGCATGATGATGTTGTGGATCGCGCCCGCTGGCGCTGTCGCGACAGGCGTCGCGGCCACGAATTCCGCTTCGGCGGCAGGCATGGCCACGGGTTTCTC
>JACREG010000155.1 GCA_016218375.1 Gammaproteobacteria bacterium
ACGCCCATCGATTATCTGGACTTCGCCTCGCCGGTCTCAGGACTCGGCGGGAAGATCGGCTTCGATGCGACCAGCAAGTGGAAGGGCGAAACGACGCGCGAATGGGGCAGGCCGATCCGCATGCGCGACGACGTCAAGCAGCGCATCGATGCGCTGTGGAAAGAATTGGGGATCGATCCGGCCGACCGCTAGCCGGCATGCTCCGCCGGTGGCGTTAATCGCGCCGCCTCCGAGCTGCGCTAGTCGGCTTTGCGATGAACGCCACCGGCGGAGCGCGGAGCGTCATGCAACACGCGGGGTATTCAAGTGTAAGTCCACTCTCACCGGCTGTTGGCGGGTCGATCCCTGAAGCCGACTAGCGCAGCTCGGAGGCGAAAGGGATCGACTCGCCGGCAGCCCCAGCGCGCCACATAAGGATAGGCGGGGAAAACATCCGGGCTAGGGCCGGCCGGATAGTCAGGTTGGCATTCAGGCAACCAGCGGAATGCTCTCGGGCGCAGAGACCGCTGCATCGGGCGTGACAGTCGTTGTGTCACTGGTCGTCGGTTCAACACTCGCTGCTCCATCGGTAGACGATTCCGCGTCAGGCGTAGACTCGGGTTCCACAACCGCCGGTTGCGGATCGCGAATCAGATACGCGAGTAAATCGCGCAACAGATCCACTGCGCCCTGATTGAGCGTGTTGCCGAATTCGTCCAGCGCGCGCAGCGTGACGTTGGTGTCCAACAGTTGGCCCGCGGTGGCGGCCGGATCGGCCACGCTATCCACGCCGGGATTATCGACCAGATCGCGGACTTGATTGGTGTAATCGGCCAAGGCCTGCGTGCCCGTCGGGACGGGGGTAGCGGTGTCAGACTGAGTGGATTGATACTGACTCACCGCCTGCTGCACGCTGCGGTTTTCGAGCGTGAAGGCGACGCCGGCAATTTGTTCGCCACGCACATTCAAATGGCTGGCCTGCTGAAACGCCGCTTGCACGTTGCCGGCAAAGAAGCGGTCGGCGATTACGTCGATGCGGTGCAGTAGATGATCGATGGCGGCCTGCTCTTCTTTGTCCAGATCGCCTTCGACGCTGTAATTGAGTTGTGCCGACTGATACGACGCGCGGGCCATGCCGGAGACCGTGCCGTTGTCGCTCTGCGATGTCGCCGCGAGTTCCACCTGGGCGGAGATGCGCGAGAAATTCACCGTAACCACGTCGCCATCGCGCGTCTCGATACGCACGTCACCGGTTTGCGCGCTGCCGCTTTGGGTGGCGGTGAGCACGCGCTGCACGTCCGTAGCAGCAGCCGGGACATCCGCGGTTATCGTGGCGGTGTCCGCCGGCGCGTTGGTGGTCGTGTCGGTGTTTACCGCCGGCGCGGCGGCATGGCCGCGGGTCAGCGTAGGATAGAGCAGCGCGCGGCTGCCGGGATGAGTACTCGAATGAATGTCCATGAAACCACCTCCTGGTGTATCGGGCGTCCGTTTCGTCCTGGCAAAACTTAGCGGCGAGGCAATGCGTACCTTGAACTGGTGTTGGCGTGCCGTGCTTTACTCGGCATGGCACAACAGGCTGTGATCGCCCTCGCCGGCGGCGGCCATGCGCTCCAACGATGCCAGCACATCCATGCTCGCCTGCTCCATTTCCTTGAGTTCGTGCAGGGCGCCGCGGATATCGCCGGCATGATAACGATGCACGGCCTGTACGCCGTGTTCATGCACCGCCACATGCGGCTTTTCCACTTCGCGATAACCGGACAGCCGCGAGAAGCAACTATGCCCTTCGCCGTGGTAATACCATTTGCCGAGCCGGCAGGTGGTATGCGACGCGAATTCCTCCGGCGCCTTGGACAGGATGCCCATCAACACTTGGTAGATATCGAACTTGAAACGCAGATGATCGGTCTTGGCCAGCTCGACGAAGCTGCGCAACGCACCGGCGGAAATCGCGCCTTCCATTTTCTTGGACAGCCCCAACACGCCATTCATGGCGTTGCTGGCCTGGCTGCCGATGTCGCTGAGCGCCGCGCTTTCCTGCGCCATCTGGTTCATTTTGTTCTGCGCGTCGCCGGTCTCTTCCTGGATGCGCGCCACTTCGGCGGCGATCTCCTTGGTGGCCGTGCCGGTGCGCCGCGACAGATTGCGCACTTCATCCGCGACGACGGCGAAACCGCGACCATGTTCGCCGGCACGCGCCGCTTCGATGGCCGCGTTCAAGGCCAGCAGATTGGTCTGATCGGAAATTTCGTTGATGAGACTGACGATGTTGCCGATGGCGGCGGCACGCGAATTGAGATTTTCCACATGGTCGGCCGCATGTCGCGAGGTATCCACGACCTGGCGCAGATTGCCGACCATGCGGCCGGTATCTTCGCGCGCATTCACCGAGGCATTGGCGGCCTCGACAGCGGTTCTTTTCTCGTGATGCAGGGCCTCGGCCATGTGCGCGAGCGTGTGCTGCAATTGGGAGAGCGACTCGCCGAAGGCGCGGAAATTGCGGAACAGGCCATCGGACAATTCCAGGCGTCCGCTCATACGCGTCAGCTCGCCTTGCAGATCGTCGCGCTCCAGCGTCAGCGCATCGACCGACTGCTCGGCCTGTGCCAGCCGCGCTTCGAGTTCGCGTGCCCGTGTCCGTGCCACCTCAAGGTCGGAATGTCCGTTGGAAAACAACTTGAGTCCAAACATAGCGATCTGTCACCGTCCGTTGTTATGTACGTGCCCTCGCACTACCGGAGGACCGCAGAGAGATTTACGTGCTAGCCCTTCACCGCCATGAGGCGCGAGGTCAGCTTGGCACTGGCGGCGGCAAATACACCGCCGGCGGCCAGCGACTGTTCGGCGACCTGGGTCTGGCCGGCCTTCTTCTTACGAATAACCTCGGCGGCCACTTTGTGGAATTCCGTATGCAGTTGGTCGATCTCACTGAAATCAAGATTGTTCAGCCGCTTGTGGCCCTGGCTTTCCAGCCATTTGCCGAACTGACACTGGTTATTCTGTTGCACAACGCTGGCATCCAGATCCAGCGTGCCGGCCATAAAGTCGCGGAATTTCTGTTTCCACAGGCCGTGCGCAGCGATCGCTTGGCGCAGTTCATCCGATACACTCATCGTTAGTCTCCTGAAGTCTCATGCCTCGTTATTGCGGCAGTAGCGCGGAAAGCGCACTTACGGCTTGTACGCCAATGCTTACACCGCTGGCTCTCTATCGTCATTACTGGCGGAGAACTTAAGGTATTTACCGAGCCAACAGGCCTACGACGGTCCAATACAAATGGAATTAGACCTCAGTCCAATCCGTTTTCGGCCGGACACGCATCCAGACACGCATTCAGGCCCACCTCCAGTGTCGGATAGCGCAGCTCGACCCCAAGCTCCTCGCGCATCCGCCGGTTATCCAGGCGCTTGGACTCTTCCATGAAGGCGCGCATGCCGGGGCTGAGCCGGTCGATGTCGGCACGGGCGATCAGCGGCGGGCGCGGCAGGCCGGTGGCGTCGGCGATGCGGTTGAAGTAATCGGTCATGTTCGACGGTTGGCCGTCGCTGACGTTGTAGGCCGCGCCGGGCATGCCGCGGTTCATGGCGGTACGGCAAACGGCGATCAGGTCGTCGACCTGGATGCGATTGGTGTACGGCGAGTCCACCTCGTGCAGCAGCGGCAGGCCTTTGCGCAACCGTTCCAGCGGCAGCTTGCCCGGCCCGTAAATACCCGGCACGCGCAGGACCACCACCGGCACACCGCTAGTGGCACTCCACTCACGCAGGGTGGCTTCGGCATCGGCACGCCGACGCGCCCGCGGTGTGCTTGGCTTGAGTGGACAGGTCTCGTCGACCCAGGCACCGGCGCAATCGCCATAGACACCGCTGGTACTGATATAAACGATCCGCCGCGGCAGTCCGGCCGTGAGCGCCGCAAGCACACGGCGCAGACGCGGATCGGTGTCGCCCTCGGCGGGCGGCGGCGCAAAGTAGTAGAGCTCGACGCCTGCGGTCGGCACGGCCGGCAACTCGGTCGCGGCATCCAAGTCCACCTGCACGGGGGTGACACCCAGCGCTTGTAGCGCGGCAGCGGATGCGGCGCTGCGCACCAGACCCGTGACATCCCGCCCCTCGGCCCGCAGTTGCCGCGCCAGGCGCTGGCCCACATAACCGCAGCCGACGATCAATACGGGGGGGGATGGCGTCATTGGCACAGCCTTCATCGGTTTATCTCCCAGGGCAAATCAGCGACAATCGCCGGCCCTGTCCATCCGTCAGCAGCCTATTCATGCCGTTTCAGGTTCAACTTCAGCCCAGTGGTCGCCAATTCAGTGTCGAATCCGGCGAGACCGTTCTCGCCGCCGCCCTGCGTCAGGGGCTGATGCTGCCCTATGGCTGCCGCGTCGGGATGTGCGGCGCGTGCATGGCGACGCTGTGCACCGGGCGTATCGGCTACGGCGACGAAACGCCGCTTGCCTTGGACGACAGCGACATCGCCGCCCACAAAATCCTGATCTGCCAGGCCATCCCGGAGACCGATTTGGTGCTGGAGACCCGCGAACTCGCCCGCGCCCGCGACATCCCGATCAAAAATCTGCCCGCGCGCGTGCAGGATATCGAGCCGCTGACCCACGACATTATGCGCCTGCGCCTGAAACTCCCGGACAGCGAGCGCCTGCAAGTCCTCGCCGGGCAGTATATCGAGATCCTGCTCAAGGACGGTCGCCGGCGCGCCTTCTCCATGGCCAACGCGCCGCACGACGATGCCTTCATCGAACTGCACATCCGCCTGGTGCCCGGTGGTGAGTTCACCCATACCGTTTTCGATGAGATGAAACCCAAGGCGATGCTGCGCATCGAAGGGCCGTTGGGTTCGTATTATCTGCGCGAGGATTCGGCGCGTCCGGTGATCCTGATGGGCGGCGGCACCGGCTTCGCACCGCTCAAGGGTATGCTGGAACACGCCTTTCACAGCGGCATCGAACGTCCGCTGCATCTGTTCTGGGGTGTGCGGGCACGGCGCGATTTATATATGCAGGAGCTGATTCGAGACTGGCTCGCGGTGCATCCGAACTTCCGCTACACACCGGTCTTGTCCGAACCGGCCGCGGACGATCACTGGGACGGTGAAACCGGTCTGGTGATGGACGCCGTCGCGCGCGCCTATCCGAATCTCAGCGGTCACGACGTCTACATGAGCGGCCCGCCGGCGATGTGCGATGCCGGGCGCACGCGCTTCCTGGAATTCGGCGCGCCGATCGAGCACATGTTCTCGGATGCGTTCGAGTTTGCCGCCGATACGCGGGAGAAATTAGGGTCAGCGTAGAAAAATTAGGGTCAGAGACGAATTAAGTACTGCCTGCGGTAACGACTAAACCTTGGCGGTGGAATTCGTCTCTGACCCTAATTTTTCGGACCCCCATTTTTCCGGCGCATACGCGGCCACCAACGCCGCCTGCGCGCCGGTGGCGAGCAGCATGCCCTTGCGATAGCAGTAGGTCATGAGCGCGTTGTCGTTCAACTGTTCGGCAAGGCTGCCCAACAGTTGATAGGCCTCGACCGAGGGCGCGACGCCGATACTCGCTTCGAAATATTCGCGCGCCTTGCCCCACAAGCTATTGCGCATGGCGAGACGGCCCAGTGTCAGCAACAACACCGGATTGCGATCATGGTCGCGCAGCCAACCCTCGGCGGTCGCCAGTTGTTGACGCACATTGGCCTGCAAGCGTCCGTACAAATCCACCAGGCGTTCGTCCCAGCTCTTCTTCAACGCACTGCGTAACAGGCTTTCGGCTTCGTCGTCCTGCGCCAGACGGTGCAACTGCACGGCATACGCCAGTACCAGATCGTTGTTATGCAGCAATCGCCGCGGCACGCGACTCCAGGCACCGTGCAGCGCGGTCGCGTCGAGACCGCGCGCGGCGCGCGCCAGCAGCTCGCTGTGCAAGCGCGCCTCCAAGGCATCGGCAGCCTCGGCGCCGAGCACCTTGCGTTTGCGCAGTTCGGGCAACAACGCACGTAACTGTTCCCAATCCTGCAAACGCTCGTAGAGATGCATGAGCATTTTCAGCACTTGCGTATGCCGCGGTGCGAGGCCACGCAGGCGGGTGAGGGTGGCGAGCGCTTGCTCCATCTGTCGATGGGCGATCTGCAATTCGGCCTGGGTGAGTCCCACGGCGATGTCGGCGGCGGGCATGCCCTGATGCGCCAATCGCAGATACTGATCGCGGCGTTCGTGCGCGCCCTGCTGCTGCGCGGCGCGCGCGGCGGCCAGATAGTTCAGCAGCGGCGTGTCGCTGTCATCGACATATTTGAGCAGTCGCTTCTCGGCACCGCTCCAATTGCCTTCGGCGAGTTCGATGAGTCCGTGCGTCAGGGTATTGCGCGTGCGCACGGCCTTGCGCTTGTGTTCCCACCGACGCAACCGCTGCGGCGCGCGCTTCAGGCCGGTGAGAAAACGCAACAACACATACGCGGCGGCGAAACCGGCGCCCAGCGTGAAGAGCAACAACGACAGCGTGGTCTCCAGCGTCCAGTCGCCGTAGCCGATCAACACATAACCGGGTTCGTGGGCCAGAGACAACCCGAGAACAACGGCGATCGTCAGACTGACCAGCAGGTAGACGAGCAACTTCATGGGCCGGTTCCACGAGGGGTTTCACCGGCGGCGTTGTGCATCTGCTGGCGTAGCAGGCGCAGCGCAGCGCTAATGTCCGGCAGATCGGGATGCACGTCGAGTCCGGCCAGGCGTTGCAGTTCCGCCTGCGCGGCGATCACCGTCGGCGCGTCGTCCGCGAAATGATTCCGCAACCAAGTGGCCGCGGTCTTCAGGCTGGCGCGATAACTGGTCGTCTCGCCCTGCAAAGCCGCCAAGCGCGCGATGCTCAATTGCAGACGCAGATTCTCATGCAGGAAGAATTCCTGTTCGGGGGCGAGCAACGGCGCGACCGGCGCGTCGTTGCGGCGCACCACCACCAGCGAGCGCAGCGCGTCCCAAACATTCGCCAAGACGTTTTCCAATTGACCGCGCCAATCGCTCGCGGGCGCGGGGGTGCTCTCCGATGTTGGCTCGCCCCGGTTCGAATCGCCTGGGGTTGAATCTCCAGGTGCCGAATCGCTCAGGTCGTGCGGTGTCTGTCGATCCTTCAGCGGCCACTGCACAACTTGCGCGGCCAGCGTATCCAGCGTCAGTGCGATACCGGCGAGATCGGGTTGCGCCACCGCCTCCAGCGCGGCGAGCTCGCGGGCAATTTCCTCGCGCACGGCATTGAAGCCGGGATCGGCCAGCGTTTGCAAGCGCTGATCGGCGTTGCGCAAGGCTGCAACGGCGGTCTGCGTGTCGCGCTCGAGTTGCGCGCGCTGATTGGCGATATGCAGCAGATACTGCACTTCCGCCAAGATCCACTCGTCCTGACTGCGGCCGATCTGCGCGCGCAGCACAGCGAGCGCGTCTTCGAAACTGGCCTGGGCCGCGGCGAGTTTACGTTGTTCGTCATCGATGTCGCGCCGGCCGCGCTCGACGGCGGCGAGGTCGTTGTCCAACCGGTCCTTGAATGTCGCCAGCCGTTGATCGAGCGCCTGCGTGCGGCTGTCGATTTGCGCCAGCACCTGCTGCTGCCAGGTATCGAGGCGTTGCACTTCATGCCAGATAAAGTAGCCGCCGACCGCCGTGCCGATCGCCACCGCCAGCGCGGCCAGCGCAAGCGGTTGGGCCGACGCGCGGCGCACGGGCGGCGGCGCGGTTTCCGTCGCGGGCACCGGCGTCTCGGCGGGAAGCTGTGGGCTTTGTTCTTCGCTCATGGTTCAACGCTCGTCCAATATCGTTCGTTGTTTCTGTAGGAGCGGCCTTCGGCCGCGAACGGTTCATGGGATGCCGGTTCGCGGCCAATGCCCCAGGGCAGTCTCTCGGCGCAAGCGACTCACCTTCAGGCCGCTCCTACGGTGGACCATGCTTATTGCGGTTGCGAGGTTGCGAAATGCGCACACAACGCATCCAGCATCGCCGCATCGGTCGCGTCGGCGGCGACCACCATTGTTCCGCCGAGCCCCAGCTCCCGCGCCAGTTGCCGCGTGCGCTCGTTGCCGACAACCCAGGTCGTCGTGCGCAGCAGCGCTATGCCGAGTGTACCAATGATCGCCAGCAGCTTGTGCAAACTTTCCGTGCTGGCGATCAAGACCGCATCGATGGCGCCGGCACGGCCGTGTTCCAGCAATATGGACGGATCGGTCGTGGCGGTCGCGCGGCGATAGACTTCCAGATAATCCACCTGCGCACCGCGCGCCAGCAGGTTATCGCGCAGGATTTCCCGGCCGCCCGCGCCACGCAGGATGAGGATGCGTTGATTCCGTACCGACTGGAGTTCGGGCAGGGCGAGCAGCGCCTCGCTGGTGAAATCCCGTGCCGGCGCGATATCCACTCGCAGCCCCTGTGCCGCGAGTGCGCGTGCCGTGGCGGCGCCGATGGCGGCGATCTTCACGGAGGTCGGCCAGGTGTGTGGCGCCAGTGCCTTCAGTGTGTAGTGCACGGCATTGGCGCTGACAAAGATGGCGAGGTCGTATTCGCCCGGCCGCATCAGCCGCACCAGCCCGGCCTGCACCGCCGCGGGATCGGCGGCCGGGCAAATTTCCAGGACCGGGAAGCGCAGCGCGCGGCCGCCGGCGGCCTCGATCAACGCACACAGCGCGTCGGCCTGATGCGCCGGTCGCATCACCACGATACCGCGACCGTTCAAGACACACGGCGTGGCGGCGGTGGGCATCGCGCGCCTCAGTGTCCGGCGTAAAGCGCGTCGAGAATGGCGCCCGCACCGCGGCCGAGCAGATCCTCGGCCAGCACCCGACCGAGTTCCTCGGCATCCTCGGGCCGGCCGCTGATGACGCCGTGAATAATCTGCGCACCGTCCGGACTGCCGACCAAACCGCGCAACACGATCACGCCATGTTCCAACTCGGCATAGCCGGCGATGGGCACCTGACAACCACCGTTGAGACGATGATTGAAGGCGCGTTCGGCACGCAGCCGGGTGGTGGTGGCGGCATGCGCCAACGGCGCGATCAACGCCTGAATGGCGGCCGCGTCGCTGCGGCATTCGATGCCGATGGCGCCCTGACCGATGGCCGGCAGGATGATCTCCGGACCCAGTTCCTGACGGATGCGCGCGCCGAAACCCAGCCGCTTGAGCCCGGCGCAGGCGAGGATGATGGCGTCGAATTCGCCGCGGTCGAGCTTGTCCAGACGCGTGTTCACATTGCCGCGCAGATCGTGCATCGCCAGATCGGGCCGACACGCGCGCAACTGGCACTGGCGGCGCAGGCTGGAGGTGCCGACGCGCGCGCCCTGCGGAATCTCTTCGAGCGTGGCGAAGTTGTTCGAGACGAAGGCATCGCGCGGATCTTCGCGTTCCAGGATCACCGCCAGTTCCAGACCGTCCGGCAGTTCCACCGGCACGTCTTTCATGGAATGCACGGCGATATCGGCGCGATCTTCCAGCATGGCCTGTTCCAGCTCTTTGACGAACAGGCCCTTGCCGCCGACGTTCGCCAGCGGGCTGTCGAGGATCTGGTCGCCGCGCGTGGTCATGGTGACCAGTTCGACCTGGAGACCGGGATGGTGCAGTTGCAGACCCTGCCGGACATGCTCGGCCTGCCACAGGGCGAGGGCACTTTTGCGGGTGGCGATACGAAGAACGGGTTGCGACATGAGATTGTGTGCCAGGCGGGTTGCAGGCTGCGAGGATACCGACCCCCGGTTACGCCTTCAACTACGCCTTCAACCGCGCGCGCACCTCGGGTTGATGGCGGCGGCTGACTTCCAGGCGTTCGTCAATGCCGCCGAGCACGACCAGGCACTGACCTTCGGCGTCCTTCTCCAGTCCGGCGACGAAATCCGCCGCGACCAGGGCGTTGCGGTGGATGCGCAGGAAGCGCGCGCCGAATTCGTCTTCCAAGGCCTTGAGCGGCTCTTCAATCAGATATTCGGCGTCGCCGGTACGCACCGTGACGTATTTGTGGTCGGCGCGGAAGAAGCGGATATCGGTCACCGGCACCAAGTGCAGATTGCCGCGCACGCGCACGCAGATGTGACTGCGCACGCCGCCGCTGGCGCTGTCCAACTGCGCGGCCTGGACGCGGGTCAGCCGCCGCGCATTGCCGAGCGCCGCGGCCAGGCGTTCGCCGCGGATCGGCTTGAGCAGATAATCCACGGCGCAGGTCTCGAAGGCTTCGAGGGCATGATCGCCGAACGCGGTGGTGAAAATCACCGCCGGCGGATCGGGCAGTCCGGCCAGATGCCGCGCCGCTTCCAGCCCGTCCATGCCGGGCATGCGGATGTCCATCAATACCACGTCGGGTTGCAGGTGTCCGCACAGTTCCAGCGCGGCGCGACCGTCGGCGGCCTCGCCGCACACTGCGCAATCGGGCAACTCCGCCAGCAACCGCCGCAAACGCTCGCGGGCCAGCGGCTCGTCGTCGACCAGCAGCACTTTCATCCCAGGGCCCCGCCCGTATTCATCTAGGTCGCCTCACCCGTATCGGGCAGCGGAAACAACACGCGCACGCGATACAGACCTTCGCGCTGATCCATCTCCAGGCGCGCCTCGGGGCCGTAGGCGAGTTGCAGGCGCTCGCGGATATTGTCCAAGGCCATGCGGTTGCCGTTGGGATGCGCGCGGCCATTGTTCATGTTGGCCGTATCCGGCAACGGGTTGCGCACCTCCAAGCGCAGCACGCCGCGGTTATACGTACCGAGGATGTGCACGCGACCGCCGCCGGCGCGCGGTTCGATACCGTGATACACGGCGTTCTCCACCAACGGTTGCAGGATCAGCGCCGGCACCGGCGCCTGCAAGGGCAGATTTTTCAGCGTCCAGTCCACCTGCAGGCGATCGCCCAGACGCTGTGCTTCGATGCGCAAATAACTGCGGGTAAAATTCAGTTCCTGCTCCAGCGTAACCCGCTCGCGCATGTCGCGCATGGTCACGCGGAACAATTCGGCCAGATCCTGCACGACATCTTCGGCCAGCGCGGGATTGCTGGCGGTCAGCGCGGCGATGGTGTTTAGGCTGTTGAACAGGAAATGCGGACGGATGCGCGCCTGCAAGGCCTGCACGCGCGCCTGCGCCTCGGCCGTGACTTGCTGCGCCCACTGATGGCGGACATAGAAATAGCGCAGCACCATGCCGCTCAACAGCACGCCGATGGCGAGATTGCGCAGCAGAAAACCGGCGTGGTCCGGTTGCGGTTGCAGCAAATCCAGACGGCCGGCCATGCGGAAGGCGATCTCGCTCAATATCAATGTCACCAGTAACAGCGAGAGGTAGCTCACCAGGGTCGCGGCCACGGTGCTCAACCGCGCGAGCCAGGGCCGCAACGCGCACAATACACCGGCGCTCGCCAGCGCCACCCACTGCACGAACAGCGACACCAAACCGAGTTCACTCCATTTGTCACCCGTCCCGTCATGACTCCAGGGCGCCGCCAACACCAGGATGAAGGCCAGCAGTTCGGCCACCACCACCACCGCGAACACCATGCGGATGCCGCAGAAGTTGGGCAGGAAGAAGCCTTCGGCCAGCGTCGGGGCCGGAGTGGATTGCGGTTTGGGTTTGGGCTTGGTATCGCTCATGGATTTCAGTTTCGACATTCCTTTGCCTTTGCACAAGGTTATACTTGGCCGCCACGCATACTGTTAGACACAGGACCGACCATGTCCAGCGACAAATCCGGCGGCACGCCCCCGGGGAATACGCCCACCGGCACTACCCCCACGGGCACTACCCTGTGGGGCGGCCGCTTCAGCGAATCGACCGACGCCTTCGTCCAGGCCTTCACCGCCTCGGTGGGTTTCGACCGGCGTCTGTATGCCTACGACATCGCCGGTTCCATCGCCCACGCGCGCATGCTCGCCAAGGTCGGCGTGCTGACCGAAGCCGAGTGCAGCACCATCGTCGCCGGACTCACCGACATCCGCGCCGAGATCGAACGCGGCGCATTCGACTGGTCGGTCGCCCTGGAAGACGTGCACATGAACATCGAGGCGCGCCTCACCGAGCGTATCGGCGTGGCCGGCAAGAAACTGCACACCGGACGTTCGCGCAACGACCAGGTCGCCACCGACATCCGCCTGTATCTGCGCGACGAAATCGACCTGATCGGCGCCGAATTGCGCCGCCTGCAGACTGGTCTGCTGGACTTGGCCGAGCGCGAGGCGGACAGCATCATGCCCGGCTTCACTCATCTGCAAGTCGCCATGCCGGTGACCTTCGGCCATCACATGCTGGCTTGGTTCGAGAATCTGCACCGCGATCACGGCCGGCTGCGCGATCTGCGCGCGCGCATGAACGTCATGCCGCTGGGCGCCGCCGCGCTGGCCGGCACGACCTATCCCATCGACCGCGCCTATACCGCCGAACTGCTCGGCTTCGACGCGCCGGCGGAAAATTCTTTGGATGCGGTCAGCGACCGCGACTTCGCCATCGAGTTCTGCGCCTTCGCCGCGATTCTGATGACGCATCTGTCGCGCTTCTCCGAAGAGCTGGTCCTGTGGACCTCGGCGCAGTTCGGCTTCGTCGACCTGCCGGATCGCTTCTGCACCGGCTCGTCGATCATGCCGCAGAAGAAAAATCCCGATGTGCCCGAACTGGTGCGCGGCAAGACCGGCCGCGTCAACGGCCATCTGATCGCCCTGCTGACGCTGATGAAGGGTCAGCCGCTCGCGTACAACAAGGACAATCAGGAAGACAAGGAACCGCTGTTCGACGCCATCGATACGGTGAAGGGCTCGCTGCGTGTATTCGCCGACATGATGCCGGCGGTGCAACCGCGGCGCGAACGTCTGCGCGAGGCGGCGCTGGCGGGATTCTCCACGGCGACCGATCTCGCCGATTATCTGGTGCGCAAGGGCGTGGCGTTCCGCGACGCGCACGAAATCGTCGGCAAGGCGGTCAAGCGCGGCGTCGAACTGGGCAAGGATCTCTCGCAATTACCGCTGGAAGAATTACAGACATTCTCCACGGCCATCGGCGCGGATGTATTCGCGGTGTTGACGCTGGAAGGTTCGGTCGCGGCGCGCAATCATCTCGGCGGCACCGCGCCGGCTCAGGTCAAGGCCGCGGTCAAGCGCGCCCGCAAACGCATTTCCCGCCCTGGCAAATAATTCCCTCTCCCCTTGAGGGAGAGGGCTAGGGTGAGGG
>JACREG010000156.1 GCA_016218375.1 Gammaproteobacteria bacterium
GAATCTTTTCTGCAGGCCATCGAACGCGGTCATGGGCACGCGGAACTGTATAACGAGCTGGCCTGGATCGAGCTGGAATTTCTCGACACCGATCCGGCCGCATCGTTGCGCTATACGACGCTTGCGGTGCGAAAAAAACCCGGCAATGCGGATTATCTGGATACTCACGGCTGGGCGCTTTACCGCAATGGACGCTATCCGGAGGCGCTGGAATTTCTGCGCAAGGCCTATGCGCTCGAACCCGACATTTACTGCATCCACTATCACCTGGGCGCGGTCTATCACGCGCTCGGCGAAGAGGCCCAGGCGACAGCGCATCTGCGCCAGCAATTGAGCGTCAAGACCACAGGGCGTTTCGCGGATAAGAGCCGGGCGATTCTGGCAGAAATTGGGGCAGAAACTGGGGCGGAAATTGGAGCGGCGACCGATACGCCGCCTGATTCGATCCCGTAGCTCGATTAGAGCACGGCGCGCAACGCTGCGATAAAAGCGGCATTCTCGTCCGGCGTGCCCACGGTCACGCGCAGGCACTCGGCGAGCGCGCCGCCGACAGGACTGAGATTCTTGATGAGAATGCGCCGTGCGCGCAGTGCGTCGAAGACCGGCGTGGCGCGGCCGGCCGGCGTGCGGAACAGGATGAAGTTGGCCTCGCTGGGATACACCGTCAGTCCCGGCAAGGTTTTGAGTTCCGCCAGCAGCGTCGCGCGATCGGCGCGAATCCGCGCGGTCTGCGCATCGAGCACGTCGCGGTGTTCCAACGCGAACTCCGCGCTCGCCTGGGTGAGCACGTTGATGTTGTACGGCAGGCGCGTCTTGTCGATCTCGTTCAGCCAGGCCGGCGCTCCCGCCAGCATACCCAGACGCAGCCCGGCGAGTCCCATTTTGGAGACGGTGCGCAACACCAGTAGATTCGGGAATTCGCCCAACGCACCCATGAACGTCGCGGAGGCGAACGCCGCGTAGGCCTCGTCGACGATCACCAAACCCGGCGCTTCTATGATGATGCGCCGTACCGCATCCGCATCGAACAGATTGCCGGTGGGATTGTTCGGATAGGCCAGGAACACCACCGCCGGCTGATGCACATCGATGGCCTCCAGCATGGCATCGGCATCCAGCGCGAAGTCGTCGGTGAGCGGCACACCGGCGAAGTTGAGCCCCAACACCTGCGCGATCATGCGATACATGACGAAGGTCGGTTCCGGCGCCAGGATCGTGCGCCCGGGCGCGGCCACCGTCTGTACGATCATCTGAATGAGTTCGTCGGAACCGTTGCCGAGCAACACCGCCATGTCCCGCGGTACCTGCATGGCAAGACGCAGACTATCCTGCAAACGTTGCGCGGACGGATCGGGATAACGGTTGAGCGGTGCATCGCGCAACCGTTCCAGCCACGCATTCACCAGATCATCCGGCCAGCGGTAGGGGTTCTCCATCGCATCGAGCTTGATGCACGCGCCCGGATCGGGCACGTGATACGCCGACAGCGCACGGATCTCCGGACGCACCCAATGCTCGATGTCTTCTTTGATGTCGCGCGTCATGATGCTGCCGGGAACCCCTTGAACCGCCAAGACGCCAAGAAAAGACCATTGGAACCGCCAAGAACGCCAAGACGCCGAGACTGGCGAGTGAAAAAATCAACCTGTTTTCCCACCAAGCTCTCTTGGCGTCTTGGCGCCTTGGCGGTTCCATTCATCTTGGCGTCTTGGCGGTGTAAAAGCATCTCCGCAGGCTCAATTCTTGCGGATGCGATATTCCGCCGAACACGCATGCGCGGTGAGCCCTTCGCCGCGCGCGAGCACGGACGCGGTCTTGCCCAGTTCCGAGGCGCCTTCGGGCGAGCACATGATGAGGCTCGACCGTTTCTGGAAATCGTACACACCCAGCGGCGAGGAGAAACGCGCGGTACGCGAAGTCGGCAGTACGTGATTGGGCCCGGCGCAGTAATCGCCCAGGGCCTCGGCAGTGTAGCGGCCCATGAAAATCGCGCCGGCGTGTTTGATCTTCTGCGCCAAGGCCTGCGGCTCGGCGACCGACAGTTCCAGATGTTCCGGCGCGATGAAGTTGGCGACCTCGACCGCTTCGTTCAGATCGCGCACCTGAATAAGCGCGGCGCGGCGCGTCAGCGAGGCCTCGATGATGTCCTTGCGCTCCAGGGTCGGCAACAGGCGTTCGATGCTCTCGCGCACGCGTTGCAGGTACATGCCATCCGGACACACCAGAATCGGTTGCGCGTCTTCGTCGTGTTCGGCCTGGGAGAACAGATCCATCGCGATCCAGTCGGGATCGGTCTGCGCGTCGCAGATCACCAGAATCTCCGACGGCCCAGCGATCATGTCGATGCCGACGGCACCGAACACCATGCCCTTGGCGGTGGCGACATAGATATTGCCTGGGCCGACGATCTTGTCGACCTGCGGGATAGTCTCGGTGCCGTAGGCCAACGCGGCTACCGCTTGCGCGCCGCCGATGGTGAACACCCGGTCCACGCCGGCAATCGCCGCCGCCGCCAGCACCAGTTCATTCAATTCGCCGCCCGGCGTGGGCACGACCATGATGAGTTCCGCCACGCCGGCCACTTTGGCGGGAATCGCGTTCATCAACACCGACGACGGATACGCCGCCTTGCCGCCGGGCACATACAGACCGACGCGTTCCAAGGGCGTGACCTGCTGGCCGAGCAGCGTGCCGTCGCTTTCGGTGTAACTCCACGATTCCAGCTTCTGCCGGCCGGCATACAAGCGCAGACGCTGCGCCGCCGATTCCAGCGCGGTACGCTGTTCCGGACGGATGTTGGCGAGCGCTTGTTGTAGGCGCGCGGCGGGAATTTCCAGATCGCCCATGCCAGTGACCTGGGTGCGGTCGAAGCGGTTGGTGTATTCGATTACCGCGGCATCGCCGCGCCCACGCACATCCTGCACGATGGCGCGCACGGTCGCCGTCACGCGCTCGTCGGCGACGGCGTCCCAGGCCAGCAGACTTTCCAATTGCGACCAGAAACCCGCATCGGTACTCGCAAGCTGTCGGATGCTAAGCATCGCCCCTCCTCGTATAGACTCCCTCACGCTAACAAACACACTTCAACCACGTTGTTCCTGCACGGCCGCACGCATCTGTTCGATGAAACGCTGCACCTGCGCATGCTTCATCTTCATGGACGCCTTGTTGACGATCAAGCGCGAGCTGATGTCGGCGATGTGCGTCAGCGGTACTAGCCCATTGGCCTTGAGCGTATTGCCGGTGTCCACCAGATCGACGATCAAGTCGGCCAGTCCGACCAGCGGCGCCAGCTCCATCGAACCGTACAGCTTAATGATCTCCACCTGCTTGCCCTGCGCCGCGTAATAGCGTCGCGTGGCCTCGACGTATTTGGTGGCGATGCGCAGCCGCCGATTGCCGGCCGCCGCGTCCGGTTTGCCGGCGACCATCAGTTTGCAGCGGGCGATGTTCAGATCCAGCGGTTCATAGAGTCCGGCACCGCCGTGTTCCATCAGCACGTCCTTGCCGGTCACGCCCAGATCGGCGGCGCCGTATTGCACATAGGTCGGCACGTCGGTGGCGCGGATCAGCACGATCTTCACGTTGTCCTGATTGGTATCCAGGATCAGTTTGCGGCTGGTGTCCGGATCGTCGCGCAGTTCAATGCCCGCGCGCGCCAGCAACGGCCGCGTATCCTTGAAGATGCGACCCTTGGATACGGCGATGGTTAAGGTGTCTGTCATAGTCGGTAACCGCTGCCCAAGCGCTTTAGCCTCGTCCCACGCGGCGGATCTTCGCGCCGAGCTGGGTCAGTTTTTCCTCGATGCATTCGTAGCCGCGATCGATATGATAAATGCGATCCACCAGCGTATCGCCCTCGGCGACCAGTCCGGCGATCACCAGACTGGCCGAGGCGCGCAGATCGGTGGCCATCACGGGCGCCGCCGTCAGTCGCTCCACACCGCGGATGATGGCGGTGTTGCCCTCGACGCGGATATCCGCGCCCATGCGCTGCATTTCCTGCACATGCATGAAGCGGTTCTCGAACACCGTTTCGGTGATGGTGCCGACGCCTTCGGCCACGGCGTTGAGCGCGGTGAACTGCGCCTGCATGTCGGTCGGGAACGCCGGATACGGCGCGGTGCGGAGACTCACCGCCTGCGGCCGGTTGCCCTGCATATCCAGTTCGATCCAATCCTCGCCCGAGGTGATCGTGGCACCGGCCTCGCGCAGCGATTGCAACACCGCGTCCATGATGTCCGTGCGGGTGTTCTTGAGCTTGATGTGTCCGCGGGTGATGGCGGCCGCCACCAGATAGGTGCCGGCCTCGATACGGTCCGGGAGTATGCGGTATTCGGTGCCGCCGAGTCTGTCCACGCCTTGCACATGAATGGTGTCGGTGCCGGCGCCTTCGATCTTGCCGCCCATCTGGTTGATGAAATTCGCCAGATCGACCACCTCGGGTTCGCGCGCGGCGTTTTCGATCACGCTTTCGCCTTCGGCCAGGGCCGCGGCCATCAGCAGATTTTCGGTCCCGGTGACGGTCACCATGTCCATCACCAAGCGGTTGCCTTTGAGACGTTTGGCGCGCGCCTTGATATAACCGTTCTCGACGCTGATGTCCGCGCCCAGCGCCTGGAGACCTTTGACGTGCAGATTCACCGGCCGCGAACCGATAGCGCAACCGCCGGGCAGCGACACGTCGGCGGCACCGTAACGCGCCACCAGCGGCCCGAGCACCAGAATCGACGCACGCATGGTCTTCACCAGATCGTACGGTGCGGCGAAGGTTTTGATGGTGCGCGGATTAACCTCGATATTCATCCGCTCGTCGATCACCAGCTCTACGCCCATGCGCCCGAGCAGCTCCATGGTCGTGGTGACATCGTTCAGATGCGGCACGTTGGACAGGGTCACGGTGTCGTCGGCCAAGAGCGTCGCCGCCAAAATCGGCAGTACGGCATTCTTCGCCCCGGAGATGCGGATCTCGCCGCGCAAAGGCGCGCCGCCGCTGATAATGAGTTTATCCATGAGATATCTGGGCAGGCTCCGGCTTACTGCAAACGCGACTGGAGTTGCCACTGCTCCGGCGTGTAGGTCTGCATGGACAGCGCGTGGATTTCCTTGTGCATGAGGCCGCCCAGCGTGCCATAGACCAACTGGTGTTGTTTCACCTTGCCCTGGCCTTCAAAGGCGGCGCTGACGACAATCGCCTCGAAATGATCGCCGTCGCCCTTGACGATGGCCTGACAACCGGGGATTCCGGCCTCGATCAGTTGTTTGATCTGTTCTGCCTGCATACCGATTCGTTTCTCGCTGAAGGATTGGGGCGCCGTGATTAAACGAAAACGCGCCCGAAGGGACGCCATGATATAGAAAAACCTGGGCCGTTGGCCAACGGCAGGCCGAGATGGCCGTCAGCCGCGGCTGAGGGGCAACACCTGATCGAGACTGCTGACCCGGGCGATGGCCAGCATCTGCGGGGGGATGTTCAGGAACTGGATGGGTTTGCCGAGGCGCTGGGCCGCGCGCATCCAGTCGACCAGCAGCGCCAGACCGGCACTGTCGGAACGGGCGATACCTTGCAGGTCGACACGTACCTCCGCGCCCGCGTCGAGCAGCGGTCGGGCCGCGTCCCGCAGCCGCACCACGGTGGTGAAATCCAGCTCGCCCTCGACAACGAGGCGATCGTCCGCACCGCGCCGGACCGCGGCCTCGCTCATGATGCGCCGCCGCCCCGGGCGTTGCGCTCCACCAGGCGTTGGATCAAGCCGTCCATGCCGGTGCTGTTGATCTGGGCGGAAAAGTCCGCGCGGTAATTCGAGACCAGGCTGATACCGTCGATGCTGACGTCATACACCTTCCAGCCGTCCTCGCGGTGGAACATGCTGTAGCTGATAGGGATGGATGCCCCACCGGGTTTTACCACCTCGGTGCGCACGGTCACGTCTTTGCTACCCTCGGCCATGCGCAACGGCAGGAACCTGACCGTCTGGTTGGTGTATTCGAGCAAGGCCGTGCCATAGGTGCGGACCAACAAGGTGCGAAACTCGTCGACGAAGCGTTGCTGCTGCTCCGGCGAGGCCTTGCGCCAATGTTTACCGAGCACCCAGCGCGCCATGCGCACGAAATCGAAATGCGGCAGGACGATGTCGTCGACCAGATCGTACAGACGATCCGGCTCGGCCTTGATGACATCGTGCTGTTCCTTGAGCACCGCCAGCATCTGGTCCGAGGTCTGCCGCACCAGCGTTTCGGGATCGAGGGTGTCGGCGACCGCCACGGCCGTGTTCAGCGCAAGGCAGAACAGCATGGAGGTGAAAACCCGCTTCATTGTTTGGTTCCTTCGGATTGTGTAGCGCCTTCGGATGCCTTGCTAAACAGGAATTGCCCGATAATCTGCTCCAGCACCAGCGCCGACTGCGTGAGCTGGATCTGATCGCCGGTCTTTAAGACCTCTTCCGCCCCGCCCGGTTCCAACGCGACATATTGTTCGCCGAGCAGGCCGGCGGTGAAGATCCGCGCGGAGGTATCGGTGGGGAATTTGTCGTATTGCTTGGCGATATGCATACGCACCACCGCCTCGAAAGTCTCGCTGTCGAAATCGATGGCCGCTACGCGCCCGACGCGCACACCGCCGACCGACACCGGCGAACGCACTTTCAGTCCGCCGACATTCTCGAAGCGCGCGGTCAAGTCATAGCCCTCGTTGTCGGACATGGCGCTGAGATTGCTCACCTGCATGGCCAGCATGAACAAGGCCGCCAGCCCGGCCGCCACGAACAACCCGACACCGATTTCGATAGTCCTGCTTCGATCCATGCCTATATGTCCCCGAACATCAGCGCAGTTAATACAAAATCCAGTCCCAACACCGCCAACGCGGTGTGCACCACCGTGCGGGTGGTGGCCCGGCTCACGCCTTCCGAGGTCGGCAGCGTGTCGTAGCCTTCGAACACGGCGATCCAGGTGGCGACAAAACCGAACACGATACTCTTGATGACGCCGTTATAAATGTCTTCGTGCAGATCCACCTTGGCCTGCATCTGCGACCAGTAGGCACCGCTGTCCACGCCGAGTAGGCCGACGCCGACGAAATATCCACCCATCACGCCGACCGCGCTGAAAATCGCCGCCAGCAAGGGCATGGACAGAAAGCCCGCCAGGAAGCGCGGCGCGATCACGCGCTTGACCGGATCGACCGCCATCATTTCCATGCCCGAGAGCTGTTCGGTGGCCTTCATCAGACCGATCTCCGCGGTCAGCGCCGACCCGGCCCGCCCGGCGAACAGCAGCGCCGCCACCACCGGCCCGAGCTCGCGCACCAGCGACAGCGCCACCACCACGCCCAAGGATTCCTCGGCACCGAAATCGACCAGGGTATTGTAACCCTGCAAGCCCATCACCATGCCGACGAACAGGCCCGACACCAGGATGATGACCATCGACAGCACGCCGACCGAATGCACCTGCGCAATCACCAGCCGCGGCCGCATCGACAAGCCCGGCAACCCCGCCAGTATCTGCGCCAGGAACAGGTGCCCGCGCCCCAGCCGCTCGAAGACACCCAGCGACGACCGTCCCAGTTGCTGCAACCAGTCCATCATGCCTTCCCGCCGGTCATCGCCGCCTGTGCCTCATGTCTCGGCCAACAGATCGTCGCGGTAGGCGGCGGCCTGGTAATGGAACGGCACCGGCCCGTCCGGCAAACCGTGCATGAACTGGTTGACCCACGGCGATGCCGAACGATTCAGCGCCTCGGGCGTGCCGTGCTCGACGACCTTACCGTCGGACAGCAGATAGATGTAATCCGCGATCGCCGCGGCCTCCTGCACATCGTGCGAGACGATGATGCTGGTCAGCCCCAGGGCGTCGTTGAGCAGGCGGATCAACTGGACCAGCGCGCCCATTGATATCGGGTCCTGTCCGGTGAACGGCTCGTCGTACATAATCATCATCGGATCGAGCGCGATCGCCCGCGCCAGCGCCACGCGCCGCGCCATGCCGCCCGAGAGCTGGCTGGGTATCAAGTCGCGCGCGCCGCGCAGCCCCACCGCTTGCAATTTCATCAGCACCAGATCGCGGATCATGATCTCCGGCAACCGGGTGTGCTCGCGCAGCGGGAAGGCCACATTGTCGAACACGCTCAGATCGGTGAGCAATGCCCCGCTCTGGAACAGCATGCCCATGCGTTTGCGCAGGCGGTACAAGGCCTCGTGGTTGAGGCGCGGCACATCTTCGCCGTCGATCCAGACGTGCCCGGTATGCGGCTTGAGCTGGCCGCCGATCAACCGCAGCAAGGTGGTCTTGCCGGTACCGCTCGGCCCCATGATGGCGGTCACCTTGCCCCGGCGGATGTCCAGATCGACGCCGTCGAAGATCCAACGCGTACCGCGCGCAAAACGCAGGTCACGCACCGATACCAGCACATCGTCGGCAGTAGGCGGGGAGGATTCGGGCATCAGACTTTGGGTTTGGACGGCATCCGGGGTGCAATGCGGGCAGGCGCGCCAACATTCAGGTTGTTCATTTGCCCGCAATTATCACATTGCCGCCGGAGCCTGACCAGTCCCGCCCTGTAGCATGCAATACCAGGAGGCAGTGACCGGGAATAAAGCCGCGTCCCGCCGCCGGCCTTCTGCACACGCAGGCGCGGGAGCGGATGGATCAGTCGTTGCTGGTGAGGGTGACAGTGGCGCTGCCCGGGCTGCCGACGGCGTAGTTCGAACTCTGCCTGAGACGCAGCACCACGGTTTCGTTCTGCTCCCGTAATCTATCTTGAATAGGCTTCAGCGTCTTAGTGACCCGACGCGCGCCGATGGGGAAGGTAATGCGGGAGCCGAGCGCGATGTAGTCGCTGCCGGATGTGGCGTTGCCACCCACACTGTAGTAGACCGTGAGCGCCGCCGCCGTGCTGCCGGTGCGGGTGAAAGTATATAGACCGGTGGTCAACCCGGCCTCGGTGGCGATGCGGTCGGTCGCGGCAACGGTTACTGTGCGAGTGATGGGATCGTTGCTGGTGAGGATGATCGTGGCGCTGGCGGGCGTACCGACGGCGTAGTTCAAACTCTGCCTGAGACGCAACACGACGGTCTCGTTCAGTTCTTGCAGGGTATCCTGGACCGGCTGTAGGGTCTTGGTGGCTTGGCTCGCACCGATGGGAAAGCTGACTTGTGTGCCGAGCGCGGTGTAGTCGCTGCCGGACGTGGCGCTACCGCCCACGCTGTAGTTGACCGTGAGCGCCGCCGCCGTGCTACCGGTGCGGGTAAAGGTATACGTGCCGGTGGTCAGCCTGGCCTCGGTGGCCGTGGCATCGGTCGCGACCACGCTGATCGTGGGTAATGCTGCGGGGATAATGACGGTGGCAACAGCCGGTGCGCCGAGCTCGGAGATCTGGCCATTGGCAGCCAGATCGGCATCGCCGCGCCCGCCATCAACGAAGTGCAGTATCACAAAATTGTTGCCGAAGAATTCCGCACCCGTCTGGCCATCGAAGTTGAATTCATACCAGTGCGGGTTGTTATTGTCCGGCGTAGGTCCATACAGGTAATACGTGTTCGGCGTGTATCCCGCCGGCAGTTGCATCGTCACCTGGCTGGCGCCGCCAGACGCGAGCCCATCAAGCTGGAAGCTGAAGAAACCTTCCTGGAAGGTGACGCCCTCCGGGGCATCGGCGAGAGAGGGATTGTCGCTCACGGCAACGTTGGTAAACGTGGCCGGTGCATCGGCGGTGAGCGAGACGCTGTTCCCGGCGCGGTCTTCCATTGATGCCAGATTACCCTGGACACTCAAAATCTCTCTGGCGTTACTGATCGTGACCAGACGATCTAACTGGTCCACGTTTGGGCATGTGGTCAATCCGATAAGCGGCAAATCGGTAAAAGCGCTGCCGCAGTCCACGGTGGTCAGCGCCGCGATGGCGTCCACGACACTCATGCCATCGCCGATCACTTGGCCGAAGACGGTATAGCCACCATTCTGAAAATCGAGATTCGCGGAGTTATCGGCCAGATTGAAAAACCATTCGCTGGTAGCACTGTCTGGGCCGCCGCCGGGGATTGGGTTACCAAAGCCGTCGGTCGCTGGCAACTTTGCCATGGCGATGGTGCCGCGGATATTCGATCGCGAGGGGTCATACTCATTCACGATCGGTGGATCGGTGGGAACCCTAACGACGGAACCATTGCTGATGGAGTAGCCACCGCCTTGGATAATAAAACCGGGTATGCTGCGATGGATGAACGTATTGTTGTAATCCCCATCGCGGACATAATTCAGGAAATTCGCGACGGTGATGGGCGCGGCCTCGTCGTAGAGCTCAACATCGATGTCGCCCAGATTGGTCACCATGCGCACGACGACCTGCCCCTGCGCGGCGGCTGAGAATAGACAATAACCGGCGAGCACGCCCATGAAGAACCGGGTTGGTTTGAGACGTCGCATAGCATCCCCCAATAGACTTGATGCGCATCTTTAAAAGTGCCTGACCACAGCGTCTAACGGGCAAACTTATACGGATGCAAGTTATTGTTATACAGTCTTTTATAAGCCAGATCTTCTACGCACGGGTGCGCTCAACCTGGCAATTCTTATCGTTCACCTACGACTGCTATGTAACCACATAGACACGAGAACCGCCAGAGGACTGGCAGTCCCGCCCATCGAACGGTCGGTGTACCATGACTACCGCTGCCGATCCGGTATCCGAACCATGACCAACATCCTCCCCTTCAAACGACCGCGCGCCGCCGACAAGCACCAGGGCAATACCCTGTGTAAGCGCGGTTTCCACAAATGGGTGGCCGAACCGGGCACACCGTTCGACGTCAAGACCGGCCGGCTGGTCACGCGGTATCGGTGTAGCCGTTGCGGCGTAACCAAGGTCGAATCGCGTTGAGCTTGGTATACTGCCCCCTCACGGCACAGCCCTGGACCCAGCGAGCATCGAGCGAACATGCAGGAACACTTCAGCGTCAAGAACGTCAAGTGCGGCGGCTGCGTCAAGGCCATCCAGCAAGGACTACAAGGACTCGCGGGCATTACAGCGGTCAGCGTGGTCATCGACGGCGGCCAAGTCACTGTCGAAGGCGCCAACCTCGACCGCGCGCAACTCTCCGCCAAACTCTCCGAACTGGGCTATCCCGAAGTCTGATGAACGAACAGAAACTCCAAGCACTCGGTCTGGCCGTGATCGAGACCGAGGCCACCGCCGTGAGCGCGCTGGCTACCCGCATCGACGCGCGTTTCGCGCAGGCCTGCGGCTATATGCTCGCCTGCACCGGCCGCGTGGTGGTCATCGGCATGGGCAAGTCCGGCCACATCGGCAGCAAGATCGCCGCGACGCTGGCCAGCACCGGCACGCCGGCGTTCTTCGTCCATCCCGGCGAGGCCAGTCACGGCGATCTGGGCATGATTACGCCCAAAGATGTGGTGCTGGCGTTGTCCAATTCCGGCGAGACCGCCGAACTGCTCACCATCTTGCCACTGATCAAACGCCTCGGCGTGCCGCTCATCGGCATGACCGGCAACGCCAACTCGACGCTGGCGCGCGCTGCCAATGTGAACCTCGACGTCGGCGTGGAAAAAGAGGCCTGCCCGCTCGGCCTCGCCCCCACCGCCAGCACCACCGTCGCATTGGTCATGGGCGATGCGCTGGCCGTCGCCCTGCTGGAATCGCGCGGCTTCACCGCCGAGGACTTCGCCCGCGCCCCTCCCGGCGGCAGCCTGGGCCGGCGGCTGTTGCTGTTGATCGACGACATCATGCACACCGGCGACACCATCCCGCAGGTCGGCCTCGATGCCCCACTCACCGAGGCATTGCATGAAATGACCCGCAAGGGTTTGGGCATGACCGCCGTATTGGATGCGACCGGGAAAGTCGCCGGCGTATTCACCGACGGCGACCTGCGCCGCGCCGTGGACCGTGAGATCAACCTGCACAAGACCGCCGTCGGCGACCTGATGACCCGCAATTGCAAGACCGTTTTGCCCGGCATGCTCGCCGCCGAAGCGTTGGCGATCATGGAAGCGAGCAAGATCAACGGACTCTTGGTCGTGGATGCCGACAGCAAATTGGTCGGCGCCCTGGGCATGCACGACCTGTTGCGCGCCGGCGTTGTTTGACAGCCTACAACGAACCGAACCTAACGACATGAAAGACATCCTCGCAAAAGCCGCCCAAGTAAAACTGGTTATCTTCGACGTCGACGGCGTGCTCACCGACGGCTCGCTGTTCTTCGGCGACGACGGTCAGGAATATAAAGCCTTCAACTCGCGCGACGGCCACGGCCTCAAGATGCTGATGAAATACGGCGTGGAAATCGCCATCATCACCGGGCGCACCTCGCGCGTGGTCGACCACCGCGTCGCCAATCTCGGTATCAAGCATGTCTATCAGGGCGCGCACGACAAGCGCGCCTGCTTCAAGGATCTCATCGCCAAGCTCGGCATCGAACCCGAGGAAACGGCCTATGTCGGCGACGACGTGGTGGACTTGCCGGTGATGACCCAGGTCGGACTCGCCATCGCCGTGCAGGACGCGCACCCGTTCGTCAAACAACATGCGCATTGGCAGACGCCGAGTTGCGGTGGGCGCGGTGCTGGGCGCGATGTCTGCGAGCTACTGATCGAAGCGCGCGGTCAGCTCAAAACCGAGTTGGAAAGCTACCTTTGATCTCACTGCGCGGCCTGCTACCCCTGCTGGCGATCGGTCTGCTGGCGCTGCTGAGCGGTTGGTTGTACCAGCAAGTGCAGCAGGACGGCCGGCAAACCGCCGGCAGTCAGCGTCACGATCCGGATGCCTTCGCCGACGATTTCGACCTCAGCACCTTGAACGCCGAAGGTCGCCTCGCCCACCGGTTGTGGGCCAAGCGCATGGAACATTATCCGGACGACGACAGCACGGCGCTCACCGCGCCTTATCTGGAACTGTATCGCCCCGCGTCCAAGCCCTGGCAGGCGCGCGCGCTGAAAGGCTGGGTCAGTTCCGGCGGTGCCGAGGTGCTGCTCGAAGAACACGTGAAGATCCACCGTCCCGCCAGTGCGCAACAACCGGCGGCGGAGTTGGACACGCGCAAACTGCGCATCTTTCCCGACCGCGACTTCGCCGAGACCGACGCCGCCGTCAGCTACCGTAGCGCCGGCCTGAAGGTCGAGGCGATCGGCATGCGTGCCTATCTGGAGCAAGGCCGGGTAGAATTGCTCGACCGGGTACGCGCGGTTCAACAACCACAAGGAACACGTTAACGCATGCGTAACATAAGCATTCTCTGGCTGGCGCTGCTCGGCGGCGCATGGCCCGGACTGGCCGCGGCCTTGAGCAGCGACCGTAATCAGCCCATGTATGTCGAGGCCGACCGCGCCGACATCGACGACAAACGCGGTGTCAGCGTTTATCGCGGCAATGTGAAAATCACTCAAGGCACGCTGCAACTGACCGCGGCGGAACTGACCGTGCACAGCAAGGGCGGCGACATCGTCAAGGCCGTCGCCGTCGGCCAACCCGCCACTTACCGGCAGCGCCCGGACGGCAAGGAGCAGGATGTCGAGGCCGAGGCTCTGCGCATGGAGTATTACGCGACCGAGCAGAAGATCATCCTGCTCGACAAGGCCGAAGTCCGTCAGGCCGGCGATACCTTCCGCAGCGACAAGATCCACTACGACATCGCCAAGGACGTCGTCAACGCCGGCGGCGGCGGAACGCCGGGCGACCGCGTGCGCATCAC
>JACREG010000157.1 GCA_016218375.1 Gammaproteobacteria bacterium
GGCACATAATGGTTGTCCATGACATCGAAGTGCACAATGTCGGCGCCCGCCGCCAACACGTTGTCGACCTCTTCGCCCAGGCGCGCGAAATTCGCCGAGAGGATGGAAGGGGCAATCTTGTAATCCGCCATGGTCGTGCTCTCCAAATCTAATGCTGATGGGCGTTGCCGGGATCTCGTCCGAGCGCGTAAAGTTGCGCAATGTACCGTATCGCGGTCGGATTTTCAGCCACCCGACCGGGCAGCCGGTTACCCCCAACACCTATCCGGATTCCCCTCGGGTTACAGGCCGCGCCCGAACGCACCTTGGCACGCACCTTGGAACGCACCTTGGGAGGTCGACATGAATCTGCTAAACCGCTTGAGCATGCTTGTTTTTTTGCTGGCGCTGGGCGCGGCGGCACCGACCCGTGCCTCGGATATGGACAAGGAAAAACGCTGGTCCGATCAGATCGTCGATGCGCTGCTGGTCGGTAAGGCCGAGTGGCTGGAGGCCGGCGGCCAGAAATTCCTCGGCATCTACACCGAAGACCAGACCGGCGAGCCCAAGGGCAGCGCCATTGTCCTGCACGGCATCGGCGTGCATCCCGACTGGCCGGACGTGGTGTATCCGCTGCGCAGCGAACTGCCCAACCACGGCTGGGCAACGCTGTCCATCCAGATGCCCATCCTGCCCAACGAGGCCACGCTGAAAGAATACATCCCGCTCATCAAGGAAGCGGCGCCGCGCATCCAGGCCGCGCAGGCCTTTCTCAAATCCAAGGGCACCGGACCCATCGTGCTCATCGCCCACAGCCTCGGCGCCAGCATGGCCACGGCCACGTTGGCCGAGGCCGGCGACCCCAAAAACGATTCGGGGTACGCCGGGCTGATCGTCATCGGCATGAGCAGCAGCGCTCTCGATCCGCAACTCGACACCACCGCGCAGATCGCCAAACTCAAATTGCCGATCTTCGATCTGTACGGCAGCCGCGATCTGGATGAAGTGCTGGCCGCGACCGCACCGCGCGCCGCCGCGATGCGCAAGGCGGGGCATACGCACTACCGGCAAATGGCCGTCGAAGGCGCGGATCATTTCTTTGTCGGCGTGGAAGAGGAACTGGTGCGCTGGGTACAGGGCTGGCTGACGCAGTTGCCGGAACCCGGTGCCGCATCGGAGTCGGAGATGGCCAAGGAACCCGCAAAGGCGGACACTACGGCACCGACGCCACCCTCACAACCCACGGACACGAAACCTAAACCATGAATCTCCTGACACCGTTATTGATCGCCCTGCACCTGCTCGCCGCCATCGTCTGGGTCGGCGGGATGTTCTTCGCCTACATGGCGCTGCGCCCGGTCGCGGCCACATTGCTGGACCCACCGCAGCGTCTGCCGCTGTGGACGCAGACCTTCCGCCGGTTCTTTCCCTGGGTGTGGCTGGCCGTCGCGCTGTTGCCGACCACCGGTTATCTGATGGTGTTCCGCGTGTTCGGCGGCCTGGCCAACGTCGGTCTGCATATTCATCTGATGCAAGGCCTGGGCTGGGTGATGATGCTGTTGTACATGCACATGTACTTCGCGCCGTTTAAGCGCATGCAGCGCGCCGTCGCGGTCGGCGATTGGCCGGCGGCCGGCGCGCAACTCGCGCAGATCCGCCGCGTCATCGGCATCAATCTGATTCTGGGTTTGAGCGTGGCGCTGGTCGCCAGTGCCGGGCGTTATCTCTGAACCTCGCCGAGCCACGCCAACACGCCGTGTCCTGCGGCGTGGCCGCTGGCGAAACACGCCGTGAGCAGATAACCGCCGGTGGGCGCTTCCCAGTCGAGCATTTCGCCGGCGCAGAATACGCCGGGCACGGCGCGCAACATCAGATTCGCATCGAGCGCCTCGAACGTCACGCCACCGGCCGTGCTGATCGCTTCGTCCAAGGGGCGCGGCGCGATCAGGCTCAGCGGCACGGCTTTAATCGCGGCGGCGAGACGCGCGGGATCGGCGTATTCCTCCTTGGCTAGCACCTCGCGCAACAATCCCGCCTTCACACCCTCGATGCCCGCCTGCCGGCGCAGATGATTCGCCGACGACTGTGAGCCGCGCGGTTTGGCCAAGGCCGCGGCGAGTTGTTGTTGGTCCTTGCCGGGTGCGAGATCCAACAACAATGTCGCACAACCGTTAGCCGTGATCGTGTCACGCAAACACGCGGATAACGCGTAGACCAAACCACCCTCGACACCGCTCGCGGTGACGACGAATTCGCCCTGCTGACAGTGTTCATTGCCCGCGGCATCGACACACCGCGCCACCACCGGCTTCACCGGCTGGCCGGCAAAACGCGTGCGGAAGTGTTCGCTCCAGGCAATATCGAAACCGCAGTTGGACGGTTGCAACGGCGCGACCGCCACGCCACGCTGTTCCAGCCACGGCGCCCAGGCGCCATCGGAACCGAGACGCGCCCAACTGCCACCACCCAACGCGAGCACCACGGCATCCGCGCGTACGTGGCACTCACCCTGCGGCGTTGCAAAACGCAGCGCGCCGTCTTCCGTCCAGCCCAACCAACGCTGACGCACGTGCAACTGCACACCCGCCGTGCGTAGACGATGCAACCACGCGCGCAACAAGGGCGCCGCTTTCATCTCCTTGGGAAACACGCGTCCGGACGAACCGACAAAGGTCTCGATGCCGAGCCCCTGCGCCCACGCGCGCAAAGCCTCCGGACCGAACGTATCGAGCAGCGGCTCGATGTATGCGCGGCGCGCGCCATAACGCGCGACGAACTGCGCATGCGGTTCCGCGTGGGTGAGATTCATCCCGCCCACACCGGCGAGCAAAAACTTGCGTCCCAATGAAGGCATCGCGTCGTAGACATCGACGCGCACACCGGCCCGACTCAACACCTCGGCGGCCATGAGTCCAGCGGGACCGCCGCCGATGACGGCGACCGAGCGTGAAGATGTGGTGAGCGAGGACATGCGGGGCAGAGTATACACACAACCCCGCCCTCTCCCCGACGCATGGCGCAGGGAAAGGGTCTGATGGAATCTTGGATGGAATTAACGGAACGGCGCGTGTATACGGTGCACCGCTTTGCGACTAACCCTCGGCCTCGCCATCTTCATAGGGATTATCGACCAGATGGAACGGATGATCGATGGGCATATCGCGATAGGCTTGGCGGGTTTCTTCCGACTCGAAATACATGACCACATTGCCGTCGACGATGTACGGCTTACCGGACAGATCGTCGATATCGTGTCCGGTGATCGGGTCGATGTCGGTCAGCATCTGCTCCGGTTCGTGCAAGCGGTGGCTTTGTTCGGCATCGCGCGGCAGCGGATCGGTGGCTACGTAGTTGAGCGCGTCGAAGTTGTGAACGATAGTGCCTTCCACATCGGTTGCGGCATTCATAACGACCTCCTTGCACGGCCAAGATACCGTCATACACCCTCTATATAGACCCTCTGGGTCCATATAAAAAGGCTCGCGATTGCGTGGGAATCGCGTGCCGGGCCGTTACAGATACTGCGACCAATCCCGCGTGATGTCGCCGATCACGAAGAAATGCGGATTGAGCAAAGAATCCTTGGTGTTATAGCGCAGCGGCTGCATATCCAACCCCGTGACGCGACCGCCGGCCTCCTCGACCACGCATTGCGCGGCGGCGGTGTCCCACTCGGACGTCAGCCCCAGACGCGGATAAATATCCGCTTGACCTTCGGCAACCAGACAGAATTTCAGCGAACTGCCCATGCTCACCAGTTCATGCGCACCGAGTTTGTCGAGGTAGCGCAACAGCGAATCGCCGCTGTGCGAACGGCTGCCCACCACGCGCACGGGCGCATCCGTGAGCGCGCGCACGCGGATCGGCGCGGGCGCCTGCCCGGCCGCCTGCTTGAAGGCGCCGCCGCCGGCGCAGGCGTAATAACAGAGCTGCGTCACCGGCACATACACCACGCCGAGCGTGACGCGGCCATGGTCGATCAGGGCGATGTTCACGGTGAATTCGCCGTTGCGTTTGATGAACTCGCGGGTACCGTCCAGCGGATCGACCAGCCAGTAACGCGTCCAGCGGCTGCGCTCGGCGAAGGGGATGCTGGCGGATTCTTCCGACAATACCGGAATCTCCGGTGTCAGTACGCCGAGTCCGGCGACGATGGCTTTATGCGCCGCCAGATCCGCCGCCGTCAGCGGCGATTTGTCGTCCTTGTGTTCGATGGCGAAGTCGCTTTCGTAGACTTCCAGGATGCGCTCGCCGGCTTCGATGGCGATGCGTTTAATGTCGTCGAGCAGGGTGCAGGGATTGAAGTTGTCGTTAGCCGCCATTGTTCAGTCTCTCTCGTACCATATACAGCGCCGCGATACTGCGCGCCTCGGAAAAATCGTCCCGCGCCAGCAGACGCTCGAAATCGTTCAACGCGCAGGGCACCACCTCAAGCGGCTCCGGTTCGTCGCCGTCGCGACGCTGCGGATACAAATCCTCGGCGAGGATCACATGGGTGACATGCCCGAAGTAACCCGGCGCCACGGTGAGCTGAGCGATCTCGGTGAGCCGGCGCGCGCCGTAGCCCAGCTCTTCCATGAGTTCGCGGTTGGCCGTGTCCAGGACATTCTCGCCCGGCTCCAACGGGCCCTTGGGCAGGCCCAGCTCGTAACGCTCGACACCGACTGCGTACTCGCGCACCAGCAACACCGTGGCGGCATCCTGCATGGGCACGATCAACACCGCGCCGCCGGCCTTGCCCTGCAGGCGCTCGTAAACGGCCTCGGTACCGTTGCTGAAGCGCAACGCCACCTGCTCGATGCTGAACAGGCGGCTTTGCGCCACGGTTTTTACACTCAGAATCTGCGGTTTGGGGGTCATGGGGCGGTCCGCGCTTTGCACGCATTCTAACCCATTGGCACAGCCCCGACACTCAGCTGGGGCGTGCTTGTTGTCGGCACGCAAAACTGTCACCCTTGAGCATCTCCCCAAACAGATCCAAACCACCCCAAACCGAACCGGTCGCCCTGTGTACCCGCCGATGCAACTGCCCTGGAACGATATCGAGAACGTCCTGTTGGACATGGACGGCACCTTGCTCGATTTACATTTCGACAACCATTTCTGGCGCGAGCATGTGCCGCTACGCTATGCCGAACGCCACGGTCTCGAAATCGATGCCGCCAAGGACACGCTGGTGCCGAAATTCCGTTCCATGGAAGGCCGTATGGAATGGTATTGCGTGGACTACTGGAGTCGCGAGCTGGATATGGACATCGCCGAACTCAAGCGCGAAGTCGATCACTTGATCGCCGTGCATCCGCATGTCATCGAATTTCTCGACCGCGCACGCGCCGCCGGCAAGCGTATCGCCCTGGTCACCAACGCTCACCAGAAGGCGTTGGATCTGAAGCTGCAACGCACCCGCCTGGCTGGACATTTCGATGCGCTGATCTGCGCGCACGATTACGGCAAGCCCAAGGAAGACCCGAGCTTCTGGGATTGGCTGCGCGCGCGCGAGCCCTTCCACCCGGAACACACGCTGTTCGTCGACGACAGCCTGCCGGTGCTGCGCTCGGCGCAAAGCTACGGCATCCGCCATCTCTTGTGCATCCGTCAACCGGATTCCAAAGGCCCGCAACGCGACATCGACGAGTTTCCCTGCATCGGAAATTTCGCGGAGATTTTTGCGGGACTGAACACCCTCACGCCATAAGCCCTGGAGCCGCCCATGCTTGAGTACATATTCTTCCACGCCGCGCTGTCGGCCGAATTCACCGAACGACTCCAGGCACTGTCGATCCCGTTCGAGTCGCAAGACGATGCCATGGGGTTTGTCGTCGCCGTCCCCGAGGATATGGACGAGGCGCTGATCGACCAAGTGAACGAGCTCTACGAGAGTTTGCTCGCGAAATCGGAAGGTCTGCTGGAGCAAGAAGACCCGGCGGCCGAGAAAAATATCGCGGCGATCACCCTCAATCTGCACGATGGCCGCGCGGTGCAGGCATTGGTTCGGCCAGATCTGCTGAACAGGGTTCTGGAAGTGATTTCCTTGCAGGAATTGAACGAACTCGTCGAGGCCATCACCGATGCCGTCGACAACCCGGACGAACGGCCGATCTGTCAGCGCTGACACCGATGGGCTTTAATGCGCCCGTCTCAATCCCGCCCCAGAAACAACCCATACACCGGATTCTCGGTCTCGTCCCAATAGGGATAACCGGTGCTGTCGAGGTATTCGCGGAAACGCTTGCGGTCGGCGGTCGGCACTTGGATGCCCACCAACACGCGACCGTAGGCGTCGCCGTGATTGCGGTAGTGGAACAGACTGATGTTCCAGCGTTCGCCGATGGCGGTGAGGAAATGCAGCAGCGCGCCGGGGCGTTCGGGGAATTCGAAGCGGTAGAGAATTTCATTGTCCAATAAAGGCGCGCGGCCGCCGACCATGTGGCGGATGTGCAGTTTGGCC
>JACREG010000017.1 GCA_016218375.1 Gammaproteobacteria bacterium
ATAGCTCTTTTCCGCCGTCAGAAAGAAATTGCGCGCCACCTGCATGGTGATGGTGCTGCCACCCTGTCTCTTTTCACCAGTGCGAGCCAGTTCAAAGCCTGCACGCAACAAGCCCTGGTAATCTACCCCCGGATGTTCGAAGAAACGGTCGTCCTCGGCCGCCAGGAAAGCCTTGACCATCGCCTCGGGCACTTTGTCGATGGCCACGGGAATCCGCCGTTTCTCGCCGAATTCGGCAATCAGGCGCTCGTCGCGGCTATACACCCGCAGAGGCACTTGGAGCTGGACATCGCGCAAGGCCTCAATGGAGGGTAATTCCGGCGCGATATATGCATACAGTCCCACCGCCAGGAGCAGCGCCGAGGTCATGACGCCGAACAGGGCGGTCAAGATAAACCGCAGGAGATTCATATGAGGCAGGAAGTCGTCAGGTTGTGAACGAAGTCATGTATTAGACTATAAAGGAAAATATAAATCTCCCGATAGCTTGCTTCGAAGCCCCGTACCCTCTGTTAGGCATTGGTTGACAAACAGTTGTCATTGCCATCTAATGCTTCGAAGGATTTATACGGCGCAACCCACAGATAAGAGAAAGGAATTTATCGTGCCGCTCGCGCAACTACTGAAAAGGACCAAATCGCCGCGTCTCGGGCTCGATATCAGTTCTACAGCCGTCAAGCTGCTGGAACTGAGCAAGAGCGGCGGACGCTATCGCGTGGAAAGCTATGCGGTGGAGCCGCTGCCGCCCAATTCGGTCGTCGAGAAGAGCGTGACCGATGCCGAAGCGGTGGGCGAAGCCATCCGTCGCGCGGTCAAACGTTCCGGCACGCGCGCGAAAGAAGCCGCCGTCGCCGTCGCCGGCTCTTCGGTCATCACCAAAGTGATCCCGATGCCCGCCAGCCTGTCCGAACAGGAGCTGGAGGCACAGATCGAGCTGGAAGCCGACCAGTACATTCCCTATCCACTGGACGAGGTCAACACGGATTTCCAGGTGCTCGGCCCGTCGGAAAAAAATCCCGATACCGTCGACGTTTTGCTGGCTGCCTCGCGCAGTGAAAACGTCGAGATGCGCGTCGCCGCGGTGGAAGCCGGTGGCCTGAACGCCAAAGTCGTGGACATCGAAGCCTATGCGCTGGAGAACGCTTTCGGTCTGTTGGCCAGTCAGCTTCCGGACCAGGGCGTTGAGCGCACCATCGCGGTGGTCGACGTGGGCGCCACCATGACCACGCTTAATGTGTTGCACGATCTCAAGATCATCTATACCCGCGACCAAGTGTTCGGCGGCAAACAACTGACAGAAGAGATCATGCGCCGCTACGGCCTATCCTATGAGGAAGCCGGTATGGCGAAACGCCAAGGCGGTCTGCCGGACAACTATGCGCCTGAGGTACTCGAGCCGTTCAAAGAGGCCATGGCACAGCAGGTCAGTCGTTCCCTGCAATTTTTCTTCTCGTCCAGTCAGTACAGCAGCATCGACCAGATTGTGTTGGCCGGCGGCAGCGCCTCGATCTCCGGGATCGACGAGCTCATCCATCAAACGATCGGTATCGAAACGATCATCGCGAATCCGTTCGCCAGCATGTCGCTGGCCTCACGCGTCAAGCCTCAGACACTGAGCAATGATGCGCCGGCGCTGATGATTGCCTGCGGCCTGGCCCTAAGGAGCTTCGACTGACATGGCACGCATTAACCTACTTCCCTGGCGCGAATGGGAGCGTAAGCGCAAGCAACGCGAGTTCGCGGGCATGGCTGCGGCCGGAGCGCTGCTTGCCGTAATCGGTGTGATCATCGGTCATATCCAAATGGAAGGCATGATCAGCGCCCAGGAAGAGCGCAACAGTTATCTGCAAGGAGAAATCAAAACCCTGGAAACCCGGATCGCGAAGATCAAGGATCTGGAATCCACCAAGGACAAACTGCTCGCGCGCATGAATGTGATTCAGGAGCTGCAGAGCAACCGCCCGTTGAGCGTACACCTCATGGACGAGCTGGTACGGACTTTGCCTGAGGGCGTCTATCTGAAGAAATTCGCCCAGAAGGGTTCCGAACTCACGATGGATGGTGCCGCTCAATCCAATGCACGCGTATCCGCTTATATGCGCAACATCGACGGTTCGCTGTGGGTGGGTAATCCGAAGCTGAACGTGATCGAGACCAAGACCGAGGATCGTCGACGCGTCGCGGAATTCACCCTCCTCGCCGGCCAAAAGGCCGCCGCGACCGAACAGAACGATACGCCGGAGGTCAAAAAGTGAACCTCTCAGAAATCAATCTCAACGAGCTGGATTTCAGCAATATCGCCAACTGGCCGTTAGCGGCGCGGGTATTCACCATCATTGTGATTGCCATCGCGGTACTCGGCCTGGGCTACTGGTTCGATATCAAGGACCAACAATTGCGCCTGGACAAGGCCGCGAAAACGGAAATTGAGTTGAAGACCGAATTCGAGACCAAAGCCCGCAAAGCCGCCAACCTTGAGGCGTATGAGCAGCAACTGGAAGAAATGCGCCAGTCCTTCGGTGCCATGCTGCGGCAATTGCCCAACAAGACCGAAGTCGCCGACTTGCTGGTCGACGTTTCGCAGACCGGCCTTGCCAGCGGCCTGGAATTCGATCTGTTCAAACCGCAGGCCGAAATACCGCGCGATTTCTACGCCGAACTGCCGATCAGCATCAAGGTGCGCGGCACTTACCACGAATTCGGCGCTTTCGTCAGCGGTGTTTCGGCGTTACCGCGCATCGTCACCATTCACGACATCGCGATCCTGCCGCCCGCCGCCAACGACGGCAAGGACAAGGACGCCGCCGGCAGCGGCGATCTGGTCATGGAACTGACGGCGAAAACCTATCGCTATCTAGATGAGAATGAGCAAAGCGCCGCGACGACCACCGCCGACGGAACTTCGTCCAAGAAAGGCAAAAAGGCTACAAGCACGAGCAAAGCAAGCAAGGAGGCCGCACAGTGAAAGCCAGACACACTGCTCTCGCCGGCACGGCCTGCTGGCTTGCATTGAGCCTCTCGCTCAGCGGATGCAGCAACAGCAATACTGCGGACCTGCAACGCTTCGTCGAAGAGGTGCGCAATCGGCAACCGTCCAAAATCGAGCCACTGCCGGAATTCAAACCGTACGAGACATTCCTGTACCAAGCGGGCGATCTGCGCAATCCGTTCGATCCGGGCCAAGGCGGACAAGCCGAACAGGCCGTGGCCGGCGCCACCAGCAACAGCGGCATCCATCCGGATGCCAACCGGCCGCGCGAACCGCTGGAGGAATTCCCGTTGGATACCTTGCGGATGGTCGGCACGCTGTCGCAGAAAGGCCAATCCTGGGGACTGGTGCTGGCCAACGACGGCACCATTCATCGCGTGCAGCCCGGCAATTATGTAGGCCAGAACCACGGCAAGATCAAAGAGATCACCGAATTCGAAATTGATGTTTTGGAAATCGTACCGGATGGGCTTGGAGGCTGGATGGAACGCCCGGCCTCGCTCGCGCTCAGCGAATGATCCCATGGGGGGAGCTAAAGATATGATGCGGACAACCACCACCAACACCCATCGCGCCGCCACCGCGCCTGTAACGGGAAAACCGGTCGATACCGTGTTTACCTGGCTCACGGGCATGGTCGCCGGCATTGTCATGGTCGTCCAGACAGCCGCGGCTGCCGGGGCTCCCAACACATTGGAATCCGTCGATGTGGGATCGCTGCCTGGCAACAAGGTTCAGATCATTCTGAAAATGAACCAACCGGCAGAACAACCGCTGAGCTTCACCATCGACAACCCGGCGCGTATCGCCCTGGATTTGCCGAACACGCACAACGGTCTGGGCAAAGCCCCGCAGACCATCGGCGTCGGTCTGGCCAAGAGCCTGGCGGCGGTCGAAGCCCAAGGCCGCACACGCGTGGTGCTCAATCTGATACAGATGACGCCTTACGAAACCCGCGTCGACGGCAACATGATTGTCGTCACGTTGCAGGACACAGCAGGTACCGCCGCAGTCGCTACAGCCGCGCCGTCCACACCGGCGGCCGCAGCGCCCGCGAGCGGCGCCGCGCCCACAGCACCGGCATCGACACCGGCAGCCAGCGGCAACAGCATCCGGAATGTCGACTTCCGCCGCGGCGACAAGGGCGAAGGCCGCGTCATCATCACGCTGCCCGCACCGAACACGCCCGTCGATATGCGCCAGGAAGCCGGGCAGGTCGTGGTCGAGTTCTTCAATGTCGATCTACCGGAAGCCCTTGAGCGCCGCCTGGACGTCACCGACTTTGCCACGCCGGTAAAGACCGTCGATACCGTCACCAAGGGTCACAATGTCCGCATGGTCATTGCCCCGACCGGCGAATACGACCATGTCGCTTATCAGACCGACAGCGTGTACACGGTCGAGATCAAGCCCACCACCAAGGAACAGCAGGAAGAGCGCCGTCGCGAAAAACTCGGCTATACCGGCGAGCGTCTGTAGTTGAACTTCCAGGACATCGAGGTCCGTTCGGTATTGCAATTGATCGCCGACTTCACGGGCGTCAACATCGTGGTCAGCGATACCGTCACCGGCAATCTGACCTTGCGCCTGCAGAACGTTCCCTGGGATCAGGCACTGGACATCGTGCTCAAGACCAAGGGTCTGGCCATGCGCAAGAACAACGATGTCATCCTGGTCGCGCCCAGCGAGGAAATGGCCGCCCGCGAGAAACTCGAATTGGAATCGCAGAAGCAGATCGAAGAACTCGCGCCGCTGTACTCCGAATACATCCAGGTCAATTACGCCAAGGCCTCCGATCTCGCCACACTGCTCAAGGGCGAGGAAGGCAACTCGATGTTGTCCGAGCGCGGCAGCGTCTCTATCGACGAACGCACCAATACCCTGTTGCTGCGCGACACCGCCGAAAAGCTGGCCGACATCCGCAAACTCGTCGGCAGCCTGGATATCCCGGTACGTCAGGTGCTCATCGAATCGCGTATCGTCATCGCCAACGACGATTTCGCCCGTGACATCGGCGTGCGTCTGGGTGGCAATAAAGTTGACTCGTCGAACACCACCAACACGGGTATCGGCGGCGGACTGGAAGGTGACATCGCCTATGGCAGCTTCGCCAACACCTTCATCCAGAACCCGC
>JACREG010000158.1 GCA_016218375.1 Gammaproteobacteria bacterium
GAGCAGTTCGCCGACATGATGGTAGATATCGGGGACAGCCTGACCTGCAATCGTGGCCAACCGCGAAAGTTCGGCCTCTTCCCCCGTCAACGCTTCGCATTGGAAGGAGTACACGAGTGAGCAAGCTTGTGCTGCGAGAAGAAGTGCATTGTCGTGGTCGTGCCTTTGGCGGAAGAGCCGCTGGAAGAGTCCTTCGTTGGAGAGTCTCGCGATCGATTCCGAGCGCTCGACCGTTTCGGCCAAGGCGATCGCAATTCGGGCGTTGCCACCCGAGAACTCAGCAATCGTGCGCGCGTCCACTTGAGACAGGTGCGGATACCGGCGGTGAACCAGTTTTTCGATCAGCTCGGGCGAGGATGTGTCTAGGGTCACGACCTCGGTGCCCTCGGGTTGGTCGTCGCGCACATCGTACTCGACCGTGAGGACGCTGACCGTGCTGGTCTCCCCACGGCACAGTTCCGAGAGCTGGCAATGCAGTTCCTGAGGGCAATTGTCGACAACCAGAACCGCCCGTGTACCGTTTGCAATCAAATCCGAGGCCAGTCCAGTCGGTTGCGGGTCCGGGTTATCCGATAAGTTGGTGTAAACGGCGAGGGACGGCGGCAGCGGGCGCGATCCGATCCGAGCATCGAACAAGGCCTGGACGAGACGGGTCTTCCCGACACCCGAGAGGCCGACCAGGCGTACAATCATTCCAGGCTGAGTTAGCTCATCGCGGAGCTCGTCGATAGCGATGGCCACCGCTTGCGCATGCGAGTCACGGTGCTTGCCAAGGTGCAGGCGCAGCTTGTCATCAAACAGGTACTCGGAATCGACGTCCTCGGCTGCACCGCTCCACGGACCATAAGGGCGCCAACCGACAAGAGCCCTGCCCACCCTTTCCCTGACCCAGGTGATGAGGCCAGGATAGCGCCGCACCCATGTCGCCAGGCGCGTGCGGTCGTAGAAGTCAGTGTGGAGCTGATCGGCATTGGTGACGCCGGCCAAGGCCTCGCGCAAGGCATCCCGGCGATTGCGAAGGGCGCTGTCTGCCGTCGATCCTTTGGAGCTGACAATGATGTAGGCGCCCGCTTCATCCGCCAGTTCCTGGATCACCGGGCGGATCGCGCCTACCGGCCGCATCTCGGCGAGGATGGCGCCTCTCGGCATATCGGGCGTTTTGACCTGGAACCCGGTCGAGAGGCGTGGGACAAAACCTTCGATGGACATACCCGGCGGCAAACCCACCCGCACGTCGAGGCCGCCGTCCGCTGCTGTCTGGTTGCCTCCCCATGTCACCGCCGCAGGCGACAGCCCGCGGCTTACCAGTTCGGCTTCGCATAGGCGCCCGACTAGTCCCCGCAGGTCGATATCGTTCAACTGATTGATGTCATCGGGTGTAATGTCGAACATGGCGCTTCTGATTAGTTGGGGCCGAATCAAACGTTCGCAATATAGTAACCCGGTTTGCGGGCGCAAAAGCCAACACAGATGAGAACGCTGTCACGCCAGTAACCGACCTCCTGAATGTCAGCTTAGGTCGACTACAGACCATCATCAGTACCATTGGTCAATCTAAAGCAAAGTCCGTTAATCGTCGTTCTGAGACCTTCCCTAGTCCCATCAACTTACCACTCCCAGGGACTGCTTTTCACTACATTCACGCATAGCGCCAGCCCGCCTGCTCCGCCGCGATCACGATGCGCGCGCAGGCCTCCGCGTCCGAATCCGCTTGGTGATGGCGCAGGTCGATGCCGAGGTGACGGCAGACATCGGGGAGCTTGGTCGGATGGATATCCCACTGCGCACGCGCCAAGCGCACGGTACACACGAATGGTTGTTCCGGAGCCGGCAGCTCGTACGTCGCGCAGCAGGCACCGAGCACACCCTTGTCGAACGGCGCGTTGTGCGCCGCGAGAAATGCCACGCCTGTCAGTTCGCGCGTGATGCCGGACCAGACCGCATCGAAGCTTGGCGCATCTTTTACGTCTTCCCACGACAGGCCGTGAATGTAGGTGAAGGCGAACTGCCGCGAGGGTGGCCGGATCAGTTCATACAAGCGATCCACGATGCGCCCGCGCTCGACGATCACCACCCCTACCGCACAAGCGCTGTCGCGGCCGTGGCTGGCGGTTTCGAAATCGATGGCGGCGAAGCGGGGCATGGATTTGTCGGCCTCTTATTTCTTGATCGCCAGTACACCGCCGCCATTGAACTCGGTGGCGAACCCGACGCGTTGCAGGCATTGCCTTCGGACGAACTTATTTTGCGCTCCAAAGCGCCTTGATAGGCACCGCGAACAGGTCGTCTGCGAAACGCACGGAGCTCTCGCCATCGTAAAGAACCACACCGGCAACAAACCGCGTCCCGCTCGCCTCTCTTAGTTTGCGCAAGCCACGAAAATCCGACTCGGTGACGGTCGCCGCCGCCTTAATCTCCACGCCAGCGACTTCCCGCCCCTCGCGCTCCAGGACGATGTCCACTTCATACCCGTCCTTATCACGGAAATGATGGAAACCAAATGAAGCCTCGTTCCAGCTGGCTTGTCGACGCAACTCCTGGAACACGAACGTCTCCAACAACTGGCCGAGCAACGCCCGATCCTTCATCAGGGCCGGCGCATCCATACCCAGCAGACTCGCCGCCAGCCCCGTATCCCCGAGATGCAACTTCGGCGTCTTGATCAGACGACTCAGGCGGTTGCTGTGCCAGGGCGGCAATAGTTCGATCAGGAATATCCGCTCCAACAGCGTCACATAATCACGGATGGTGGGACGGCTCAACTGAAACGGTGCGGCCAAGTCGCTGACATTCAGCAATCGGGACGTCTGTCCGGCCGCCAGTTGCAGCAACTGCGACAAGGCATCGAGTGCGCTGATACGTGACATATCGCGCACATCCCGCTGCACCAGCGTTTCAATGTAGGCCCGGTACCAATCGCGCCGACGTCGCGCAGTGCCGCGCGCCAGCGCAGCTGGATAGCCGCCGGCCACAATACGTTCCGCGAGCTCCACACCCAAGCGTGCATATTTGCGCGCCTTGAATCCCGCCGAGAACAACGCATCGAGAAAATGGGGCGTGGCTTTCGCCATTTCACACTGAGCCAGCGGATACAATCGCAGCAACTCCATGCGCCCCGCCAGCGAATCCGACAGTATCGGGGCCAGCAACACGTTGGCGGAACCGGTCAGGATGAAACGCCCAGGCCGACGGTCGCGGTCGACAGCCGCCTTCAATGTCACAAAGAGTTCCGGCACGCGCTGGATCTCGTCGAGAATCACCCTATCCGGCAGGTCGGCGACGAAGCCCACGGGATCTGCTTTCGCTGCCGCCAGCTGAACCGCCTCATCGAAGGTGATATAGGCGTACCCCTTGACGGTCTGCGCCAAGGTCGTCTTCCCGCACTGGCGCGGACCATGCACCAGCACGACGGGAGTGTCCGCAAGCGCCTCGATGAGCCTTGGGCGTAGGAACCGGGTAATCAGGGGCTGTGTCGACATGCGGCCGATTGTAACAAGAGGGCCCGGCTGATTGAAACCTTATAATACGGCCAATTGAAACTTCCTGCACCGGGAAATCAGCGCGACTGAACCCGTCTTCATCCCACGACAGGCCATAGCGGCGAAGCGGGTCATATTGGTACGCCGCTACTTCTTGGTCGCCAACACACCATCGCCGTTCAATTCCGTGGCGAACCCGGCGAGCCGCAGACGCTTCGCGACTTCGTTGGGCACGTCGCGTCCGCTGGTGAGTTTGTTCGGCGTGCCGGTGTAATGAAACAGCTTGCCCTTGCGCTTGAGCACGCGGGCCAGGTGATCGTAGAAGACTTGCGAGTACAACTCGCCGGCAATACCGAAACGCGGCGGGTCGTGCAGGATGGCGTCGACCGAGGCATCGGGTAATGAAGCGATCTGCTCGGCGATATCGTCCAGGGTCAGGTTCAAACAACGGCCCGTTTCATCGCTCGGCCCCTCACTGATTTGCGGCGACCAGGGATTGAGGCTGCGCAGCCACAGCACATCCGGATTCTTCTCGTAGGACAGCACCTGCTTGGCCTCGCCGCGCAGACACCACGCGGCGAAATAGCCGAGGCCGCCGCAGGTATCCAGAATCACCTTGCCGCGTGGCTGAATCAAACCGACCTTGCGTTCGGCATCCGCATAGGGCGAGACCTGCGCCGTGGGCAGCATTTTGATGCCGTCGATTTCGAAGGTCGGCGGCCCCCACTCTGTCGGCACCAGGTTGATCAGCGAGGTGGTGTAGCGCGCCACTGGTTCGAAACTTCCGTCGACCCAATGATAAATGGTCCGGTCTTTACAACTTTCCAGATACGGGAAGCGTTGACCGTGGAAGGTCCAGCCCGCCGCATCCACCTCGACCTGCGTCGTCGAACGCTCCAGATCCAGCGAACACGCCAGCGTGGTCGCGCCCGCACGCGCGGCGGCGCGCAAGGCTGCGTGAACTTTCAACGTCAACAGCGGGCCCATCATGTTCTCAATCATGAATGAAACGGTGGCCGCTCACCTCGGCGAGCGTGCCTGATTATCCTTCATCATCGCGGTGGTCTCCTTGGCGTTTTCCAGCACCGCCCGTTCCTTGCGTACCACACCGATCAAGCGCTCGCGGCGTTCCGCAGGCACTGTCGCCAAGGCCTCGACCCGCTGCGCATAGTCGCGGGTCTGGTCGAGTGACTGTTGCAATGTCTCTTGCGCCTGCGCGCGCGTCAAGCCATAGGCCGTGCCCAGCGCAATCAGGTTCTCGTGCAGACCGCCCACACTGTCGTCGAAATCCAGCGGCACGGCGAAGCGCACGTCATGGCGCGGCCAGGCGCGCATCGGTGCGGGGTCGAAGACGGGTGCGATAGTCACGTTTCCCGGGCCGCCGAGAAAGGCGACGTTCTGCAAATGCAGATCGCCGTTGCCGGTACACACGGCAAAGCACAATCGGCGATAGAATTCGCGTTGCACGGCGCGCACGTCGAGGTTCACCACGCTGCCGAGTTTTTCCAGCCAGCGGCCGACTTCGGCGAGGTCGGTGTCTTGATTGGTGGTAAAGCGGCGGTTGCCGGTGGCGAACACGGAATAGAAGGTTTCCATCGGCAGCGGAAAACCGTTGGCGTCGCGATCGAAACGCTCGACGGCGAGCAGTTCCAAACCGTCAAGCGTGGCACGCCACGAACGCGGCACCACGAAGCCGGCTTCGCGGTGCAATTGCAGGCACAACGCTTCGAGCTCGGCCACGCCTTGGTATTCCATCGGCTCGATTTTCAGCACGACATCGACGAAAGGTTTGCCGTTCACTGTGCGCGTGCCAGGTCGCGCGAAGCTGCCGTCCCAGGTGCCGGAATCGGAGTGGGCATCGGGTATCGCAACCAGCAGTTTCGGAATCATACCGCCGGCCGACGGTGTCGGGCCGAGCAGTTCGGCGATGGCTTCGGCGTCCATCAGCGTGACATCGAGTGCGACATCGTCGCGGATCGCGTTCCAGAACCTCGATCGATTTCCGGGGGAGCGGTTGCCAGGTGTGGGCAGGGTCGGTTGCGCTTGCGCATAGGCCGCGAGCGCGGCGCGGTCGTCGCGGAACACGTCGAGGTGACCGATGCCGTTGTAGCCGGTGAGCAGCAACAGCGCCCAATCCATGTCGAAGCCGGGCGCGGGCGCGTTAGGTTGGCGTTCGAGCAGACGCGTGTAGATCTGGCGCTGGATGTTGCGCCGACCTTCGCCGGGGATCAGCGCCAGCAGACGCGGATGCAGCGGCATGCCTTCGCGCGCGGGAAACACCACCGGGTTGCGTCCGTATAGGCGCGGCGAGGACAGCAGCGACAGGCCGGCGGCCCCGAGTAGATCATCGGAACCGAGGGCGAGAAAGTCGTCGGTGTAGCTGAAGCGGGTCTCTTGCGGCGTGACGAGCAGGTCGCCCATCTTCAACGGACCTTCTATACGGCGAGTCCAGACGACGGCGTGATAGTCGGGCATTAGAAGAAGTCTCCGCGTCGCAACGCGTCGAGCGCCGCGTCGTCAGGCACGGCGACCAGCTTCAGACCGACCACCCGGGCGAGGCGCACCAGCAGACCGAAATCCCCGTGTCCGCGCGCCTTCATCCGCGACAGGGTCTCGGGCGCGGCGCCGGCACGCCGGGCCAGCGCCTGCTCGTCCAGACCCTGCGCGGCGGCGGCGGCGGTGATCTGGTCCAGGAGCTGGCGGACGGTGTCGGGTTCGTGGAAGCTGCGGCGTGGCATGACTATTTAGTCAATCCATACTGTAGTGATGCCTTGAGCATGGTACAGGATGATTAATTAGTCAACTCATGGGCTGTGAGAGGGCGGGATTACTCGCGCTACGCGCTCGCCCCTTCGGGGCGCCTTTGCTGCGCTTCGGCGTGCTGCGCGGCCTGCGGCCGCTTGTCGAATATGGGTTCTTCGTCAAAGCCACCCTTGCCAACAAAAACAGAAAAGGCCCCACGAGGGGGCCTTTTCTGTTTTTGGCGGAGAGGGCGGGATTCGAACCCGCGATACGTTGCCGTATACACACTTTCCAGGCGTGCTCCTTCAACCGCTCGGACACCTCTCCGGGAACCTGGAACAGACCGTCTGCCACCCTGTTTGGGGACCCCCGGCTGCGAAGAGCGCGTAGGGTAAACTAGCCGGGGTGGGCATGCAATCCGAAACCTATTTATTTGAGTATTCAGCACGACTTACCATCCTTGCGCGAGTTTGCCTCGGCTCGGATCAGGCCGTAGAGTGTCCCTGAATGTCATCCTTCTTCCATTGCGCGCGCTCCACCGCCCTGCCCTTGCTGCTGGGACTGTTGCTGGGCGCACCTGCCGTGGCGGATACCACGGCGCCCTCTAAGACAGCACCGGAAGCGCCGCCGTCCCTCGAACAGATGCGCGCCTGGGTCGAGCAGATGAAGACCGCGTCGCGCGGGCCGTTCGAGCGCATCCGTTGGTTCTGCGACGACGGTACCGTTCTACCGCCCGGACCCGGCGCGTGTCGCGAGCATGACGGCGGTGTGCAACACGGCGAATGGAATGCGCGCACGCTCGCGATCCGCGCGGCGGGTTATCCGGTCGCGACCTTGCTCGCGGACATCAAGACGCTGGACTTCGTCGGTCCGGATGCGCACCTCGACGAGCTGCGGCAGATTCTGCTGGAACAATTTCTGATTCAAAACGACGATGGCTGGGTGTTCCGCGCGGCGCGTTATTACCGCGGCGCCTTGCAAGTGGAAGACGAGCGCGCCGGTGCGCGGTCGTTGTTATTGGCGCTGGTCGACGAGGCGGATTGGCGCACGCCCGAACGCTTCCTGCTGCTGCGCGAGGCGACGCGGCTACTGCCGGTCAACTCGGAACCGCCGACGGCGGCACAGGCGCGTCAGCTCGCCATCGAAATCGCCGAACGCGATCCGGCCTTCAATGTCCTGCGCATCAAGATCCACGGCCTGCCGGATGCCACCGATCCGCAACGGGTGCGCGAATACGCCGCGACCCACGGCGTACCGGAACTCGCCGCGCGCTACCAGGACTTGGCCGCCGTGCTCGACACGTTGTACGCGCCGCGCGCCGCCATCGGCCAACTCGAACAACTGATCGGCGAAAGCGGCAGCCGTGCGCTCAAGGCCACGTTGCGCGACGCCATCGCGCAGTTGCAGGCCGCGCCGACGCTCGCCGCGCGCCTGCGCATCGCCGGCGAGTTCGGTCTGCGCTGGCGCGCGTCGATGATGCAGTCGTCCCCGTCCATCGCCCAGCTCAGTCCGCCCAACCGCGTGCGACTGCTGCAAGCGAGCCTGGCCATGGAGCAGGAAATCTACGCCACGGGCAATCAACTGCTCGAACACACCGAGCACACCAGCCGCCTCACCCGGCTGCATTGGCTGCGCAGTCTGGGCATGAGTCTCGCGGCGGCCGGTTTCCTGTCCGAGCGGCAATGGCAGGCACTGGATCAACGCCTCGTCGTACTGGAACAGTCGCAGCAGATCGGCGCCGAAGACTATTACGCCGCGCTGCGTTATCTCGCGCGGGTGCCGCAGTGGGCGCAGCGCGCTCAGGAGTTTCAGTTCGGTACGAGTATCGAACACTGGTCGGACCTGACGGATCGTGCGGTGCATTTCATCCCCGACCGGCTGCGCGGCAGTCCCTTGCTCGCCTATACGCGCGTGCTCGATGCGCTGTTGCAAGACGCACAGCAACATGTCGGCGTCGAACAAACCCTGTTCGATGCGCAAGTCTCCGGCGGTCTGCGCGCGCTCAATCCTGGTCTGCGTCGCGGTGTGCTGTTGCCGGCGCCGAGCCACGGCGAGAATTTTCGCAGCGACGGCATTTACCTGCTGCCGTCGACCACGCCGGAACTGCCGCCGGTGGCCGGCATTCTCACCCGCGGCGAAGGCAGCTCGCTGTCGCATGTACAATTGCTGGCGCGCAATCTCGGTATTCCGAACGTGGTGATCGACGCTGCGCTGATCGACCGTCTTACACCGCACTTCGGCGCGCGTATCGTGCTCGCGGTGAGTCCACGCGGCACGGTGCGCATCAGCGCCGACGGTCCGCACTGGGACGCGATATTCGGCCGCGAGACGCTCGCCGAGGATGCCGTGATTCAACCCGATCTCGGCAAACTCGATGTGCAACAAACTGCGCTGGTCCCGCTGCGCGATATTCGCGCCGAGGATTCCGGACGCACGGTCGGGCCGAAGGCCGCCAATCTCGGCGAACTGGCGCAGCACTATCCCGAAGCAGTGAATCCCGGCGTGGTGATTCCCTTCGGCGTATTCCGCGCCCTGCTCGATCAACCCATCGCGCACAACGGGCCCAGCACGTTTGAGTGGCTGCGCGCGGAATACGCGCGCTTGCGTGTGCTGACCGATCCTGCCGTGCGCGAGAAGGAAACGCGTTTAATGCTGGAACGTCTGAGGCATTGGATCGCCAACACCACGCCGGGCGATGGCTTCCGCGCACGCCTGCGCGCCGCAATGCAGGAGGCCTTCGGCGCTACCGAGAACGTCGGCGTGTTCGTGCGCAGCGACACCAATGTGGAAGACCTGCCCGGCTTCAGCGGTGCCGGCCTGAATCTTACGCTGCCCAATGTCGTCGGCTTCGATGCCGTCGTGCGGGCGATTCAAAAAGTCTGGGCCTCGCCGTTCACCGAGCGCGCCTTCGCTTGGCGGCAGGCACATATGGAACAGCCGGAACATGTCTATCCGGCGGTGTTGTTGCTCAAAACCTTTGCCTCGGAGAAATCCGGTGTGCTGGTGACCGCCGATATCGAGAACGGCGACCGGCACTGGTTGTCGATTGCGGTCAGCGAAGGTGTCGGCGGCGCGGTCGAAGGTCAGGCCGCCGAGGAACTGCGCGTGCGCCGCGACACGGGTGAAACCCGCCTGCTCGCCCAAGCCAGCGCCCCGTTGCGCGCGGAACCCCTGCCGACCGGCGGCGTGAGCAAGCGCCCTGCCAGCGGTCGCGACACGGTATTGTTGCCGGCGGAGATCGAACGGCTGCGATTACTCGCCGACGATGTGGAGCACCGCTTCCCGATGCCGGAGATCGACGCCGGCCTGCGCGCGCCGGCGGATATCGAGTTCGGTTTCCGCCGTGGACAGCTCGCGCTGTTCCAGATCCGCCCGTTCGTGGAAAGCACCCGCGCACGCCGCAGTCAGTATTTGATCGACATGGATCGTGGCGGCGACAGCGGCGGTGCCGCTATGATCGATCTGCGCGCGGCGCCGATGAACTAGACTGATGCGATGAGTTCATCCCGCATACGATGGCTTTTGGCCTGCGTCCTGGCAACGACACTGGGGCAGGCCAGCGCCTACCCCATCGACGGTTATGCGGAAACCGGCATTGCACGGCTGGAAGGTTATCGTATCTCGCAACTCGACAAGCGCGGCCTCAATCACCTGCCCTCGGGCGCGCTGCTCAAGACCGAACAGATTCAATTGCGCCTCACCGAACATCCGGATTTCGCCCTTCCCGCGCCGGACCCGGCGCTGACGCGCAAGATCGTCGCGCTGCTCGGTGCCGATGCCCGCAATTACAGCGTCAGCGTACTCGATCTCAGCGACCCTCATCAGCCGATCTACGCGGAACACAACGCCGAGGTGCAGCGCAATCCCGGCAGCGTGGGCAAGATCATAGTGGCGCTGGCGCTGTTCCAGGCGCTCGCCGATCTCTATCCCGACGACATCGCCGCGCGTCAACGCATTCTCAAAAACACCCAAGTCACGGCGGACGAATTCATTCACACCGATTCCCATACCGTGCCGTTCTGGCTGCCCGAAGACGGCAGCATGCCGCGCCGCGCCTTGCGCGAGGGCGATACGGCGAATCTGTGGAGTTATCTGGATTGGGCGTTGTCGGCGAGCTCCAACGCGGCGGCGAGCATGGTCATGAAACAATTGGTGCTGCTGCACCAGTTCGGCAAAGACTATCCGCCCACGCTGGAACAGGAACAAACGTACTTCCGCGAATCCACCGCGAAGGAACGCAGCGAGCTGCTGCTGGACAGCCTGCTCACCCCGCTGATGCGCAACGGCCTGGACAAGGACGCACTGCGTCAGGGCAGTTTTTTCACCGCCCAGGGCAAACGCCGCATCGCCGGCACCAACAGCACCTGCACCACGCGCGAGTTGCTGCGTTATCTGCTGTTACTCGAACAGGGCAAGCTGGTGGATCGGTGGTCGAGCCTGGAGATCAAGCGGCTGCTGTATATGACGCAACGGCGTATCCGCTACGCCTCGTCGCCAGCACTGGAAGACGCGGCGGTGTATTTCAAATCGGGATCGTTGTTCCGCTGCAAGCCCGAGCCGGGCTTCGTCTGCAAGAAATATCAGGGCAACGTCGACAACTGGATGAACTCGGTGGCCATCGTGGAGGCGCCGGCGGGAGCGCCGCGGCAGTTCTACATGGTCGCGCTCACATCAAACGTTCTGAAGAAGAACTCCGCGGTCGAACACCAGACTTTTGCGACGCGCTTACAGGCTTTGTTGCGAGATTGGCCCCGAGCGGGGATTCAAGACGGGCAGTCCGCAGCGGCTGGTTCAAAATAATGTTGTCGAATTCGCCGATCAGTTGCTTCAACCATTCGCCGCCTTGCGGACTCTCGGCCAGCGCGACGGCGATGTAGGTGCGACCGTCATGTTCGACAATGGCGCTGTCGGCATGCCAGTTCTGCCAGGTGCCGGACTTGCGATAGATGTGCGCGTCGGGCGACACCGCCATCAGGCCCTTGACGAATTTATGCTTGATGCCGGGATCGCCCAGGATCGCCTTCATTTCGCGCGACAGTTCCGGCGACACCAGTTGTTCGGTTTCCAGCAGATAGTAGAAGCGCGCGACCTGGAAGGCGGTGGCGCCGTGCGACAGGTTGTGCAGCGGGTCGCGGTGATAGGCCACGCCCGACGCGTATTCTTTGCCGACCCACAGGCCGCCGTTGGTGTGCGTATCGTAGAGGCGGTATTTCGGCGAGGTCAGGACTTGATTGATATACTCGTGGCCCGCACGGCGGATCAGGTCGGTCGCCGCGGCATTGGAGGAATAGCGGATCATGTGGGTCATCACGCCGCGCAGTTCGTCGTTCAGCGTGAGCTTGCCCTCGTGAATGCGTTCGCACACGGCCAGCAGGATAGCGATCTTCGGCAGGCTGGCGGCATACACCATGTCGTCGCCATTGACCTGCGCCAGGCTGGGATGGTGGGGGTCGGTGACATCGACGAGGGTCACGGCGAGACGCCCCTGGTTGACGGCGGCGTCAAGATTCAGGCGTTTGAGTTTCTGTTCGAGCTGGGACTGGAGCGTGGCGCTCTGCACTCCACGCAGCGAGGGATAAGACGGTTTCGGGCTAGCTGCCTGAACTGTAAAAGAGAATCCGAGGACACAACTTGCGACCATCAGCAGTCGACACCACATTGACTCACCCTCCTGCTGCGAACTTTCGAGCGTCATGGTAACCGATCATCGAGATAAAGCAATGCTCATGCCACCGATGCGCCACGCACACCTCACCCGCAGTGTGCTGCTGTTCACAAATTTCTTTCTTATCATCGCCGCGCTGTATCACTTGAAGCCGGCGAGCCGCTCGCTGTTCATCGGCGCCTTGGGCAGCGACTATCTGCCCTATGTATGGATCGCGACCGCCGTGGGACTCGCGCTCGTCATCGGCGTGTACCACCGCCTGGTCGCACGCTACTCGCGCATGCATGTGGTACTCGGCAGTTGCGCGGTATTCATCGCCTGTCTGCTGGTCTTCTATGTGTGGCTCAATGCAGACGGCTTCGTGCCGGCCTTCGCCTTCTATGTCTTCGTCGATATGCTGAGCGTGATCCTGGTCGAGCAGTTCTGGAGTCTGACCAACAGCATTCACACCACCGAAGACGGCAAACGCTGGTATGGTCTGATCGGTACCGGCGGATTGTTGGGCGGCATGGCGGGCGGCGCATTGTCGGGCGCGTTCATCACGCATTTACACCTCAGCACTACCGACCTGCTGCCGATTGCCGCGGCGATTCTCGGCCTGCTGATGTTGCTGACGCTGTGGATGGGCCGCCTCGGTCTGTATACGGAACACACCGGGATGCGCAACAACGGCGCGCACGCCTCCGGCGATTGGCACGCCATCGTGCGGCATCGCTATCTGCTGCTGATCGCCACGATTCTGCTGCTCGCGCAGATGGTCGAACCGCTGGTGGAATTCCAGTTCATGAAAGTCGTCGAGGCCGGCATCGGCGACCGCGAGACGCGCACCGCCTACCTGGGCAATTTCTTCAGCGTGCTGAGCGCGGTCGCCATCGGCATCAATCTGCTGATTACGCCGCTGGTGCACCGCTGGCTCGGCGCGTTGGGCGGGCTGTTCGCGCAACCGCTCGCGGTCAGCGTCGGCAGTCTGCTGTACATGACCCAGGCCTCGCTCGACAGCGGCGCCTTCCTCAAAATCGCCGACCGCGGCCTGTCGTATTCCATCAACCGCGCCTCCAAGGAACTGCTGTATGTACCCATCGATCCACTGCTAATCTATCAGGCCAAGGCCTGGATCGATATGTTCGGCTATCGGCTGTTCCGGGTGCTGGGCTCGGTGCTGATCCTGGTGCTGACTCAGTGGCTGCCCTGGACGATCAGTGCCGCGCAACTCGGTTGGCTGGTGCTGGGCGTGTGCTTGATCTGGTGTCTCACGCTGCTGAAACTGGGGGACGAGTACCGGCACATCGCCGCACACGCCGCGCCGGCCAAGCGCGATTTGTGATGCAGTTCACAGGCGCGGCAACCGGGCTGCCAGCATAATCCCGCCCCGACAACCCCGCAGTCTGATGGGTTGAGCACGTGCAAAACCCGGACTACCTTCTTTACAACAACACAACACCATAAGGAGACCGTTCCATGGATTTCATCCGCCGCACCAGCCGCCGTATCACACCCTTCGTCCTCGCCGCCTTCAGCCTGCTGTCCCTGCACATACCCGCCGCCCAGGCCGGCATGATCGCGCCGTCCACCTATGCCCAGCAAAGCGTGGCGGGCGATGCACATAAAAAAGTGCAGCAGTTCCTCGCCCGCGACGAGATCCGCGCCGAACTGGTTAAACTCGGTGTCGACCCGGCCCAGGCCCAGGCACGCGTCGAAACGCTCAGCAATGAGGAAGCCACGCTGGCCGCCGAACGTCTCCAACAACTGCCCGCCGGCGGCGATGGCGGCGGTATCGTCGGTGCCATCGTGTTCATCTTCCTGGTGCTGCTGCTCACCGACCTGCTCGGCCTGACCGATGTGTATCCGTTCGTGAAGAAGCATAGATAAGCATTTTCTCCACCCATCTTTATGTGGCGCGCTGGGGGGCTGGCGGCGGGTCGATCCCTTTCGCCTCCGAGCTGCGCTAGTCGGCTTCAGGGATCGACCCGCCGCAGC
>JACREG010000159.1 GCA_016218375.1 Gammaproteobacteria bacterium
ACTCAAGGCTATCCGGGTAACCTGCGTTCCATTCAAAACGGTGGCGCGTCCCTGCCAGCCGTGGGTGGCTTGCGGTCGATCGGCATGGTCGGTGACGTACAACACCAATTTCTGCCGTTCCAGCACGGCCTCCACATGATACGCGCCGGCCATCCGGACTTGTCCGCCATGCGCCGTTGGGTGCGTGTCGAAGTAACCGTTGTCGTGGGCTTGTGCAGTGCCGGCGCACAGCAGCAGCGCAAGGCAGGGGTTGCGGAGGATAGGTGTGTTCATGAGTGTTCTCCTGTGTGGGTCAGTAATGTTCGCGCGTGCCGGGCTGCGCAAGCAGCCGTTCCACGGGTGTGCGTCCCCAGTGCAGGAACAGCGCCGGTGTCAGCAAGGTGTCGAGCAGCGTGGCGCTGATGAGACCGCCGAAGACGACCACCGCGACCGGGTGCAGAATTTCCTTGCCGGGCTGGTCGCCGGAAACCAGCAGCGGGATCAGCGCCAGCGCAGTGCCGAGCGCGGTCATCAAGACCGGCGCCAGTCGCTCCAGCGAGCCGCGCACGACCATGTCGGCGCCGAACGCTTCGCCCTCGCGGGCGATGAGATTCAGATAGTGGCTGATTTTGATCAGGCCGTTGCGCGTGGCGATGCCGGTGAGGGTGATGAAGCCCACCAGACTGGCGAGCGACAAGGCGCTGCCGCTCAGCCACAGCGCAATGACACTGCCGATCAGGGCCAGCGGAATATTCAGCAGGATGATGCCGGTCAACACCAGCGAGCGATAGCGGTTGTAGACCACGGCGAAGATCAGCAGCACCGAGATCGCCGCCAGTCCCGCGAGTTGGGTCGAGGCCTGCTGCTGGGCCTTGAACTGCCCGTCGAGTTCGACGAAGTAGCCCTGCGGCAGGTTCAGCGTTGCGAGGGTTCGCTGCAACGCCGCCACGGTCGGACTCATATCGCCGTTGGCCAGATTGGCCAGCACGGCGATGCGGCGCTGGCCGTCTTCGTGCAGGATCGGGTCTTCGCCGAAGGCCGGTTGCAGCGAGGCGACCCGCGCCAAGGGCACACGCCCGGCTGCGGTTTCCATCAGCAGGTTGTTCATGCCCGCCGCGTCGCGGTCGTTCTCCGCCAGTCTCAACACCACGTCGTAGCGGCGGTCCGCGTGCAGCACTTGCGACAGTCGGCGGCCGTTGCCCAGTGTTTCCAGGGTCTGGTTGGCGACGCCGATGTTGATTCCGTACTGGGCGGCCGTTTCGCTCGGTATACGCACCAGCAGTTGCGGAACTCTGCCTTGTTGCTCGACTTGCAGGTCGGTGAGTCCGGACAGTGTCCGCAACTGTTCATGCAGACGTTCGGCGTGCGTGCGCAGTACCGAGAGGTCCGGGCCGAACACCTTCAGCGCCAGTTGCGCGCGCACGCCGGCCAACAGATGATCCAGTCGATGCGAAATCGGTTGGCCCAGGTTGACGGTCACCGGCAGCACGCGCAACAGACGGCGGATTTGCTGACTCACGCTGTCGCGATCCTCTTGCGGGTTGCGTAGCGCGACATCCAGTTCGCTGTAATGCACGCCTTCGGCGTGCTCGTCCAATTCCGCGCGTCCGGTGCGTCGCGCCACGCCGGCGACGTGTGGCAGCGTGAGAATCAGCCGCTCGGCCAATGTGCCCATTTCGTTGGAGGCGTCCAAGGACGTGCCGGGCGGCGCCAACAGGGTTACGGTCAGAGAACCTTCGTTGAAGCTCGGCAAGAATAATTGCGGCAGCAGGGGAACCGCGGTCGCGGCGAGAACGGCGGCTGCCAGGCTGGTCGTCAGCAAGGCGCGCGGCCGTTGGAACGACCAGCGCAGCGCGCGCGCATCCCAGCGCTTGCACCAGCGCAGCAACGGACCTTCCGTGGCGCGCGTGGCGGCCGCCGGCAGCAGGTAATAGCACAGCGCCGGCGTGACCGTGACCGAGATCAGCATGCTGGCCAGGATGGAAACGATGTAGGCCACGCCGAGGGCATCGAACAGTCGACCTTCGACGCCGGACAAGGCGAATACCGGGATGAATACCAGCACGATAATCAGCGTCGCGGAGAAAATCGCGGTACGCACTTCCAGCGTGGCGTCGAGGATGATCTGCAACAACACACCGGGACCGCGCGCAGTGGGATCGCGTGCGCGCAGACGGCGCAGGGTGTTTTCGACGCCGACCACCGCATCGTCCACCAGTTCGCCGATGGCGATGGCCAATCCGCCCAGGGTCATGGTGTTGATCGACATGCCCAGCCCGTGGAAGGCCAATGCCGTTACGCACAACGCCAGCGGGATGGTAATCAGGCTGATCAGGGTCGTGCGGGCGCTGAGCAGGAATACGAACAGCACGAGGGTGACCAGGATGGCGGCGTCGCGCAGCACCGTGGCGAGATTGCCGACCGAATGTTCGATGAAGTCGGCCTGACGGAATACCGTAGTGAGCGCCACACCTTGAGGCAGTCCCTGTTGATGTAATTGCGGGCGCAACTCCTCCAGCACGGCTTCCAGGTCGCGCGTCAGCCGCAGGGTGTCGGTGTGCAATTGTTTCTGCACGGACAATATCACCGCCGGCGCGGCGTTATAGCCGGCGCTGCCGCGCATGGTCTTTACACCCATGTCGATGTCGGCGATCTGTTGCAATGTGGTCGGTACGCCGTCGCGGTAGGCGACCACCGCGCCGCGCAAGGCCGGGAGGGGATCGCTCTGATCCTCCTGATCGCCCTGGCTCAGACTATGACCCAGATTGCGTATCATGTATTCGCGTCCACTTTGCACCAGGTAGCCGCCGCTGGTGTTGCGCGAGAAATCGCGCATGGCGGTTTCCACGTCCGGCAGGGATACGCCGAGTTCGCGCATGCGCGCCAAGTCCGGTCGCACTTCGTATTGTTTGATTGCGCCGCCGATCACCGTCACTTGAGACACGCCGGGCACGGCCAGCAGCCGGGGGCGCACCACCCAATCGGCGAGTTCGCGCAGTTCCATCAGATCCGTTGCATGCTCGCGGGTCGCGTGCACGGCGATCAGCAGGGTCTCGCCCATGATCGAACTGACCGGACTCAGTTTGGGGGTTACGCCCTCCGGCAGTTGGTCGCCGGCCGCCGCCAGACGTTCGGTGACCTGCTGCCGATTGCGATAGATGTCGGTGCCCCAGGCGAACTCCACATACACGCTGGATAGACCCGCTTGAGAGCGGCTGCGTACGCGGGTGACGTCGGCGACCCCTTTGACCGCGAGTTCGATGGGGAAGGTCACCAGTTGTTCCACTTCCTCGGCGGCCATGCCCTGCGCCTCGGTCATGACGGTGACGGTGGGCTTATTGAGATCCGGCAGGACATCCACACGCAGCCGCGGAAGACTGGCCACGCCGAAGGCAAGCAGCACGCCGGCCAGCGCCAGCATGACAATGCGTTGCTGCAAGGCGGTGCGGACGATCGACTGGAACATGTTAGGGCGCCGCGGATTGGATCATCGACAGCAGCGTGCTGCCGTTGTCGACGACGCGGTCGCCGGGCTGCAATCCCTTCACTGCCAGTACGGTGTGTTCGTCCACGGATTGTATTTCCACCCGACGCGGCTCGAAGCGTTCCGCCGCCGTGCGCACCCAGACGGTTGCGCCCATAGCATCGGCAGACGGCAGCACGGCCGTCCGCGGCAGGCGCACACCGTCCACGGTGTCACGCGTCTGCAAGCGAATGTCGAGCAGCGTGCCGACCATCAGCGCGGGCATGGCGGCCAGCGGACGGAATCGCAGCGGCAGGGCCTGATTGTTCAACTGGTAGCCATGTCCGGCGAAGGCGAGGGGAAAGCTCCGGCCATCGTGCAACACCGCCTGTGCGCTGCTGATCTGCGTGGTATCCATGTCCGGCAATGCCAGTGCCTGCATCCAGAAGCGGGTCGGATCGACGATGCTGAACACCTGACCGCCCGCCGGCACCACGGCACCGTTCAGCGCGTTGGCCTCTCCGATCACACCGTCCACTGGAGCGGTCATGGGCAGCTTCACTGCGAGTGCCGCGCGCAACAGCTCGATGCGCCGTTGCAGCGCCGCTTGTTCGGCGCGGCCGACCTCGAGCGAAACATTGGCCGTGGTGTTCTGCGTGCCCAGTTGCGCGAGCAGACGTTCGGTCTGGCGCTGGTTGAGATAGAGGTCTTTCTCCAACGCCGCCAGTTCGGCACGTTGCCGCGCCCCGTCCAGCGACGATACGACCGGTTGGAGATGAGCGAGCAGCTCGCCTTTTTTTACCCGTGTGCCCGGTAGCGGAAAACCGTGCGCGGGTGGCGACAGACGACCGGCCTGTTCCGCTTGGACTACCACGGTACTTTGCGGATCGTTAACGATTCGACCGGGCAGCGTCAGGCTGCGCGGCAGACGCTGTGGATGTACGGGCAGGGTGCGTAACTGCAACAGCGTCTGCGCGGGTTTGGGAATGAATGTCGCGCCGTCCGGCAAACGCCGCGGACGTGTGTCAGGTTCCGCTGCGGATGCTGCTGGCTGTATCGGAATGCCTGGAACAACGGCCGCGACGGATGTCGTGTTGTACACGATATAGGCACTCGAGAGCAGCACGCTGCACAGTCCGACCGAGCCCAAGACGACAGTTAAGATGAAAGGCTGCGTGGCGGCCCGGGCCTGGCGCCAAGCCAAGTACAGCACTAGGCAACCGACCAGCAGGATCGACAACGCTTTATCCCAGGATAATGGCGCGCTGCCGGATGCAACGGGTTCGGCGCTTGCCGGAACGGTCAGCGTCGCGGTCAACAGCTCGGTGTATGCCGCGCTCTGCACAGTGACGACCAGCGCGTGTTTGCCGGGTAACGCGAGTCCATCGGCTGGAACACTGTAGGTTCCCGGATATTGAGAACCCTGTTGGGTGCCCCGTTGTGAATCCTGTTGTGAATTGTGGGGGACGGCGCGTTCGATAATGCCGTGCGCGTCCACGTCGATGTGCAGCGCGTCGATGGGTGCGTTGGATGCCGGATCGTCCGCATGTAACCACAGTCGGCCGGCTTTCAAAATGCCGACCAGCGTGACGTGCGTGCCGCTGCTGGAGAAGCGCGGCTCTGCTTCCGCGGGTGCGCTCGCTGTCTCGCCGCCGTGGTTGTGTCCGCTGTGAGCGAATGCCACTGCGGGATTCCAGAGACAGGCAATCAGTATCAGCCAACGCATGGTGTACCTCGTCGATTGACGGCTCTAGTGGCGCATATCGACTGCGGTCGGCATGTGGCTATTCCGCAGTGTTATGTTCAGGTATGGCTCGATCCTGCGGGAGGGCGCATAGCGTTGCCATCGGCTGTGCCCTTGTTTTGGTGTCGGTGGTGTGGTCGTCGCGATTGTCGGACATGCGCCTACACAACGCCTGGCGCGCATGAGTTTGCCGGTGCGGTGTGTGCCACGGCGAGCGTAGGGTTTGTATTGCAGCGGGCGTTGCCGTTGTGCGCGGCGTCTTGTCGGCGCGAGTCCGACAGTAGATCCGGACATTCACGGATGGTGTGTGATGCGCGGCTTCTGTATAGCTGTATGCACAAGGAGGCGCGAGCAGCGTAGAAGCCCGGTAAGGATGCATTTTCGATAACAATAATACCCCCTCGGGAGGACTGTGCCATGACAATAACGACATGCTTCAAACCCTGGATGTTGTTCGTGCTCTTGGGTCTGCTGGAGATCATGTTAGTGGCGAGTGCTCAGGCTGCCGTCCTGACCTTCGAATCCGAGTATGCCAACCGGCATTTTGTGTTCGATCAAATGGGTCCGTATCAACCCAATCCTTACGATTCGCCCGACGATGGCGCCGATCGTCTGGCGCAACAGACGGCGAGCGCGTGGGTGGGTTTGATAGACGGCGGAAGTTCTGCGGCAAGTCTGTTCTGGGACGGTGGTTTGGACGGGGGGCAGAACACCCTGCTGAATCTGCTGTTGCCGGACACCTTCGACTTGGTCGGCTTCAGCATCGCCGGCGTCTACGGATCGCAGACGGTAACGCTGCAAGGGTTCAACAATGGGCAGTTGCTCTACAGCGCGAGCCTGGGCATCGACCTCACGCCACAGCTATTTCAGGCCAACTGGGCCGCTATCGATCAGTTGCAGATACTCAATGGCGGAGACTTCGTCGTGGATGCGGCGCATCCGTCCGCCGGCGCGTTCCACAATTGGGCGATTGACGACCTGACCTATAACGAGTCGATCGCCCCCGTGCCCCTGCCGGATTCCGCCCTGTTGTTGGCGCTGGGCGGGCTGTTGTTGACCGTCAGTGGCCGGCGTTATGCCGGTCCCGCTGTAGCGGGCCGAGGCCGGCGCAACATCTAACAGCCACCTTCCTTCCTAGACACTCCCCAGCCGGGACGCTACAATTCCGCCCCGCGGTCGCAGCTAATCAGACGCTGACGACAAGCCCCCATTCAAATATAAGCGGGACGGTCCGGCCAGGGCCCTCCCGCTTTGCATATCCGACACTTGGAGGCACCCTTGCGCAAGCCGGCCCTGCTGGTTCTGGAAGACGGCAGCACCTTCCGGGGTGAATCCATTGGCGTCGACGGGCAGACCGTCGGCGAAGTGGTGTTCAATACCGCGCTGACCGGCTATCAGGAAATCATCACCGACCCGTCCTACGCCCGCCAGATCGTGACCCTGACCTACCCGCACATCGGCAATGTCGGTGTGAACGCGGACGACGAGGAGTCGGGACATATCTACAGTGCCGGCCTGGTGGTGCGCGATGTGCCATTGCTGGCCAGCAACTGGCGTTCGCAGGAATCCCTTGAGGCCTATCTCGCGCGGCGCAATGTGGTCGGCATTGCCGGCATCGACACGCGCCGGCTGACGCGCATTCTGCGCGAGAAGGGCGCGCAAGCCGGCTGCATCGTCGCCGGCGATAACATCGACGCGGACGCGGCCCTGGCTGCCGCGCGTGCCTTCCCCGGTTTGAAGGGCATGGATCTGGCCAAAGAGGTGACTACCGGTCAGCCCTACGCATGGGTGCAAGGGTCCTGGACACTGGAAGGCGGTATGCCGAGTGCGCCGCATCCGCTGGAAGAGAAATTGCCACATCATGTGGTCGCCTACGATTACGGCGTGAAGCGCAATATCCTGCGCATGCTGGTCGACCGCGGTTGCCGCATCACCGTGGTGCCGGCCAAGACCCCGGCCAGCGAAGTGCTGAAGCTCAAGCCCGATGGCGTGTTCCTGTCCAACGGCCCGGGCGATCCGGAACCTTGCGATTACGCCATCGCCGCGATCAAGGAACTGGCTGCAACGCGCGTGCCCTTGTTCGGTATCTGCCTCGGTCATCAATTGCTCGGCCTGGCCAGCGGCGCGCGTACGGTGAAGATGAAGTTCGGCCATCACGGCGCCAATCACCCGGTGCAGGATCTCGTGAGCCAAGCGGTGATGATTACCAGTCAGAACCACGGCTTCGCGGTGGACGAGGCGACGCTGCCGGCAAACCTCAAACCGACACACCGCTCGCTGTTCGACGGCACGCTGCAAGGCCTGGAGCGCACCGATATTCCCGCGTTCAGTTTTCAGGGCCATCCCGAAGCAAGCCCCGGCCCGCACGATGTGGCACCGTTGTTCGACCGATTTGTCGCCATGATGCAGGCCGTGCACCGATAAGCTTGGTGGCAAACGTATTTTTGTAATGATCCCCTTGGCGTCCTTGGCGCCTTGGCGGTTCGCCCGAGAATTTTCTTGGCGTCCTTGGCGCCTTGGCGGTTAATCATCAAATGCCAAAACGTACCGACATACACAGCATCCTCATCCTCGGCGCCGGTCCTATCGTGATCGGTCAGGCCTGCGAGTTCGATTACTCCGGCGCACAGGCCTGCAAGGCGCTTAGGGAAGAGGGGTTCCGGGTGATCCTGGTGAACTCCAATCCGGCGACCATCATGACCGATCCGGAAATGGCCGATGCGACTTACATCGAGCCGGTCGAGTGGCGCACGGTGGCGAAAATCATCGAGGTGGAACGTCCGGACGCGTTGCTGCCGACCATGGGCGGACAGACCGCGCTCAACTGTGCGCTGGATCTGGCGCGCGAAGGCGTGCTGGAAAAATTCGGCGTGGAAATGATCGGCGCGACCCGCGAGGCTATCGACAAGGCCGAGGACCGCGACAAATTCCGCAAGGCCATGCAGAAGATCGGTCTGTCCATGCCGCGCTCGGCCATCGCCCACAGCCTGGAAGAGGCGTTGCAGGTGCAGGTGCCGATCGGCTTCCCGACCATCATCCGGCCGTCCTTCACCATGGGCGGCAGCGGCGGCGGCATCGCCTACAACAAGGAAGAGTTCGTCGAGATCTGCGAGCGCGGTCTGGATCTGTCGCCGACCAACGAGCTGTTGATCGAGGAATCGGCGCTGGGTTGGAAGGAGTATGAAATGGAAGTCGTGCGCGATCGCAACGACAACTGCATCATCATCTGCTCCATCGAGAACTTCGACCCGATGGGCATCCACACCGGCGACTCCATCACCGTAGCACCCGCGCAGACGCTGACCGACAAGGAATACCAGATCATGCGCGACGCCTCGCTGGCGGTGCTGCGCGAGATCGGCGTCGATACCGGCGGCTCCAACGTGCAGTTCGCCATCAATCCCGACGACGGGCGCATGATCATCATCGAAATGAATCCGCGCGTATCGCGTTCCTCGGCGCTGGCCTCCAAGGCCACCGGCTTCCCGATTGCGAAAGTCGCTGCCAAGCTCGCGGTGGGTTATACGCTGGACGAGTTGAAGAACGACATCACCGGCGGCGCCACGCCGGCCTCATTCGAACCGAGCATCGACTACGTCGTCACCAAGGTGCCGCGTTTCACCTTCGAGAA
>JACREG010000160.1 GCA_016218375.1 Gammaproteobacteria bacterium
CGGAGGCGAAAGGGATCGACCCACCGCAGCCCCCAGCGCGCCACATAAGAATTGGCGGAAGAAACATTCGGGCTAACCGCCGCGCGCAGTCCGCAACCTGACTACAGCCCGACCGCACGCTGGCACGCCGTTTGCTCTTATCCCCTTACCCAGAGATATATCCAGACGTTTGCAGTCCAGGAGAGATCGCATGTCGGACATGACACTGCCCCAAGTTCCCCAACCCATTCCCCAATCCCAAGCCCCGGTCAAAGCGGCCAAGGCGGCGCCGAAGAGCGTGGACGATGCTCAGGAATCCAAGCCGGAGCAGGGGTTTGCTGATGTGTTGAAGTCGCGCATGGATACGGAATCGTCCACGACGGAGGCGTCGTCGGATGCTGCGACCGATACCGCGGATAACGCGGCCGCGCAGCCGGAGAATGCCACGCAGACCGCGGCGGACGACGGCAAGCCTTTGCCGCAGACCGGCAAACCCGAGGACGTTCTGCTTGCCGTGTTGACCGGCACTGCCGCGGTGACCGAGACCTCGGCCACGGAGTTCAGCGAACCGTCCCCGACGGTGGCGCCCACCACGGCGGAGGTCGAAACCAAGGTCGAGGTGTCGGCGGACGTTTTGGATATGCTCAACACGGATGCCGCGACCGAGGTACGCGCCGAGGCCGTCGTCGGCGCAACGCCGATACCGGCGCAAGCGCAGCCGGAAGCGCGCGGCAGCGCCGAGCGGTCGCAACGTGCACCCTGGACCACCGGTGCACGGACCGAATTGCCGCAGCCGGCGCAAGCCGCCGTGGCCCAAACGGTGCGCGAGGCGCGGGCCGAGACTGAGTCTACGCAGACTGCGCCGTATCCACTGGAACGCTTCGGTGCCGAAGTACGCGCCTTGGCCGGCGCGCAGCCGCGTGCCGCGGGCGTCGAGGCGTTGGCCGACCGTCTACTCGGTGCAACACCGCAAACGACGCCGTCGACACATGCAGCCACGCAGGGCGTCCCGAATCTATTGCCCCCAGATGCGGCCGCGACGGCCGCCACACGTTCCGCTTTGCCGACCGCGACCTTGGAAACCCCGTTGCGCCAACCCGGTTGGGATCAGGCGCTCGGCGAGCGGATGATGTGGGTGGTCAACAACAAGTTCCAAGGTGTGGAACTCAAATTGAATCCCGCGCATTTGGGGCCGATCGAGGTGCGGGTACAGATGCACAACGATCAGGCGCAGGTCAGTTTCGTGGCGCAGCACGCCCCGGTGCGCGAAGCCCTGGAAGCGGCGTTGCCGCGCCTGCGGGAAATGTTCGGCGCCAATGGCTTCAACCTGGGTGATGTGAACGTGTCCCAGCATTCCTTCGCCGAGCAACAGCGCCATGCGCAGACGGCAGAAGGGAATTTTCGCACCGGCATGCGGCAGGAGGATGAGGCCGATTTGGGCGGCATCGCCCAACAGGAATTCACGCGTGCGGGCGGGCAGTCGCGGGGGGCGATCGATCTGTTCGCTTGAGCATGCCCATGAGTATGTCTGGGGTATACCCAGCGCATACGATAGACGTCTGTCTGGGCTCAGCGCGGGAGGTAAAAATTACCCTGGGCAGCGAATAGTAAATGTGTTACCGTCCGAGCCGTCGATAAAAACAACATAATAATTACAATGGCTAGAGAGAAACGAGGCAGGAGGAATACGTCGGAGGCTGGCCAAGCGGCCATGTCTCAGTTGGCCGCGCGCGAGCTGCGTAAAGAGTTCCATTACGTGCTCCAGATCGGCAACGGCGACGCGCAGGTTCTCCGTACCTATCACCAGTTGTTGGCGCAAGGCGCTGCCGGCTTTGCGCAGGACTATTACAATTTCCTGTTCGACAATCCCGCGACGGCCGATGTGCTGTACGCCTACGAGCGTAACGGCGGCAACATCGGCGACTTGGTGCGTTCGCAATTGCAGCAGATGTTGCAACTGCTGAATGTCGAGCATGACGACGGTGTGGCCGAAGTCGGTCAGCGGCATTTCTGCATAGGCGTAAAACCCGTCTGGGTGATGGGTGCCTATCGGCTCTACCTCAATCATCTGCATACCTTGATTCACACCCTGCCGGAGATCGACCCGGTCGATCGGAAGTCGCTCGAATCCGCGCTGATCAAGCGCGTCTTCCTCGACATGGGCCTGATGTTGCAGGGCTACTGGGACAGCCTGCGCACGCAGGCAGAGACCGCGCGCGACGAAGCGCAGACGGCCTACGATCGTGTGGAAGACTTGCTCGGCAATATCCCGCTGATCCTCTGGTCCTACGATGTCCGTAGTCACGAAGTCTTGTATTCCAGTCCGAGCCTGCGCGAACTGTGCACGCCCGACCGTCAAGATCCCATTCCTTGTTTCGAGCGCATCCACGCCGACGACCGCGAGAAGGTCGGTGCCGCATGGCAATTGGCGATGGAAGGCGAGGCCGCCGAAGTGCAGGCGCGCGTGATGCTGTCGGGCGAACAGGAACGTTGGTGCAGCCTGCGCTTCACGCCCGCGCGCAGCGGACGGCGTCGCGTGCAGCGCATCGACGGCTTGATCGAAGACATCACCGAAACCCACAACGCCCTGGGTGTCCTCGAACATCAGGCGACGACGGATGAACTGACCGGCTTGGCCAACCGCACGCTCTGGTACGACCGCGTCAATCAGGCGCTGGCCAGTTCGCGGCGCGAGGAAGGGCGCGAGGTCGTGCTCATGCTGCTCGACCTCGATCATTTCAAAATGATCAACGACGAACTTGGGCACTTGGTCGGCGACGATGTGCTACGTCAAGTTGCCACACGGTTGCGCGCGGCGCTGCGTGATTCCGATACCCTGGCGCGGCTCGGCGGCGACGAATTCGCGATCCTGATGCCGGCGGTTCCCAGCGGCGAGCGCGCCGGCGAACGGGTCGCCGCGAAAGTGTTGAGTTGCTTCGAACACCCGTTCCGCTGCGGCGACCGCGAATTGTTCCTCAACGCCTCGGTGGGTATCGCCGTCTATCCGGAACACGGCGACGAGGTGAACGAATTGCTCGGACATGCCGATGTCGCCATGTATCGCGCCAAGCGCAGCGACGGTCATTACAGTTTCTACGATGCCGACGGTCAGACCGACAACGCGCGGCAGTTGCGCTTCTCCGGCCAATTGCGTCACGCACTGGACCGCAACGAATTCGAATTGCACTACCAACCCAAGGTCGGCATGCAGGACAAGCAGATCTGCGGTGTCGAAGCCTTGCTGCGTTGGCAGCATCCGCAACAGGGGCTGGTGAGGCCGGCGCATTTCCTGCCTATCGCCGAACAGATCGGCCTGATGGCGCCCATCACCAGTTGGGTGTTGGTGACGGCGTTGCGCCAATGCAAGACATGGCGTGACGACGGTATCCATATGCCGGTATCGGTGAATGTGTCTGCGCGCTCGTTTCAGAATCCGCGGCTGATCGAGCGCATCCAGTGGGCGCTGGAACAGGCCGGCGTCGACGGCGATTGCCTGGAGATCGAGATCACCGAAGATACCCTGATGGGCGACCTGGGGCGCGGCGCGGAGGTGCTGGCGCAGTTGCACGGTTTGGGCGTGGGGGTCGCGGTGGATGATTTCGGCACCGGCTATTCCTCGCTGGCCTATCTGAAGCGCCTGCCTATCAACACGCTGAAGATCGACAAATCCTTCCTGGTCGATATGGCGCAAGGCGGCAACGACGCGATCATCGTCCGTTCCATCATCGACCTCGGTCACAACCTCGGCTTCCGCGTGGTGGCCGAAGGCGTCGAGGACGCGCAGGCCTGGGATATGCTCACCCAGTTGGGCTGCGACGCCGTGCAGGGCTATCACATCAGCCGGCCCTTGCCGGATGCGAAGTTCACGGATTGGCTGCGCGCCTCGTCCTGGGAATTGAACGCGTAGCCCACGGTTCGTCCAAAGACTCGCCAAGTTTCCGGCTGGCCACCGTGGCCAGTTCACGTCAAAGCCCCGGCGCTCAGCCGGAAATCAGATATAACCACCTGTAATCGATAGCTGTTTTATTTCCCGTCGCCATGGCACAGGACTTGCTTTTCCCCTGACAAGTCATTTTTCAGGGGACTGTAGACTCATGGCAAAAGAAGATCTCGATCTCGACGTTGAGGCCGCCGCACCGGCCAAAAAGTCCGGCAAGATGAAATGGATCATCATCGGCGTGGCCGGGGTGGTGTTGCTGGTGGGCGCCACGCTGGGTGCGCTGTACTTTGCGGGCGTTATCGGTGGCGGTGGCGGTGGTGGTGGCGACGACGCCGAACCTGCCGCCGAGGAGGCTAGCGCGGAGCATGGCGAAGGCGCCAAGGACTCCAAGGACGCCAAGAAAAAGCACGGCGGTGGCGAGGCCAAGTCCCCGCTGATCTATCAATCCATGGAACCCCCGCTGATCGTCAACTTCGACAGCAATGCCAATGTCCGGTTCATGCAGATCACCATGCAGGTGGCCTCGCACGATCCGCAGGTGATCGAAAAGGTCAAGGAACACACCCCGGCGATCCGCAACGGTCTGCTGATGCTGTATTCCAGTCAAGACCCCACGGTACTCAGCACCCGTCAGGGCAAAGAGACGTTGCTCAAACAGTCTTTGGAGGAAGTGAATCGCGTGCTCACGGAGCAGAGCGGCGAAGGCGGCGTGGAAAATGTTTTCTTCACCGGCTTTGTGATGCAGTAAGGATACTCAGTGAACGATCTGCTCTCACAAGAAGAGATTGATGCGCTCCTCCACGGGGTCGGTAGCGGCGATATCGACACCGATGGCGATGCCGGCCTTAACGACGGCGAGGCGCAGAACTACGACTTCACCAGTCAGGATCGTATCGTGCGTGGGCGCATGCCCACGCTGGAAATGATCAACGAACGTTTCGCGCGCTACTTCCGCATCAGTCTGTTCAACATGCTGCGCCGCACCGCGGAGATTTCCGTCGGCGGCGTGCAGATGCTGAAGTTCGCCGAGTATGTGCACAGTCTGTTCGTGCCCACCAGCCTCAATCTGGTGAAGGTCAATCCGCTGCGCGGCACCGGCCTGTTCGTCTTCGATCCCAAGCTGGTGTTTATCGTGGTGGACAACTACTTCGGTGGCGACGGCCGTTTCCCGACCAAGATCGAAGGCCGCGAATTCACGCCGACCGAACAGCGCGTCATTCAGCGCATTCTGCATCAGGCGTTCGACGATCTCGTGCAGGCTTGGCGGCCGGTGCTGCCGGTGAATTTCGAATACATAAATTCCGAGGTCAATCCGCAGTTCGCCAACATCGTCAGTCCGACCGAAGTGGTGGTGGTGTCGACCTTCCATATCGAACTCGAAGGCGGCGGCGGTGCATTGCATGTGACCTTGCCGTACTCCATGGTGGAACCGATCCGCGATCTGCTCGATGCCGGCGTGCAGAGCGACCGCAGCGAAGTGGACGACCGTTGGCGGGTGGCGATCCGCGAGGAGATGAAGGGCGCGGCGGTCGAAATGTCCAGCGTGCTCGCGGAAACCAATATCAGCGTGCGCGACTTAATGAATCTCAAGGCGGGCGACGTGATCCCCATCGATTTCCCGGATACCGTGACCTTGCGCGCGGAAGATATCCCGGTGTTCCGCGGGCGCCTCGGGATATCGCAAGGTAATCGCGCCATCAAGCTCACAGAACGCGTTCAACTCAAGCAGTTCGTGACGACGCAATCAACCAACTAGGTAGCAGGTACGTGCCATGAGCGAAGAATTGGATAGTCAAGACGGTGGGCTGGACGACTGGGGCGCGGCGCTGGCCGAGCAGGCCGAGTCCGAACAGACCGCCAAATTGGGCGGCGCCAATGTGCAGGTGGCCGAGTTCGACGCGTTGGCCAGCGACAATCTGCCGATGACACGCGACGACGATCGCAACATGGACATGATCCTGGATATCCCGGTGACCATCGCCATGGAAATCGGCCGCACCAAGATCAGCATCCGCAATCTGCTGCAATTGAATCAGGGTTCGGTGGTCGAATTGGATCGACTGGCCGGCGAGCCGATGGACGTACTGGTCAATGGCACGTTGGTTGCGCATGGCGAGGTGGTGGTGGTCAACGAGAAATTCGGTATCCGCCTCACCGACGTGGTGAGTCCGGCCGAGCGCGTGAAGAAGCTCAAGTAAATGCGCAACGCCACCACACGCTTGTCAATTTTAGGTGGCGTGCTGCTCGCCGTGTATGGCGGCATCGTCCACGCCGCGGAATCCGCGACGAACAAGACTGTGCCGGCGCTGGCGGTCGAACCGTTGGCGGGCGGCAGCCTGGCGAAACTGGGATTGGGCCTGTTCGCAGTGGTGTTTCTGATCGTGGGCATGGCCTGGGTGATGCGCCGCATGGGTGGATTGCCCGGTACCGCGACCGGTGCGTTGCGCGTATTGGGCGGGTTGTCCATGGGCACCCGCGAGCGCGTGGTCTTGATCCAAGTCGGCGAAACGCAACTGCTGCTCGGCGTCGCACCCGGGCGCGTGCAAACGCTGCATGTGCTTGACCGGCCAATCGCGACGCCCGAATCCAATAAGCCCGGCAAGGGCGCTTTCGCCGCCAGTCTCAGCGCGGCGCTGCAACGGGAAAAGAAATCATGAAGTGCATCGCTCGGCTGTTGCTGGTGCTGAGTCTGTTCTGCCCGATGCTCGCATTCGCGGAGCCTGGCCTCGCCGCGTTCCGCGTCGAGAACGATCCGAATGGCGGTCAGACCTATTCCGTGAGTATCCAAGTGCTGGCGATGATGACGGCCATCAGTTTCCTGCCGGCCGCACTGATGATGATGACCTCGTTCACGCGCATTGCGATCGTGCTGGCGATTCTGCGTCAGGCGTTGGGCACCATGCAGACACCGTCGAACCAGATTCTGGTCGGTCTGTCGCTGATGCTGACTTTCTTCATCATGGTGCCAGTGTTCGACGAGGTTTACGACACCGCGCTGACGCCGTATCTCAACGAGAAATTGCCCGCGCAGGAAGCGATCGCGCGCGCCGCCAAACCATTCCGTGCCTTTATGATCGGCCAGACCCGCGATGCCGATCTGGAGACCTTCGCCGAGATCGCGCGTGCCGAGAAGGTCGAATCCACCGAACAGGTGCCGTTTTCCCTGCTGTTGCCGGCGTTCGTCACCAGCGAACTCAAGACCGCCTTCCAGATCGGCTTTCTCATCATGATTCCGTTCCTGGTCATCGATCTGGTGGTTGCCAGCCTGCTGATGTCCATGGGCATGATGATGCTGTCGCCGATGATTATCTCGATGCCGTTCAAGATTATGTTGTTCGTGCTGATCGACGGTTGGTCGCTCATCATGGGTACGCTGGCTTCCAGTTTTTACGTCTGAGGATATCGCCATGACGCCCGAAACCGTGATGAACGTAGGACGCCAGACACTGGAAGTGGTCGCCTTGTTGGCCGGACCGCTGCTGATCTCGTCGCTGGTCGTCGGTCTGATCATCGCCATGTTCCAGGCGGCGACGCAGATCAACGAAATGACCCTGACCTTCATTCCCAAACTCATCACCATCGCGGCCGTGCTGATGATCGCCGGTCCCTGGTTGTTGCAGACGCTGATGAGTTTCACCGTGCGCCTGTTTCAGAGCATTCCCCAGCTCATCGGCTGAGATACTCGATCCACTTGAGGGCGCAGCCGCATGCTGATTACCACCACGCAGCTTTCCGCCTGGCTTGGCGATTTTCTCTGGCCGTTGATGCGCGTGGGCATGCTGTTCGCGGTGGCGCCGATTTTCGGCGGTCGGCTGGTACCGATCCGGGTGCGTGTCGTGCTGTCCGTGCTGGTGAC
>JACREG010000161.1 GCA_016218375.1 Gammaproteobacteria bacterium
CCCCGCTCCTACAGTGCGTGTCCATAGCATGCGCAGGTGCGGTATCATCCCGCACTCATCGCTCGGTAATCAAAACCCATGCCCCTGTTAACCTGGATTCTCCTGTTCTCCCTGCTGGGCGGCGTGCTCAGCGTACTGGCGGCGGCGGTGTTTCTGTTGTTTCCGGAACAACTGCGCGCGCGGTTGCTGCCGCATTTCGTCAGCTTCGCCATCGGCGCGCTGCTGGGCGCGGCGTTTCTCGCCTTGTTGCCGCATGCGCTGGAGGCGCCGGGGGTCAAGGATTTCCACATCGTGACCGGCACGGTATTGCTCGGCGTATTGGGTTTCTTCCTCCTGGAGAAGATGGTGCTGTGGCGGCATTGTCATCACAGCGACTGCGAAGTGCATGCGCCCGAGGACGATCCCGATCACGCCCATAGTCATGACCATGGGCACAATCACGCGGGACATGCGGTCAATCACGCCGCCGGCACGCTGATCCTGATCGGCGACGGCATTCACAACCTGGTCGACGGTGTGTTGATCGCCGCAGCCTTTCTCACCGACATCCATCTCGGCATCGTTACCAGCCTTGCCGTTGCCGCGCATGAAATTCCCCAGGAGGTCGGCGATTTCGCCGTGTTGCTGCACAGCGGTTTCTCGCGCGCCCGCGCACTGGTCTACAACATCCTCGCCAGCCTCACCACGCTGGTCGGCGCGACGCTCGCGTATTACGGTCTGCGCGAGGCCGAGGCCGCGTTGCCGTATATCCTCGCCATCGCCGCGTCCAGTTTCATCTATATCGCCGTCGCCGATCTCATTCCCGGCCTGCACAAACGCCTGGAAGCGCGCGCGACCGCGCAGCAGATCGTGTTGATCGTGGCCGGCGTACTGACGATCTACTTCGCGCATTCGACGCTGCATTGAGGAGTTACCCATGAACTGGTTCATGCTGACACTGGTCGGTGAAGACCGGCCCGGGATCGTCGCCCGGATCGCGGCGACGCTGTTTCAAGGCGGCTGCAATCTCGGCGAGGCGACGATGGCGCGCCTCGGCGGAAATTTTTCCGTGATGCTGATGGTGCAGCACGCCGGCACCTTGGACAGTCTGCGCACGTTGATCGAACCGGTCGCGCACGAGCTGGGTCTGCATGCGCATGCAGATCTGATCGAAGGTCATTTGCATCGGCATCTCATCCCCGATGTGCGCGTGACCGTGTACGGCGCCGACCGTGCCGGCATCGTCGCGCAAGTGACCGGCGCGCTGACGGCGGCCGGCTTCAATATTCTCGATCTGCAATCCGATGTCGGCGGCAGCGAAACCAAGCCGGTGTACATCATGACCATGGAAGGCCAAGCGCGGAACGGCATCGACGCCATCGAGACCGCGTTGGCCGCCATGACCCGTGATGGGACGCGCGACGGCATCGAGGTCGATGTGCAACCTATCGAAACGCTGATCGGTTGAGCGTTGCCCGATGGCCGTTCTCGAAATCCTCACCTATCCGGATGTGCGGCTGAAACAGGACTCGACGCCGGTCGAGCACTTCGACGACACGTTGCGTGCCTTCGTCGCCGATCTCGAAGAAACACGTCTGGCCGGTCCCGGCGCGGTCGGCATCGCCGCGCCGCAGGTTGGCTATTTCCAGCGCATCGTCATCGTCGATGTCTCGACGCTGAAGCGTCCAGTGCCCAACCACGGCCATCTGATTCTGGTGAATTCCGAAATCACCGCGTGGGACGGCTATGCGGTCGGCCGCGAAGGCTGTCTCTCCGTGCCGGACTACACCGGCAACGTCATCCGCGCCGAACGCATTCACCTGATCGCCTACGATCCGCACGGCGAACGCCGCGAGTTCGACATGGAAGGCTTCGAAGCGCGCGCGGTGCAGCACGAAATGGATCACCTCGACGGCTTGTTGTTCCTCGACCGGCTGGTCAGTAAACGCAACGATCTGTTCCGGCGTAAGACGTATAAGTGAATGCGCTAATCATCCACACAATGCAATCGTCAAAACAGAACGTACTTCGCATGGGCTTCCTTTGCGCACTACTTGTCGGCAACGCACACGCCGCCGACCGCGTCTGGCTGATCGGCGGCGGCTACGATCTGGAAAACTCTCAGGTGCAGATCGAACAGAATGTGCTGTGGGCACGCAGCGTGTTGCAGGCCTTGCCGGGCGAGCGTTCCATTCAAACTTACTTCAACGACGGCGACGACCCCGCGCCGGATGTGACGCTGTGGCAAAAACCGGCCGAAGATGCCGCGAGTCTGCAACTCTTGGCGCGCGTCTACGATGCCGATTATGTGAACGGCGAAACGGTACGCACTCATCGCATCGCGCCGGTCGAGGGGCCGGCCACGCGGCAAACGTTGCTGCAAGTGTTGCCGGACGCGATTGCAGGATTGCAGCCGGGCGAACAAGGGCTGTTCGTGTACGCCGGTCACGGCAGTCCCGGCGATGATAGTTTGGGCGACGCAGGCAGCCAGCTCGATCTCTGGGGCAAAGGTCAGTTGAATGTCCGTGACCTGCGCAAGCTCGTTGCCGCGCAACCGCACAACACCACGCTGCGTTTCGTCTTCACCCAATGTTTCGCCGGTGGTTTCCAGGCGGCGGTGTTGCCGCGGGCGGGCGAGCCGCGACGCTGCGGCTTTTATGCCGTCGCGCAGGACCGGCTCGCCGAAGGTTGCACGGCCAGTCTGGATGTCGCCGAATATCGCGGCTACGGCACGTATTTTTTCGCCGCGCTGGCTGGACAGGTGCGCACCGGCGGGGCGTTGCTTGCCGACCCGGACCGTAATCGCGACGGTCGCGTCGATCTTTACGAAGCGCATCTCTATACCTTGCACGCCGCGCGCAGCACCGATCTGCCGCGGTCCAGCAGCGAGCAGTATCTGCTGGATTGGGAACCCTGGTATCTGCCCTTGCTGCGAGTAACGCCGCGCACCGATAACCCCTATGCGGAGATTGCGACGGCGCTGGCCGGCGATATCGATCTCTCCGCACCTGTGCGGCCCGCCTTGCATGAACGGCGCAAGCAGGTGCAGACACAGTTCCAGCAACTCCTGGCTCGGCAGGAACAGACGCGCAGCCGTGCGCAGACGGCGATGGAACAGTTGCAGAGCGAACTCGAACAGCGCTGGCCGGACGTGCGCAATCCGCGCACGCTGGCCTATACGCGATTCCTGGCTCGCGATCTGGCGGCGGCGCAGGCGTTCGTCCAGGGACATGCGTTGTATGCCGATCTGGTCCGCGATCAGAACGCGTATTGGGAACTCGATAACGCCATGCTGGAACTGCAACGCCAGTTGGCATTGTTCGACCGGATCGAGTTTCTCGAACATCTGGGACGTTTGCGCGATGTGTTCCTGGCGCGGGCCGGTGATGCCGAGCGCGCGGTTTACCAGGGGCTGCTCGATTGCGAACGGCAGCCGTTGTAAACATTCGACACATTACCGCTGTCGTTCGGGCTTGTTGGGATTCACTGCGCCCACCCCAACCTACGGTTTCTGCTGGTGCTGGGGGATACCCCTTGAAAACTTCCGGCAACTCCCCCATCTGTGTGCTAATCCTAATACTTCAGCGTTCCCGGAGTTGTTGCCCATGCGCATGGACAAACTGACCAGTAAATTCCAGATGGCCCTCGCCGATGCCCAGAGTCTGGCGGTGGGGCGCGATCATCAATTCATCGAACCCGTGCATGTACTCATCGCGCTGCTCGACCAGCAAGGCGGCAGCGTGCGCCATCTGCTCAGTCAGGCCGACGTGAATGTGAATCTACTGCGTTCGCAATTGGGCGAGGCGCTGGAAAAACTCCCGCAGGTGCAGGGCGGCAGCGGCGACGTGCATGTGTCCAACGATCTCAACCGCCTGCTCAATCTCACCGACAAACTCGCCCAGCAACGCAAGGATCAATACATCTCCTCGGAGCTGTACGTGCTCGCCGCGCTGGAAGACAAGGGCGCGGTCGGCGAGGCGCTGCGCAAGGCCGGTGCGACCAAGAGTCTGATCGAACAGTCCATCGAAAAACTCAGAGGCGGACAGAAAATGGACGACCCGAATGCCGAGGAACAGCGCCAGGCATTGGAAAAATACACCATCGATCTCACCGAGCGCGCCGAACAGGGCAAGCTCGATCCGGTCATCGGCCGCGACGACGAGATTCGTCGCTCCATTCAAGTGTTGCAACGCCGCACCAAGAACAACCCGGTGCTGATCGGTGAACCCGGCGTGGGCAAGACCGCCATTGTCGAGGGTCTCGCGCAGCGCATCATTAACGGCGAGGTGCCGGAAGGCCTCAAGGGCAAGCGTCTGCTCTCGCTCGACATGGGCGCGCTGATCGCCGGTGCGAAATTTCGCGGCGAATTCGAGGAACGTCTCAAGGCCGTTCTCAACGATCTGTCCAAGCAGGAAGGCCAGATCATCCTGTTCATCGACGAACTGCACACCATGGTCGGTGCCGGCAAGGCCGAGGGCGCGATGGACGCCGGCAATAGGTTGAAGCCCGCGCTGGCGCGCGGCGAGTTGCATTGCATCGGCGCGACCACGCTGGACGAATACCGAAAATACATCGAGAAAGACGCCGCACTGGAACGCCGTTTCCAGAAGGTGCTGGTCGACGAGCCGAGCGTGGAAGACACCATCGCCATCCTGCGCGGTCTGAAGGAACGCTACGAGGTGCATCATGGCGTCGACATCACCGACCCGGCCATCGTCGCCGCGGCTGTGCTGTCGCACCGCTATATCACCGACCGGCAACTGCCCGACAAGGCTATCGATCTCATCGACGAGGCCGGCTCGCGCATCCGCATGGAAATCGATTCCAAACCCGAGGAGATGGACCGTCTGGAACGCCGGCTGATTCAGTTGAAGATCGAACGCGAGGCATTGAAGAAGTAGTCCGACGAGCCTTCGAAGAAGCGCCTCGACGCGTTGGAAAGCGAAATCCAGAAACTCGAACGCGAGTTCTCCGACCAGGACGAAATCTGGAAGGCGGAGAAGGCCGCGTTGCAAGGCACCACGCATGTCAAAGAGGCCTTGGAGCGCGCGCGTCTTGAATTGGAAACGGCGCGTCGCGCCGGCGATCTCGCGCGCATGTCCGAACTGCAATACGGCCGCATTCCGGAATTGGAAAAACAACTCGACATGGCCTCGCAGGTCGAGATGCTGGACATGAAACTGCTGCGCAATAAAGTCACCGACGAGGAGATCGCCGAGGTCGTGTCCAAGTGGACCGGCATCCCGGTGTCGAAGATGCTCGAAGGCGAGCGCGACAAACTGCTGCGCATGGAAGAGGAATTGGGCAAGCGCGTGGTCGGCCAGACCGAGGCGGTGCGTGCCGTGTCCGACGCGATCCGCCGCGCCCGCGCCGGCCTGTCCGATCCCAACCGTCCGAGCGGTTCGTTCCTGTTCTTAGGGCCGACCGGCGTGGGCAAGACCGAGCTGACCAAGGCACTGGCCGCGTTCCTGTTCGACACCGAAGAGGCGATGGTGCGCATCGACATGTCGGAGTTCATGGAGAAGCATTCCGTGGCCCGCTTGATCGGCGCGCCGCCCGGCTATGTCGGCTACGAAGAGGGCGGGTATCTGACCGAGGCGGTGCGCCGCAAGCCCTATTCGGTGATCCTGCTCGACGAGGTCGAGAAGGCGCACCCGGATGTATTCAACGTGCTGTTGCAGGTGCTCGACGACGGGCGCCTGACCGACGGCCAGGGCCGTACCGTGGACTTCCGCAATACCGTGATCGTCATGACTTCGAACCTCGGTTCGCAGTTGATTCAGGAACTGACGGGTGAGGAGAACTACGCGCGCATGAAGCGTGCGGTGATGGAGGTGGTCGGTCAGCACTTTCGCCCCGAGTTCATCAACCGTATCGACGAGGCGGTGGTGTTCCATCCGCTGGGCCGTGCGCAGATCCGTGCCATCAGCGGCATCCAGCTCGGCTACCTGCGCCAGCGGTTGGTGGAGCGCGACATGGACTTGGCGATCAGCGACGCTGCCTTGGACCAACTCGGTGCGGCCGGTTTCGATCCGGTGTACGGCGCGCGGCCGCTCAAGCGGGCGATTCAACAGCAATTGGAAAACCCCTTGGCCCAGGCAATCCTGTCCGGCAAGTTCGGCCCGGGCGATGTCATCGATGTAGGACTGGAAGGCGAGCAGTTGAGCTTCCATAAAGGTACGCGTAAGGCATCGGCGGCTTGATGTAGGCGCTGGCATTTATTTGACGACACGACATGGGTAAAATTTTAACGAGACAAGTTCGATGAAACCTTGCTAAAAGTCCGGACGTGGTCTATGAATTTAATCACGGAATTTAGATTGAATGTGTGCTGACTCCTCCACCTGATGGTGTTAGCGATCCGCATCGCTGGCTTATCAGGTTAGCCCCGCTCCCCCAGCGGGGCTTTTTTTGTGCCCGATCTGCATTTTGAGATAGGTTCTAGGTGTGCCGCGTTGTTTATCCGCTATCCGCGTCGATAGCGACTTGATTGCCCTGGATCAAAGGAGTGCTAGGGAAGCCTGGGGAACCGGCACGGCCGATTGGCTATTATCCCAACTGAAGCTGTACCGTCGTCTCAGCAAAGGCTGCCAGCATGCCCAATCACTCCGTCGACGCCATCCGCAACATCGCCCTGGTCGGGCAGAGCGGCAGCGGCAAGACCACGCTGGTCGAGGCGCTGCTGTATCGCGCCGGTGTCATCGGCGCGCCCGGCGACGTGGCCAAAGGCAGCACGGTCTGCGACTACTCGCCGCTGGAAAAGACCTACGGCCATTCGTTGTCGTCCAGTGTGGTGAGTTTCGATCACGCGCGGCTGCACCTCAACCTCATCGATACGCCCGGCATGCCGGATTTCATCGGCCAGGCGCTGGCGGCCCTGCCGGCGGTGGAGACCGTGGCGGTGGTCATCGATGCCGTCGCTGGTGTCGAGCCGGTCACGCGGCGCATGCTGGAATGGGCCTCCGCGCGCAAGCTGTGCCGCATGATCGTCGTCAACCGCATCGACGCGCCGGGCGTGCACCTCGAAGCGTTGATTGCGGCCTTGCGCGAAGAGTTCGGCGCGGAATGTCTGCCGTTGAATCTGCCCGCCAACGGCGGCGGCAACGTCGTCGATTGCTTCTTCAATCCCGACGGTGCCGCGGATTTCTCTTCGGTGAGCGAGGCGCACGCGCGCATCGTCGATCAGGTGGTGGAAGTGGATGCCGCGCTGATGGAGTTGTATCTGGAACAAGGTCAGGCGCTCGCGCCCGAGCAGTTACACGCGCCCTTCGAGCAGGCCTTGCGCGAGGGTCATCTGGTGCCGATCTGTTTCGTTTCGGCGCGCACCGGCGCGGGCGTGCCGGAGTTGTTGGACGTGTTCGAGCGGCTGATGCCGAATCCGCTGGAAGGTAACCCGCGCCCTTTTCTCAAAGGCGAAGGCGCCGCCGCGCAGCCATTCACCACCGTGCCCGATCCGGATCGGCATGTCGTCGCGCATGTCTTCAAAGTCATGGCCGATCCCTTCGTCGGCAAACTGGGCGTGTTCCGCATTCACCAGGGCACACTCACCAAGGCCAGCCAGTTGTTCGTCGGAGATGGGCGCAAACCGTTCAAGGTCGGCCATCTGTTCAAGCTGCAAGGCAACAAACAGATCGAGGTCGAGGCCGGCATCCCCGGCGATATCTGTGCGGTGGCGAAGATCGAAGAGCTGCACTTCGATGCCGTGCTGCACGATTCCCATGAGGACGATTTTCTGCACCTGACGCCGTTGCCGTTTCCGGTACCCGTGTTCGGTCTGGCGGTGGACGCCGGCAGTCGCGGCGACGAACAGCGCTTGAGCGGCGCGCTGCACCGCCTGGTCGAAGAAGATCCGTGTCTGCATCTGGAACAGGACGCGGAGCAGAACGAACGGGTGCTGCGCGGCCTCGGCGAACTGCATCTGCGCGTGGCGCTGGAACAGATGCAGGAACGCTTCAAGATCGACGCGCAGACGCGGCCGCCGCGTGTGCCCTATCGTGAGACCGTCACGCTGCCCGCGGAAGGCCATTACCGCCACAAAAAACAGAGCGGCGGTGCGGGCCAGTTCGGCGAGGTGTATCTGCGCATCGCGCCGCTGGAGCGTGGCGCAGGCTTCCGCTTCGTCGATGCGGTGAAGGGCGCGACGATCCCCGGGCAATTCATTCCGGCGGTGGAAAAGGGTGTGCGTCAGGCGTTGCACACGGGCGTGGTCGCCGGGTTTCCGCTGCAAGACGTCGAAGTCACCGTCTACGACGGCAAACATCATTCGGTCGATTCCAAGGAAGTTGCCTTCGTCACCGCCGGCAAGAAGGCCTTCCTCGAAGCCGCGCGCGCTGCCAGGCCGGTGTTGCTGGAGCCGATCATCAAACTGGTGCTGACCGTGCCGAACGATACTGTCGGCGATGTAACCGGCGATCTCACCGGCCGACGCGGCCAAGTGCTCGGCACGCGCGCCTTGAGCAATGGCCTGCTTGCCATCGACGCCAGCACGCCGCTCGCCGAACTCGGCGACTACGCCGGCAAATTCAAATCCATGACCGCCGGCCGCGGTGCGTACACCCTCGAATTCAGTCACTACGAACCGGCGCCCGCCAAACGCCAGAGCGAATTGGCCGCGCAGTGGCACCCGCGGGTGGAAGAGGAGTGACATGTCCTACTAACGCCTGAATTCCGTCCTTCCTGGGCCAGACGCCCGTCGGTCGCTTGACCCTTGGGCGTAACGTTCTGAAATTCCTATCGCCAACTTCCCAGGCATGCTTGATGCAAGCCTCCCCGCGCGAGTCAATTCCATGTTTCCACAGGAGGGAACCGAGCATGATTCCGACAAAGTGCAATATGCGCCGCATGATCGCGGTGTTGGGTGTGGCCTTGGCGATGGCAATCGGCCTCGTCGGCTGTGGCGGCGGTGGCGGTGGTTCGGGCAGCGGAAGCTCGGGCAGCGCAGGCGGCATTTCCGGTAGTGCAAGCTAGGGAGAGGATCGAAATATGACTATGTATGCAAACATGAATCGCCGGTTTCGCCGGGTGGCGACCGGTGCGGGTATGGCCGTGGCACTGGCGTTGGGCTATGTCGCGCCGACGTATGCACTGACGGCGGGCGCGGATTACACCGTGGTGGTCTCGCAGATCAACAGCAACGGTTCGCTGACGGCCGTGACCTCCACCACTGCCACCGCCGATGTCGACGGCAAGATCGGCTTCGATTTCCCCGCGACGATGCCCACTGCCGATGAAGTCCATTTCATTCTGTTGCAGATCAAGGACAGCAACAACATCGTGGTCCGGCAGGGCATCGCGCCGGCGCCGGGTGCGGGCGAGACCAATCTGGTCGGCGTCAATCCGCTGTCCGACGTGCAGGCGGATGCCTTGCAAACCGTCATGGCGGATAACGGCACCGACGATCCGCTGGCGGCGGCCTTCGGTCTGGTGTTCATTCGCTCGGAGAGTCTGGCCAGCTCCGATATCCCGGGTCTCAGCCAGATGATGGCGACCGCGATTCGCGGCGACGACGGCATGGAAGCCTTTCTGCTGGCGAACGGCGTCAGTGCAACACAGCTCGCCACCTTCAAGGACCGCATTATCTACAACGCAACCGCCGGTGCGACGGATATGTCCGACTACATCGCCTTCTTCAAGACGGCCGTGGACAGTGACAGCGACGACGATCTGGCCGAGGCGGGCGGTTTGATGGGCGATATCCTCATCGATGCGGGCGCGGCCGCGGATATCGATCCGCAGCTTCTGCTGGCAGCCTTCGATGCCGCCGGCGATGCGACGGGACTCGAAGCCGCCATGGCGTCGATCTCGTCCGGGTTTCAGGGCTCGGTGATGGCCGCGGTCAGCGGCTTTCAAACGCGGGTCAGTTCGGTGGTTATCAAGAAGGAATATACCGATGCCCTCGGCACATTGGGCGGCAGTCAGTCCTTGATCGATCGCTTCAATGCCGGTGTGCAGGATTTCATCACGGCGCAGCGGCAGGTCGATACGCAGTATGGCGATTACTTCATGAACCCGGACGGCTATCTCGCGGCCAATCCCGGCGTGACCGAACAGCAGATACGGCAGGCGATCGATACGGCATTCCAGAATGCCTGGGGCGATTTCGAAGCCGCTATCGGTTCGACCAATGCCGAAATCACGACCATGAGAAGCAAGGTTGCGCAGGCGCTGGGCATCAACGTGGGCGATCTGCCGGTCGATCTGGGGCAGAAGCGCGACTTCGACGGCAATACCGTCAACTGGCCCATTCCGCAGACCGTGGCTGTCAGTTGGGTCGCGGATACCTTGGTCAATGGCGGCAATCTCGGGTATGACCGCGACACGACGCCGGTGCCGGCCATGATGCAGAACTGGTTGGACAGCGATAACAACCCCGGCAACGGTGTCGACGGACTGCGGCATGATTTTACCGGTATGGGCATGCCGGTCGATTTCGCATCGCTGATGGGATTGATGGAAGATGTGCAGATCGTGGAGAACAGTCGCTATGCGATTTGGGATGGCGGCAATCAGCCGACGGCCGACGAGCGGCAACAAGCGCGCCTGACCTTCCTCGCCAATCTCGCCACCCTGGCCGGCAACATCAGCGGCACCAGCAACGGTGCCACCGCCATCAATGCCGACGAGCGGAAATCGCTCATCAAGCTGATGATGCAGCCCAGTCTGAATTGAAGTGCGGGTCAAGCGTAGGGCGCATGATGACCCCCGGTCTAATGCGTCCTACGCCGACCCATATGGGCGGTGTCCCCGTTAAAAGAACAGCCGATAGCCGATCTGGAATTGAATGTCCGTGGCGTCTTCGTCATGACCGAGTGCTTCGCGGCTGTCTCGATAGCTGTCGACGTCGAGCAGTTCGAGGAAGACGCGCTGTTGCGGGGTGACGGCGTAGCTGTAGGCCGCCGTGGCCGCCCAGCCGTCTTCGCTCAGGTCGCTGCCGTAGCTGGCGTCGAGATGCGTGGTTTCGAACCAGTCGCCGCGCAGGGTGACGCGGTGTTTGCCCAGTGCTTTGCTGGCGAGCACGTAGGCGGCTCGATAGTCGAGCACGATATCCCGCGTACCGACGTCGATGAGTGTGTCGCCGGTCATGTACTGGGCCAGTAGCGTGACGCCGTCGTCCAGTTCGAGTTGCGTGCCGATGGAGGTGAATTGAGTCAACCAACTCGCCTCGTCGCTTTCCCGGCTGGCGGGATCGGCGCGGTTGTCGAAGTGCAATACATGCACGCTGTAGCGTTTGTCGTAGCGCCAGTTTGCGCCCGCGTAGTAGCCCGCGCGCTCGTCGATTTCGAGAAACGGCGTTTCAAGTTCCTGCGGCGCGTTCGGCGACCACGGTTTGGGCGGCAACGGGTAGGTGTCGTTGATGCCCGGTTTGAAATCGTGCAACGCCCAGCCGCGCCGATACAGTAACGTGCCGGCGCGGTCGTTGGCGGCGGTGAGCGCGGCGACCAGCGAGACATCGTTCAGTTCGCCGTTGTGTACGACAGCCGCCTCGGCGCCGAGTCCGCGCAGTTCCTCGCCGACCCAGGTGTTGATGGCGGAGTAGCTGAGCGTGTACGGACTGGTCCAGCCGATGCCGGTGTTCTCCAGCGAGATCGGCGGGTAGAACGCGCCCAGCTTGGCGCGGAAGTGATAGCTCTGGGTCGAGACCGGTTGATAAGCGAGATAGCCTTCCACCACATCGACGGCATGCACCTGCTCCGGGTCGGCCTTGAGATGCAGATAGCCGGAGGTCGACCAGTTGAAGCGCGGCAGGACGATCAGTGAGGCTTCGGCAAGCCGCAACTGCGTTGCGGTATCGCCATCGCCATAGCGTGTTTTTCCAAAGTCGCCGTCGAGCCAAGTCTGCTCCGTGTCCGAATACACCAGACGCGCGTCGAGAAGGCCGTGGAGATCGACGGAAGGAAAATCGTCGTCGGTTTGCGCGCAGGCAAAATCCGCAGTCGCGGTTACGAGCGACACGCCGAGTAGCGCCTGGGTGAGTAAGCGTTTCATGGCGTGTTGTCCGCAACGAGGATGGGGCGTTTGTGGGTGAACTGATCGGGATAGGTCCGATCGACCCAGGCTTCGAAATCGGCGGCGGGCATGGGGCGGCCGATGCCATAGCCTTGGGCCAGATCGCAACCCAGGGATTTCAGGCGCTCCAGCCAGGCGGTTTCCTCCACGCCTTCCGAGACGACCTGCAACGACAGGCGATGACCGAGATCGATGACGGAGTGAACGATGGACAGATCCTGCGGATTCTTGTCCATGTTCATGACGAAGGATTTGTCGATTTTCAATTCCGAGACCGGGAAGCGGCTCAGATAGACCAGCGACGAGTAACCCGTGCCGAAATCGTCCACGGACACATCGATACCCATGTCGCGGAACGATTGCAGCACACCGAGGGCGTGTTCCGGTTGGTGCATCAAGGCGCTTTCGGTGATTTCCAGCATCAACCGGTGCGCCGCGACGCCATGTGCTTCGAGCAGTGCGGCGAGTTTTTGCGGCAGATGACGGTCGAGCAGATCCTTGGCGGAGAGATTGATGGACATGCCGATGTCGAGGCCGCGGCGTGACCAGGCCGCGAGTTGGCGAATGCCGCGATCGAGCACCCAATGCGTCAGACGGTGAATGTCGCCGGTACGTTCGGCCAAGGGGATGAACTGATCGGGCGACAGAAAACCCAGATCGGGGTGCTCCCAACGAATCAGCGCCTCGACGCGGACCAGACGTTGCGCGCGGATATCGATCTGCGGTTGGTAGTGCAGCATGAACCCTTCATGGGCAAGCGCGTCGCGCAGCTCGCCCATCAACGACAGGCGAATTTGTTTGGACGTGTCCGAGCGCGGATCGTAAATGGCATAGCGGGACAAGGCATCGCTCGCCGTATAGGCGGCGCGGTCGGCGCGGCGCAGCAGCGTGCAGGGCTCGTCGGTATGCTCGGGGAAGCAGGCGGCACCGATGTGCGCGCTGACATCGATGGTGATGCCGTCGACCTTGAACGGCGCTTCGAACAGATGCAGTACGCGTTCCGCCAGACTGGGTATTTCCGCCGCGCCGGTGTGCAGTACGATGGCGGCGAAGGTGTCGCTGCCGATGCGTGCCACGGTGTCCGTGGATTTCACGGCGCCCAGCAATTTTCTGCCGATGGCGTGGATCAGTTTGTCGCCGACATCGTGCCCCAGCGTGCTGTTGATCTCGCTATAGCGGTCTATGCAGACGATCAGCGCGGTGAAGCCGGTCTGGTCGTCCAGACAGGCGGCGGCGATATCCGGAAGCCGCGCATCGACATAGCGCCGGTTCGGCAGGCCGGTCAGGGCATCGTATTCCGCTTGGTGCTGGATATGTTCTTCGCGTTCCGCGATGCCCTTCATCATGAGGTTGAAGGTGTCCGCCAACTGGCCGATTTCGTCGCGCTGACGAATGGCCACGGGGCGGTCGTATTGGCCGGCCTTGATGCGCAACGCCGCTTGCACCAGGGTGAGCAGCGGATGGGTGACGCTGCGACTGACGCCGTGCGCGCCGAGAATGCCGAAGATCAGACCGCCGGCAAAAATGGCGAACAGGGTCAGGTACAGCGGTTTATACGGGGCCAGCGCGACGTTGAGCGAATATTGTAGAACGGCCCGGACCGGCGTTTCGGCATGCCGTGCCTTGATGTCGTGCATGACCAGCACATAGTCGACGCCGTCCAGCGTCGCCTGAAAGGGTTCGCTCAAGCGGGCCGTCGTCGCGGTGGCGATGGGCGTTAGTTTCGCGCGCTGGTTGTCCGTCAGTGTGGATGCGATCGGTGGCCTGGCAGCGGCGCTGCCCAGCGCCAGGAATGAAATGTCGATATCGCCGGGCAAGCTGCGTTGGAGTTTGTGGATGAAGTCGAGGTCCAACGCCTTGGCGACGATCAGAAGCCCCACCGGGTCGGGCGCCTGAATGGGCGCGATGGCGAATTGATAGATCGTGCCGTCCAGCGTCAACAGGCCATCCGTGACGCCGTATTCGTCCACGTTGCGGATATTTTCCTTGGGTAGCCGCTCAATGGTTGCGCTGGTTTCCCGCGTGTCCGCCAACAGTTTTCCGCTCAGATCGGCCACCATGATGCGGCTGCCGTCGGTGCGGGTGCTGAAATTGTCCGAGACCGATTTGATGGTGGGAATGTCGCCGGTGGCGACCGCTTTGCGGAAACCAAAATCGCGGGAGAGGATTTGCGTCGCTTCGCGCAGGCCGTCCAGACGCTCGGAGAGCTGATGATCGAGCGCGTCCCGCGAGTAGTTCAGTTGAGTCTGAATCTGCCGGAACGTCGAATCCAAGATGACTTTGTACATTGCGGCGAAGGCAATCAGCAGGACCATCGCCAGCAAGGCGGCGAAGACCGAGGTGACCTTGGCCTGGAAGCTAAAACTTTTTGCCATAGAACGGGTCCATGTCTGCCGCAGGCGGCTGCTGCACGGCTTGTCTCGAACGGATCTCGACACTGTAGTCCAGACGCGCGGGCGTGGCGGTGCCGATGGACAGCGCATACTCCACACCCATATACGGCCCGCGCAGACGCGGATGCCAGATATGCATCCGATAACTGCCATCGGCCAAGTTCGCAAAGTGGGCGATGCCGTCCGCCGTGCTCAGAGCGAACAGCGGGTCTTCGGTGATGTAGATGTAACCTTGCATCCAGTCATGGATGTTGCAGCCCAGCGAGACGACGCCGGGTCTGTCGAAGGACACGAAAGGGGTCTCCGCGCCGGAATAGAGTCGTAGCTCGAAGGGTTTCGGCGGAGAGAACGAATACACATGGTGACGCACATGGTCGCTGTTGGGGAATTCGACCCGCGTGCCGGGCTGGATCACCAGGACATGCGGTACGAAAATCTTGCCGCGTTGGTCCATGATCGCAACGGTGCCCGCTGCCGCGGTCGTCGCCGTTGCATTGGCGGGGCGCAACGTGACCACCGCATCCTGGAGCAGCGCACCCGCCTGGTCGCGCACCCGCACGTCGAGCTGCCGTGTGCCGATATCCTGGGCTTGGAGCACCGGGCTGACCAGCAGGCCTAAGCAAAGCCAGAATGAGGGTGGAATCTTCACCGGCACGTTAGTTCCTATTGGGGGGGCGGAGTCCCCAGCCTAAGGATAGCGACAGAACGGATCGGGAATAAAGCCCGTAGGATGGGTGAAGGCGCTTTTTGCCGTAACCCATCATCTGTCCGCGGCCCCGATGGGTTGCGCTGCGCTTCACCCATCCTATGTGTCAGGCGTTTTCCACCTCATCGCGCATGACATGCGGTTGTGGGTGCCGCCAGGGGTACAGTTCATTCAGCGGCGTCGATGTGCCGTTCGCGGTGACGATACGGGCGTGCCGGCGTTGGAGTAGACGCGGCGAGGCGACGCCGCAGGCGTGGGCGATCACGCCGACTTCGTACACCATGTTCTTGGCGAGGTGCAACACCCGCACCGCTTTGCTCTCCGGGTCGAGGCCCTTTTGCAGACGCGGGTTGTGCGTGGTGATGCCGGTCGGGCAGGTGTCCTTGTTGCATTGCAGGGCCTGAATGCAGCCGAGCGCGAACATGAAGGCGCGCGCGGACACGGCGACGTCCGCGCCGGCGCACAGCGCCCAGGCCACTTCGGCCGGGTTGACCAGTTTGCCCGAGGCGATCACCCGCACGCGTTCGCGTAATCCGTATTCGCAGAGCTTGTCGACCGCCAGCGGCAGTGCCTCGCGCAGCGGCATGCCCATGTTGTCGAGCAGGCTCATGGGCGCGGCGCCGGTACCGCCTTCGGCGCCGTCGATGGTGATGAAATCCGGCGCGGCCTGCTCGCCGCGCCGCACGATCTCGGCAAACAAATCGTCGAAGAAGCCCTCGTCGCCGACCACCATTTTGAAGCCGGTGGGTTTGCCGGTGATGTTGCGCACGTGCGCGACCATGTCCAGCAAGTCGCCGACGTTGCAGATCTCCGGGTGCCGGTTCGGGCTGATGGAATCGGTGCGCACGGGTATGCCGCGAATCTGCGCGATCTCCGGCGTGACCTTGGCGCCGGGCAGGATGCCGCCCTTTCCGGGTTTGGCGCCCTGGCTGAGTTTGATCTCGAACATGCGCACTTGGCGGTGCGCGGCGATGTCGCGCAGTCTGCCGTCGTCGAGTTTACCGTGCGCGTCGCACACGCCGTATTTCGCCGTGCCGATCTGGAACACGATGTCGCCGCCGCCTTCGAGGTGATACGGCGACAGCCCGCCCTCGCCGGTGTTCATCCAGCAATCGGCCAGGCGCGCGCCGTTGGACAACGCGAGTATCGCCGGGCGCGAGATGGCGCCGTAACTCATGCCGGAGATATTGAAAATGGATGCGCTGATATACGGCTGCGCGCACTGCGGACCGAAGGTGATCGGTTGCGGCGGCATGGCGTCTTCGCCGAGTGTGGGGAAGGCGCAGTTGACGAAAAACACCGTGCCGGGATGGCGCAGGTCGCGGGTCGAACCGAACGGCACGGTGCTGTCGACGTTCTTCGCCGCGCGATAAATCCAGGAACGCTCGGCGCGGTTGAACGGCATTTCCTCGCGGTCCATGGCGAAGAAGTATTGACGGAAGAAGGTGCCGATGTGTTCAAAGAAATAGCGGAAGCGCCCGATCACCGGATAGTTGCGGCGGATCGCCTGTTTGGTCTGGGTGATGTCGACGATGTACATCACCAGGACCGCGAACAGCAACAGGCCGATGGCGACCACGAACAGCGTGGCCATCATATCGAGGGCAAGGGCGACGAGGTTACTGCCTTCCTGCACGGCGGTGCGGCCCTCTGATCTGCGTCAGGCATCAAACGGGGGTTACACCGGCAGGTAGCGGCGGCGGCGGAGGAGGTCTTTAATCGGTCATGTGCCGAGGATGATCCCGCGCGTCCGCCAATCCCGGAGCAGGTCCAGGCCGTGCGCGACGAGCTGCGCCGGTTGCGGGTGTTGCAGTTCGCGGGCGATGGTTTCCAGGGCCTGTCGGCCGGTGTAGGCGGGGTCTGCTCCGGGATCGGCGGTGTGTTCGGCGAGCAGGCCGGCCAGCCGGGCGCTGACCGGATTGAGTTCGAGGAAATGTACGTTATCGCTGTCGTCGCGATAGACCAGCAGATAGGTCGGCGACGCGGGCGGTTCTGTCGGCCGATAGTCGGGCCGGATGCGGTGCACCGGAAAGCGGTACTGCAACGGCCAGGCCAGCGGCGACAGTATCGGATGTGCTGCCAGCAGATCGCCGTCGCGGTCGATGCCGGCACACTCGATCTCCGCGTCGTGCACCGACAGCGCCAGTTCCACCCATTCGTAATGCGCCAGCTCGTACAGGAATGGCGGATCGCGTAAATATTCGGGGGATTGCGCGTCGCGTTCCTGGTCCAGATAACTCAGAAACTCGCGAGGGATGTCCAGGAAATACGGCGAGCGGGCGCGATGCTTGACGAGGAAGTCGCGTATCAATGCGTGCCAGTGCGCGGCATCGAGCAGGCTGCGCAGCACCGGCAGGGTGTCGGTCAGAAAGCCGTCGATGTTGTTGAAGAACAGTTCGCGGTAGATGTCCATGTGCCGCGCGTCGACATCGGCCGGGCACGGCGCGTGTTGCGGGTCGCGGATGTGCGCGGCGAAGGCGTACTGCTGTTGTTGGAACTCGGGATGCCCAGCCATGCTGTTAGCCATGCTGTTGTTGGCGCGTGGCGTGTGCGTGTCGCTGGGCTTGCATCGCTGCGATGTGCGCGACCTCGGCCAATAATTCCGGCAACGGCGGGATATTGAAGTCGCGTTCCAACAAGGTCGGAATCACGCCGAAGCGCGCATAGGTGGCGTCGAGCAAGGCCCACACCGGGTCGACGATCGGCGCGCCGTGCGTATCGACGAGCAGATCCTCGGCTTCCCGGTAATGGCCGGCGACATGCAGATAGGCGATGCGTTCGCCGGGGATGTGCGCGAGAAATTCGTGCGCGTCATAGCGGTGATTCACGCTGTTGACATAGACGTTGTTCACGTCGAGTAGCAGATCGCAGTCGGCCTCGGCGAGCACGGCGTTGAGGAAATCGATCTCGCGCAGCTCCTGGCCCGGTGCGGCGTAGTAGGAAATGTTTTCCACGGCGATGCGCCGTTCCAGAATGTCCTGCACGCGGCGGATGCGCGCGGCGACATATTGCACCGCCTCGGCGGTGAACGGGATTGGCATCAGATCGTAGAGATGACCATCGTCGCTGCAATAGCTCAGATGTTCGGTGTAGGTCGCGATGTTGTGTGTATCGAGGAAGCGCTTGAGTCGTTGCAGGAAGGTTTCGTCCAAGGGCGCGGGTCCGCCCAGCGACAACGACAGACCGTGGGTGACGAAGGGATAACGTTCGGTGAAGCTACGGAACTGTTTGCCGTAGCGGCCGCCGACGCCGATCCAGTTTTCCGGTGCGACTTCGAAGAAATCCACGGGGAAATCCACCGGAACGGAGGGCAGGTCGGCGAGCGGACCCAACAGGGTCCGCCGCAGACCGAGACCGGCACCGCGAACGGGGTAACGGTCGCGTGGCGCGATCACCGGATTATTTGCCCATCATGCCGGCGCCGCATTTGCCTTCCATCGGCGGTTTGCCGCCGCCCATGCTTTCCATCATCTTGGCGTGTTCGCCGGCATCGATCACGCCGTCTGCGTTGGTGTCCATTTTGCCGAACATGGTGTCGTGATGTTGGGTGAATTCTTCCTTGGTGATTTTGCCGTCGCCGTTGGCATCCAGAACCTTCATGCCACAGCGGCCTTCCGCGCCGGACTTCATGCCGCCACACTTGCCTTCGGCCATTTGGGCGACTTGATAGCCGCCGGAGAGTTCGGTCTGGGCGAAGGGATTGTCGGTGGCCTGGGCGCCGGCGGCGAGTGCGCCGGTGAAAACGGCACCGAGGGCGATTGCAAGGGGTTTGAGCGGGGAGTTGTCGGACATGGTCATGACTCCTGAATGCGTGTCGTTGAGGTAAAACTCGATTATTGCAGCGACTGCTTATTCCGTGCGGCCGCAGATTCCACATAGCGCCGGATAACGTCGGGTAACGCCAGATCACATTAGTTGTAACCCGGAATGTGACCCGGACGTCCCGAAAAGGTTCCTCGGCATGGTGGATGGAATTCGCCGCCGCTGCAAGCCGGCTTCAGACGGACACGTGCCGTCGCAGACAGTTCAGATAGTCGGCTTCGTTCGGTGCGGTGGCATCGCGCTGGCTGCGCCAGAGCATTTCCGCCAGGCAATCCATCATCCGATGTTCCAAGGTGTGCGCATCGGGGTAACGCAGTCGCAGTTGCTGCGCCAGCGCGCGGATGCCGGCGGGCCGGTCGGTGCCGAGCTGTTCGTGGATGGCCAGATGCAGACCCATGTGCAGAAACGGATTGGTCTCGCCGAATTCCGGCAGATAGTCGCGGCCCACTGCCTGCTCCGGGCGTTCCAGCAGGGCGTGGTATTCCGGATGCAATAGGATCACGTCGCGGATATGGCCTTCCAGCGGTTCCAGCGCAAGGCCCGCGCCATGCTTGCGCCACACCTCGCAATAGAATTGGCGGAGCTGATCGCGGTTCTGGGAAAAGATCATCGTGTGCGGTGGCAAGGCGTCAGCGTCGTTTTGGCTTTGTATTCGCACAAATCCGCAATGACGCAGTCGGGGCATTTGGGTTTGCGCGCCACGCAGGTGTAACGGCCGTGCAATATCAGCCAGTGGTGCGCATCGTGCTTGAATTCGTCGGCGACGACCTTGAGCAGTTTCTTTTCCACCTCCAGCGGTGTCTTGCCCGGCGCCAGACCGATGCGGTTGGCGACGCGGAAGATGTGCGTGTCGACGGCGATGGTCGGTTCGCCGAAGGCAGTGTTGAGAATCACGTTGGCGGTCTTGCGGCCCACGCCGGGCAATGCTTCGAGTGCGGCGCGCTCGCGCGGCACCTTGCCGCCGTGTTGTGCTTCGAGGATCGCGCAGGCGGCCATGATGTTCTTGGCTTTGCTGTTGAACAGCCCGATAGTCTTGATGTAATCCTTCAAGCCCGCCTCGCCCAACGCCAGGATGTCGCGCGGTTTCTTGGCGACCTTGAACAATTTCGCGGTGGCCTTGTTCACGCCCTTGTCGGTCGCCTGCGCCGACAACACCACCGCGATCAGCAATTGAAACACATTGCCGTAATGCAGCTCGGTGGTCGGATGCGGATTCTGTGCGCGCAGGCGCTCGAAGATTTTGCGGCGTTTATCGGGGTTCAAACGCTTAGCTCGCTGCGGCTACCGGTTGTGCCACCACGACGTGCTGGGCGCGGCGTTGCAAACGCGCATCGACGACATTCTTCAGCGCGATGATGAGTCCTAAGCCGATGAACGCGCCGGGCGGGAGGATGGCGAGGAGAAAGCCGCGGTAATTATCGACCAGATGAACTGTCCAGCCGCGCGCGGCCTCGCCGAACATCATGTGCGCCTGGGCGAGCAGCGTGCCTTGGCCGACGACTTCGCGCAGGCCGCCGAGCACCACCAGCACCAGCAGGAATCCGCCGCCCATCATCAGGCCGTCGACCAGCGCGCGTCCCGGACTGTGTTTCGAGGCGAACGCCTCGGCGCGGCCGATGAGATTGCAGTTGGTGACGATCAGCGGAATGAAAATGCCCAGCACCGCGTAGAGTTCGTGCAGATAGGCGTGCATGCCCAATTCGATCACGGTGACGATGGCGGCGATCACCAGCACGAACACGGGAATGCGGATCTCGGGGCGCACGATGCCGCGTATCAACGATACGCACACGTTCGAAGCGGTCAGTGCCAGCATCGTGGCCAGTCCCAAACCGAGTCCGTTGACGAGATTGTTGCTGGTGGCGAGCAGCGGACACAGGCCCAGCAGTTGTACCAATCCTGGATTGTTGGACCACAGGCCGTCGCGGGCGATGCTGGCATAGCTGGGTTCGGTCATGGCGAAGCGGCCTCCGCGGTGGGTGGTTGCGCGCCGGCGAACACGCTTTGCCGGTGGCGCTGAAAGTATATCAAAGCTTTTTTTACCGCTTTCACCACGGCGCGTGGGGTGATGGTCGCGCCGGTGAATTGGTCGAATACGCCGCCGTCTTTTTTCACCGCCCAGTGTTTCTCGTCCGGGTCGGCGAGCGAGCGGCCGGCGAATTTCAGAATCCAATCGCTGCGCGCGGCCTCGATGGCATCGCCGAGCCCGGGCGTTTCGCGATGCGCCGTGACGCGCACGCCGGCCAGCGTGCCGTCGGCGTTGATCGCCACCAGCAGTTTGATGTCGCCGCTGTAACCGTCGGGTGCGATGGGCGCGAGGATCGCCGCGACCGGTTGGCCGTTCTTGCGCGCGCGGTACACCGTGACCGGTTCCTGCGTGCCGAGCAGAGCGGGATCGCGCACGCCCAGCGTGTCGTTGAGCAGGGCGTTGTCGTATCGGTCCGACGGTACCAGCGTATTCAAATCGCGCAACAGCTTGGCGCGCGCATTGGCGGCGATGACGCCGCGCGTGCTGTCGTAGGTGAATGCGACCAGTCCGGTGCCGAGCACGGCGAACAGCAGCAGGACCAACGCGGTGATGACGATGTGACGGACGTTCATCGACCGCCGCCTCGTTTACCATCTTGGCCGAACACACGCGGCTTGGTGTAATAGTCGATCGTCGGTGCGGCCATATTCATCAGCAACACGGCGAAGGCGATGCCGTCCGGATAACCGCCCCAGGTGCGGATCACATAGACGATCAGACCGATGCCGGCGCCGAACAGCAAACGACCGCGGGGCGTGGTGCTGGCCGTGACCGGATCGGTGGCGATGAAGAACGCGCCGAGCATGGCCGCGCCGCTGAACAGGTGAAACAAGGGCGCGGGATAAGCGTCGGTATCGCTGCCGTGAAACACCAGTGCGATCGTGAACAGCGCGCCGAGCAGGCCGACCGGAATGCGCCAGTCGATCAGGCGGCGATAGATCAGATACAGACCGCCGAGCAGATAGCCGAAGTTGACCCATTCCCAGCCGAGGCCGCCGTACTGGCCGAACTTCGGCGCGCGCGTGATTTCGCTCAGCATCTCGCCGATGCCCAGCGCGGTCTTCACGCTGTCGAGCGGCGTGGCCAGGGTGAGTGCGTCCAACGCGGTGCCGGCGGGCAGCACGCCGTACAGACTCCATGCCACGCTGTCGAGTAAACCCAGTTGCGTGTTGCCCAGGCCGGCGGGCGCGCTCCATTGCGTCATTTCGCGCGGGAAGGAAATCAGCAGCACAACATAACCGATCATCGCCGGGTTGAACGGGTTGTAACCGAGACCGCCGTACAACTGTTTGGCGACGACGATGGCGAACACGGCACCGACCACCGGCAACCACGCCGGCGCCAACGGCGGCAAGGCCAGGGCCAACAACACACCGGTGAGCACGGCGCTGGTGTCGGCGAGCGTGGCGGCGACGGGGCGGCCGCGCGCGGCAAGCATGCCCGCCTCGGCGAGTACGCAGGCGAGCGTGGCGAGAACGAGATTGACGACGATGCCCCAACCGAAAAACCACCACGCGCAGAGCATGCCCGGCACGAGTGCGAGCAACACCTCGCGCATGACGCGCGAGACGCTGCGGGTGGCGGGCAAGTGGGGCGAGCTGAAGGTTGGGAATTCCATCAGGCATCGTCTCCCGCCGCGGGTGTGGTGGAGGCCGTCGCGCGCCGCGCATCGATGGCCGCGATTGCCTGCTGTTGTTCGGCACTGAGGTTGTCGGTGTTTTTCGGCGCCACGTCGGCGCTGGCCTTCTTGGCCTTGGCGCGTTCCAGCGCCGCTTGGATGGCGGCCTTTTTCGGATCGGCGCCGGCCTCGGCCGGTGTTTGCAAGGCCTTTTGTTTTTGTTTCAGGCGCTCGGCGCGTTCGTCTTTCTCGCGCTCGATTCGCAGCAGCCGGAATTCATGGCGTTGCCGCGCGATGTCGGCCTTCTCGCGTTCGCGTTCCTGCGCCCAGATCTCGGTCTTGGCGAAGCGGTAATAGTGCACCAACGGGAGATGGCTGGGGCAGACGTGCGCGCAGCAGCCGCACTCGATGCAGTCGAACAGGCTGTAATCCTGAATCTTGTCGAAGTCGCGCACGTGCGCGTACCAGTACAGTTGTTGCGGCAGCAGATCCGCCGGACACGCGTCCACGCAGGCACCGCAGCGGATGCACGGCGACGGTGTCTGCGGCAGCGGCAGTTCGTCGTGTGCCGCGACCAGCAGGCAATTGCTGGTCTTGACGATGGGCACAGTGTCGCTGCCCATGGCGAAGCCCATCATCGGTCCGCCCATCAACAGCCGCTGCGCGCTGGCGGTGTAGCCACCGGCGGCGGCGATGACATCGGCCATCGGCGTACCGATGCGTACCTCGAAGTTGCCGGGCTGGGCCACGCCGGCGCCGGTCACGGTGACGATGCGCGAGATCAACGGTTCGCCGTGCATCAGTGCGCGATAGACCGCGGCGGCGGTGCCCGGGTTGTGGCAGACGATGCCGACATCGGCGGGCAGGCCCTGCGAGGGGACTTCGCGGCCGGTGATAACTTTGATGAGTTGTTTCTCGCCGCCGGTCGGATAGATCGTCGGAATAACTACGACGTCCATGTTCGCTGCGCCGATCTCAGCAAGGGCGGCGCGCATGGCCGCGGCTGCCTCGGGCTTGTTGTCCTCGATGGCGATAATGCATGCGGCGGCGTGCAACGCATGCATGACGATGCGCGCACCGCCGACGACCTCGTGCGCATGTTCGCGCATCAGCAGATCGTCGCAGGTGATATACGGTTCGCATTCCGCGCCGTTGATGAGCAGCGTGTGGATGGGGCGGTTGGCGCCGGGATTGAGTTTGATGAAACTCGGAAAGCCCGCGCCGCCCAGCCCGACGATGCCGGCATTGCGCACGCGGTTGCGCAGTTCGTTCGGATCGAGTTGTACGGGATCGCCGCTCAAGGTGTCCGGCGCCGCTTCGTCCTTGCCGTCGGTTTCGATAATCACGCAGGGCGCGCGTAGACCGGACGGATGCGGCACGGCGTGGTCGGCGATCTCGATGACCGTGCCGGAACTGGAGGCGTGAATCGGCACGCTCACATAGCCGCGCGCGCGCGCGATCATCTGGCCTTTGAGCACGCGCTCGCCCGGCTTGACCAAGACCTCGGCCGGTTCGCCGATGTGCTGCGAAAGCGGCAGTATCAAACGTTTCGGCAAGGGCAGGGCGCGCACCGCGCCGCCGTTCGACTGCGCCTTGTTGGCCGGCAGATGCAGACCGCCGTGGAAGCGGTGCAGATGGCGTTGCTTGCCGTTCATATTTGCGTGGCCGGCATGATTTCCAGCCGTTCGTCCGGCGACGGCCACTTCCAGTGGGTGATGTCGTGCGCGACGGGCTGCATATGAATGCAGTCGACCGGGCAGGGTTCGACGCACAACTCGCAACCCGTGCATTCCTTCTCGATCACCGTGTGCATGTGTTTGGCGGCGCCGAGAATGGCGTCGACCGGGCAGGCCTGGATGCACAGCGTGCAGCCGATGCACACCTGCTCGTCGATGATCGCGACGGTCTTCTCTTTGTGTTCGCCGTGTTCCGCGTTCAGCGGTTTGAAATCGCGGCCCAATAAATCGGCGAGCGCGCGGATGCCGGCCTCGCCGCCGGGCGGACATTGATTGATGTCGGCCTCGCCGGCGGCAATGGCCTCGGAGTAAGGCCGGCAGCCGGCGAAACCGCACGGGCCGCATTGCGTCTGCGGCAGAATGGCGTTGATCTGGTCGGCGATCGGATCGCCCTCGACGCGGAAACGGATGGCGCTGTAGCCCAGCAGCAATCCGAACAGGCCGGCGAGGATTCCAAGCGCAAGGATGGCTGTCAGCACGGACCTAACCTTTAATCAGCCCGGAAAAGCCCATGAACGCCAGCGACATCAGCCCGGCCGTGACCAGGGCAATGGCCGGACCGCGGAACGCCACCGGCACATCGGCGACCGCGACGCGTTCGCGGATGGCCGCGAACAACGCCAACACCAGCGAGAAACCCACCGCTGCGCCGAAGCCGTACACGGCCGATTGCAGGAAGCCGTTCTTCTCCTGCACGTTGAGCAGCGCCACGCCGAGCACCGCGCAGTTGGTGGTGATGAGCGGCAGAAAAATACCCAGCACCTGATACAACACCGGGCTGGTCTTGTGCACCACCATTTCGGTGAACTGCACCACCACGGCGATGGTGAGAATGAAGGCGATGGTGCGCAGGTATTCGATGCCCAACGGGATGAGGATATAGGTGTCGACCAGATAACTGCACACCGACGACAGCGTCAACACGAAGGTCGTCGCCAGACCCATGCCGGTCGCCGTCTCCAGTTTGCGCGACACACCCATGAACGGACACAGCCCCAGAAACTTCACCAGCACGAAGTTGTTCACCAGGATGGTGCTGACCAGAATCAGTGCCAGTTCTTGCATGTCATTTCACCCGCATGCCCGGTTGCGCGCCGGAATCCGGATTGAGGATGAACAAGTCCTTTCCACCCGGACCCGCCGCCAACACCATGCCCTCGGACAGACCGAACTTCATCTTGCGCGGGGCGAGGTTGGCGACCATCACCGTCAACCGGCCTTCCAGGTCTTCCGGTGTATACGCCGACTTGATGCCGGCGAACACGCTGCGGGTTTCGCCGCCGATGTCCAGGGTCAGGTGCAGCAGCTTGTCGGCGCCGTCGACGTGTTCGGCCTTGACGATGCGCGCGATGCGCAGGTCGATCTTGCCGAAGTCGTCGATTGTGATCAGGGGGCCGATTTCCGGTGCGACGGGACTACTCGCCAGCGCGGTCGGCGCAGCGGGTACCGCGGTCGGGGCAAGGCTTTCTTTGGAGGCGTCCTGCATGGCGGTTACCGCGTTGGGATCGACGCGCATCATCAGCGGTTCGTAGGTGCGGATAGTATGGCCGGTGAGCGGTGCGGTCAGATTGACCCAGGTCATGGGTTCGATGCCGAGGAAGTGCTCGGTCTGTTCGGCCATGCGCGGCAGCACCGGCTTCAGATAGGTCATCAGTACCCGGAACAGATTCAGCCCCACGCTACAGACCTCTTGCACGGTCTGCTCCTGGCCGTCCTGCTTGGCCAGCGCCCAGGGTTTCTTCTCGTCGATGTACTGATTGGCTTTGTCGGCCAGCGTCATGATCTCGCGCATCGCCTGACCGAACTCGCGTTTCTCGTACAGCCCGGCGATCTCCTCGCCGGAGCGCACGAAGGTGTCGTACAGATCGATCTCGGCGCAGGTCTTGGACAAGTGACCGTGGAAACGCTTGCTGATGAAGCCCGCGCAACGGCTGGCGATGTTGACCACCTTGCCGACCAGATCGGCGTTCACGCGCAACTGGAAGTCGTCGAGGTTGAGATCGAGGTCGTCGATGCTGGCGCCGAGTTTGGCGGCGAAGTAATAGCGCAGGTATTCCGGATTCAAGTGATCCAGATAGGTGCGCGCCTGGATGAAGGTGCCGCGCGACTTGGACATCTTCTGGCCGTTGACGGTGAGGAAGCCGTGCGCGTTGATCGCGGTCGGCATGCGGAAGTTGGCGCCGTGCAGCATCGCCGGCCAGAACAGCGCATGGAAATAGATGATGTCCTTGCCGATGAAGTGATACAGCTCGGTCTCGGAACCCTTTTGCCAGTACTCGTCGAAGTCGAGGCCGCTGCGGTCGCAGAGATTCTTGAAGCTCGCCATGTAGCCGATGGGCGCGTCCAGCCACACATAGAAATACTTGCCTTCCGCGCCCGGAATCTCGAAGCCGAAATACGGCGCGTCGCGCGAGATATCCCATTCCTTCAAGCCGTCGGTGAACCACTCGCCGAGCTTGTTGGCGACTTCCGTTTGCAGATGGCCGGCCGCGGTCCAGTTGCGCAACAACTGTTCGAACTGGCCGAGCTTGAAGAAATAATGCAGCGACTCTTTCTCGATGGGTTTGGCGCCGGAAATCGCGGACACCGCGTTCTTCAGTTCGGTCGGCGAGTAAGTCGCACCGCAGACCTCGCAGGAATCGCCGTATTGATCGGCCGCGCCGCAGCGCGGGCACTCGCCCTTGATGAAACGGTCCGGCAGGAACATTTCCTTCACCGGGTCGTAGGCCTGGGTGATGGTGCGGGTGGCGATATGGCCGGCGTCGCGCAGGCGCGTGTAGATCAGACTGGCGAGTTCGCGGTTCTCGTCCGAGTGCGTGCTGTGGTAGTTGTCGAAGCCAATCAGGAATTCGGCGAAGTCGGCGCGGTGATCGTCGCCAATGCGGGCGATGAGTGTTTCCGGCGCAATGCCCTCGCTCTGGGCGCGCAGCATGATGGGCGTGCCGTGGGCGTCGTCGGCGCAGACGTAATGACAGGTGTGGCCGCGCAGTTTCTGGAAGCGCACCCAGATGTCGGTCTGGATGTACTCGACCAGGTGGCCGAGATGAATCGGGCCGTTGGCATAGGGCAAGGCGCTGGTCACCAGGATCTTTCTATGATTTGGGGGGCGCGGGGCCATGAAGGGACGGTCTCCGGATGTGGGTCTTGCCAAAGGTCAACGATCTGTATCCAGGCCCGGGCCATGTGTGGTTATAAGCCCTGGAAAGGCCTGAATTATGCCACAACGCCCCACACAAAGTTGGATCGCGCGGCGGCCTATTTCCCCACGCCACCGCGTGGAGACACCCGTTAGGGGCTTGTGTACAATCCGCGCTCAGTTCAGATCCCCCAGTTTTAGATCCCGGCCGGTCCACCGACGCTATCGACGTAGGTGCGGCATCGGCTCAGCGCAGAGGAACAGCATCATGGCAGAAGTATCGCGTTTGCAGGTGGAGACCGCGCTCAAAGAGTACGTGGACCCCTATCTGGAAAAGGACCTGATCAGCGCCGGCAGCATCAAGGACATCGCGGTCGATGGCGGCAAGGTCAAGGTCAATGTGGTGCTGGGCTTTCCGGCCAAGGGCTATGAGGCCGAGCTGACGGCCAAGCTCAAGGACAAGGTCGGCGCCATCGCCGGCGTTGCCGACGTTGCGGTGAACATCGCCACCAACATCGTTGCCCACTCGGTGCAGAAGGGCGTCGAACCCATCAAGGGCATCAAGAACATCATCGCCGTGGCCTCCGGCAAGGGCGGCGTCGGCAAGTCCACCACCGCCGTGAACCTGGCACTGGCGCTGTCCGCCGAGGGCGCCAACGTCGGTATCCTCGACGCCGATATCTACGGTCCCAGCCAGCCGCGCATGCTCGGCGTGCACGGCAAGCCGGAATCGAAAGACGGCAAGACCCTGGAACCGATGACCAGCTATCACCTCCAGGCCATGTCCATCGGTTTCCTGGTCGACGAAGAGACGCCGATGATCTGGCGCGGCCCGATGGTCACCCAGGCCTTGCAGCAACTGTTGAAGGACACCAACTGGTCCGATCTGGATTATCTGGTCATCGACCTGCCGCCGGGTACCGGCGACACCCAGTTGACCCTGGCCCAGCAGGTGCCGGTCTCGGGCGCGGTGATCGTCACCACCCCGCAGGACATCGCCCTGCTCGACGCCCGCAAGGGTCTCAAGATGTTCCAGAAGGTCGAGGTGCCGGTGCTCGGCATCGTCGAGAACATGAGCATCCACATCTGCTCCAACTGTGGCCATGAAGAACACATCTTCGGCTCCGGCGGCGGGCAGTAGATGTCCGAGCAGTACGACGTCGACTTCCTCGGCGCGCTGCCGCTGGATATCCGCATCCGCGAGGAAACGGACAGCGGCAAGCCCACCGTGGTCGCCGAGCCGGAAAGCCGCATCGCGCAGATCTACCGCGACATCGCCCGCCGCACCGCGGCCAAACTGTCGTTGCAGGCCAAGAACTACGCGGCCAAGTTCCCGAAGATCGTTATTCAGAACAACTGACCGGGCGGTACCGCGAATCTGTAGCCTGGGTTGAACGGAGTGAAACCCGGGTTTCGCATCCGCTCAACCCAGGCTACGTTCTCTGAGGTACGACTTGCCTACGGGCGGTTCTACGGGGACAGAGCGCGTTTTCTGCGAAAACACGGTCTGTCCCCGCCGCAGTGGTGATTTGAAAGATGCCGGCCTCGCGCCGGCATCTTTTTTTCGGTATCGTGTGCCGCTCGTTTTTCGGGGTGAACCGTACATGACCATCAAAGCAGACAAATGGATACGCCGCATGGCGCAGCAGGGCATGATCGAGCCGTTCGAGCCCGGTCAGGTGCGCGAGGTCAACGGCAACCGGGTCATTTCCTTCGGCACGTCGAGCTACGGCTACGACATCCGTTGCGCCGACGAATTCAAAATCTTCACCAACATCAACTCGGCCATCGTCGATCCGAAGAATTTCAGCAACGACAGCTTCGTCGATGTGAAGTCCGACGTCTGCATTATCCCGCCGAACTCCTTCGCCTTGGCGCGTACCGTGGAATACTTCCGCATCCCGCGCAGCGTGCTGACCATCTGCCTGGGCAAGTCGACCTACGCGCGGTGCGGCATTATCGTCAACGTCACGCCGCTGGAACCCGAGTGGGAAGGTCATGTGACGCTGGAATTCTCCAACACCACGCCGCTGCCGGCGAAGATCTACGCCAACGAAGGCGTCGCCCAGGTGCTGTTCTTCGAGTCCGACGAGATCTGCGAAACGTCCTATGGCGATCGCGCCGGCAAGTATCAGGGACAGCGCGGCGTGACGCTGCCGAAGGCGTAGTGTCGGAAACTGCCGGCGGCGCTACAGAAGCCGGCAAACCGTAGGGCGCAATAGCGTAGCGTATTGCGCCGGATGTTTCGCAGCGTTAAATGTTGCCACTACAAGGGAAAGGATTCCCGTCATGCCCGACTACCGCCGTGCCCGCCATCCGGGGGGTATCTACTTTTTCACTGTTGCGCTCCTGAAACGTAACGGCAACGACGTTCTGACCCGGCACATCGCGCTGCTCCGCCAGAGTGTGGCGCAAGTCCGTCGCGCGCATCCGTTCATAATCCATGCCTGGGTTGTGCTCCCCGAACATCTGCACTGCGTCCTTGAATTCCCGCATGGCGATGCGAATTACACGCTGCGCTGGCGACTCATCAAGGCGTTCTTCGCCCGGAATCTACCGGCTGTGGAGTTCCATTCAGAGATCCGTCGGCGGCGTGGCGAGCGCGGTATCTGGCAGCGCCGCATTTGGGAGCATCTCATTCGCGACGAGGCGGATTATCGCGCGCATATGAATTACGTGCACTTCAATCCGGTGCGGCATGGCTTGGTCGAGCGGGTGAGGGATTGGCCGTATTCGACCTTCCATCGTTGTGTCGAACGGGGCGTCTATCCGATGGATTGGGGCGGCGGCGATTCTGTGGATGCGGTTGAGTGCGGCGAGTAAAACACCCGGTGCAATACGCTGCGCCGACTTATTTCTCGTGCGGCGATGGCGCTGCCGGCTGTCCGCCGAGCGTTGTCCGCTTCAGCTCGCTCAGATAGGTCACGTTATCCTCGTTCTCGATCTGCTTGATGCGCACGGGCAGATAACCGAGCGACGGCGCGCACCAGAAGTAGGTGGTGCGGTCGTTGTCCTTGCGCAGGCGTTCGAGCTTGAGTGCTTCGAACTTGCCGGCGGGGACGTGCAGGGTTTCCTTGCCGACAATGGCGAAGCGGTAATCCTTGAGTTTACCGCCATCGGCGATGGCATACGCGAGTTCCTGCTTGCCGGCGGCGAGATCCATCATCACGGCGAGTTGCACGACCAGTTTGTCCAATGCGTGTTCGGGGATTTGCATCTCCCACGTATGGCCTTCCACGGTGTTGGCGACTTTGCCCGCGGTCCAGTCGAACTTGAGGTAGGCGTGGCGTTCCTTTTTGCTGCCGGTGTGATCGAAGCGGTATTCCAGCGGGCGGATGCGTTGCTTGTGCAGTTTGAACAAGCTCGACTCTTCGACTTTGTCGTTGCGGAAGATGCGCGCCAGGCCGGTGGAACGGGTGTGCGAGCTGTAGATGTAGCGGCCGTCGGTTTGCGCGGCGAGATCGATTTGAGTTTCGCCGATGACGAAGCTGTTGACGCGCAGTTGATAGGTCGCTTGGAAATCTCCGAATACATTTTGGAGAGCATCCGGAAGTATGTCCGGGAGCATATCTGGGAGTACATCGGCGGCGTGCGTTGCGGAGACAGTCGCAAGGCAGATCAAGGCGGCGAGGGCGTGGCGTAGGCGCGCGCGCATATCAAGTATCCGCGTTGCCGAGATCGAGCTGGATGGGCGCTGTGAGCGCGTGGTCGTCCAGCCACACCGCGCCCTCGCGATAACGCAGACGACCCGCGGCGAACCAGTCGATGGCGGTGGGATATAAACGGTGTTCGATATTCAACACACGCGCGGCCAGGGTGTCGGCCGTGTCGTCGGTGTGCACGGACACCCTGGCCTGCACGATCACCGGCCCGCCATCGAGTTCTTCGGTGACGAAGTGCACGCTGGCGCCATGTTCGGTCGCACCGGCTTCGAGCGCGCGCCGATGCGTGTTCAAGCCGCGAAACGCCGGCAGCAGGGACGGATGAATGTTAATCAATCGACCTTGATAGTGACGCACGAACACTGGCGTGAGGATACGCATGAAACCGGCGAGCACCACCAGTGCAGGTTGGTAACGATCGATGGCGGTTTGCAATGCGCTATCGTAATCGTTGCGCGTGTCGTAGTCGCGATGATCGACGACTTCGGTAGGGATGCCCGCGGCGCGTGCGGTCGCCAAACCGGGCGCGTCGGGTTTGTTACTGACGACCGCGCGGATATCGACGGCAAGTGCGCCGCGCGCGGACTGCTCCAGGATCGCGTGCATATTGCTGCCGCGACCGGAGATCAGGATGACGATGGGGAGTTTGTGCATAGAGGGTGAGACGGGGACAGGTTTAAACCTGTCCCCTGGCAGGTGTCAGTCGACCATGTCCACGTGCGGTGCGCCGTCGCCCGTTTCGATTTGACCGATGCGCCAGACGGATTCGCCGGCTGACTGCAACGCATTTATCACCGCATCGACTTGAGCCGCGGCGACCACCAACACCATGCCGATGCCGCAGTTGAAAGTGCGGTGCATCTCGTTGTCCGCGACGTTGCCCTGTTCCTGCAACCAGTCGAACACTGCCGGGCGTTGCCACGACGACGCGGAGATCACGGCGCGGGTATTGTCCGGCATGACGCGCGGGATGTTTTCCAGCAGGCCGCCGCCGGTGATGTGCGCGAGCGCGTGTACGTCGACGGTTTCCATCAGCTTGAGCAGCGGTTTGACGTAGATGCGCGTCGGCGCCAGCAGGCGTTCGCCGAGCGTCGCGCCGTCGAAGGCCATGTTCAGATCGGCGCCGCTGACGCTGACGATCTTGCGCACTAGCGAATAGCCGTTGGAATGTGGGCCGCTGGAGCCGATGCCGATCAGTGCGTCGCCGACCTGCACCGCGCTGCCGTCGATGATGCGTGCCTTCTCCACCACGCCGACGCAGAAACCGGCCAGGTCGTAATCGCCGGCGTCGTACATGCCGGGCATTTCGGCGGTCTCGCCGCCGACCAGGGCGCAGCCGGCCTGTTCGCACCCGGCGGCGATGCCGGAAATCACGCTGGCGCCGACTTCGACTTCCAGCTTGCCGGTGGCGTAGTAATCGAGGAAGAACAGCGGTTCGGCGCCGGTGACCAGAATGTCGTTGACGCACATGGCGACCAGGTCGATGCCGATGGTGTCGTGGCGGTTGAGTTCGATGGCCAGCTTGAGCTTGGTGCCGACGCCGTCGGTGCCGGACACCAGCACCGGCTGTTTGTAACGGTCGACCGGCAGTTCGAACAGCGCGCCGAAGCCGCCCAGGCCGCCGAGCACGCCGGGGCGCTGGGTGCGTGCGACCGCCGGTTTGATGCGTTCGACCAGGGCGGCACCGGCGTCGATGTCGACACCGGCATCGCG
>JACREG010000162.1 GCA_016218375.1 Gammaproteobacteria bacterium
TCGAAGCCGATCTTCCCGCCGAGTCCTGAGACCGGCGAGGCGAAGTCCAGATAATCGATGGGCGTGTTCTCCACGAGGGTGGTATCGCGCACGGGGTCCATGCGTGTGGTCATGGCCCAGATGACGTCCTGCCAGTCGCGCACGTTCACGTCGTCGTCGGTGACGATGACGAATTTGGTATACATGAACTGGCGCAGGAAACTCCACACGCCGAACATCACGCGCTTGGCGTGGCCGGGATATTGTTTCTTCATGCTCACGCAGGCGACGCGATACGAGCAGCCTTCCGGCGGCAGATAGAAATCGACGATCTCCGGAAACTGCTTCTGCAAAATCGGCACGAACACTTCGTTGAGCGCGACGCCGAGGATGGCCGGTTCGTCGGGCGGCCGGCCGGTGTAGGTGCTGTGATAGATCGGTTCGCGGCGATGGGTGATGCGTTCGATGGTGAACACCGGAAAGCGGTCGACTTCGTTGTAATAACCGGTGTGGTCGCCGAACGGGCCTTCGTCGGCCTCCTCGCCCGGATAAATAAAGCCTTCCAACACGATCTCGGCGCTGGCCGGGACTTGTAGATCGTGGGTGATGCATTTGGTGAGTTCGGTCTTCGAGCCGCGCAGCAAACCGGCGAAGGCATATTCGGAGAGCGTGTCCGGTATCGGCGTGACCGCAGCGAGAATCGTCGCCGGATCGGCGCCGAGCGCCACGGCGACGGGAAACGGTTCGCCGGGATGCGCCTGCTGCCAATCGCGATAATCGAGTGCACCGCCACGATGCGCGAGCCAACGCATGATGACTTTGTTGCGGCCGATCACTTGCTGGCGATAGATGCCGAGGTTCTGCCGTTCCTTGTGCGGCCCGCGCGTGCATACCAGCGCCCAGGTAATGAGCGGACCGGCATCGTCGGGCCAACAGGTCTGGATCGGAAATTTACTGAGGTCGACATTGTCGCCTTCAAGAATGAAGTCCTGACACGGCGCACCCTTGATGAGTTTCGGCGCCATGTCCAACACTTTTTTGAACACCGGGAGTTTCTCCCACGCATCCTTCATGCCCTTGGGCGGCTCGGGCTCCTTCAAAAACGCGAGCAGCTTGCCGACTTCGCGCAGCGCATCGACGGAGTCCTCGCCCATACCCAGCGCAACACGTTTCGGTGTGCCGAACAGATTGCCGAGCACCGGGATCGAATGACCTTTGGGGTTCTCGAACAGCAGCGCTGGCCCACCCGCCCGCAAGGTGCGGTCGCAGATCTCGGTCATTTCCAGATAGGGATCGATTTCATGCGTGATGCGTTTCAACTCGCCTTGGCGTTCGAGCTGTTGGATGAAGTCGCGCAGGTCGCGGTAGATCATAGGCCGAACTCCGCGATCACGGGCGTGTGGTCCGACGGCCGTTCCCAGCCGCGCGGGACTTTATCGATGCGGCAGGTAGTGCAGGCCTCGCACAGCGCCGTGCTCGCGAGGATATGATCGATGCGCAGACCGAGATTGCGACGGAAGGCATTCATGCGGTAATCCCACCAGGAGAAACTTTTTTCGGGTTGTTCGAAACGGCGGAAGCTGTCGCACAGACCGAGATCAAGCAGCCGTTGCAAGGCGGCGCGTTCGGGTTCTGAACACAACACACTGTCCTTCCAGGCCGCGGGGTCGTGTACGTCCGCATCCGCGGGCGCAATGTTGAAGTCGCCAACGACCACCAGTTTTGCATGTCGTTGGAGTTCTGACTTCAGCCAAGCATGAAGTTTGGCGAGCCAATTGAGTTTGTACTGATATTTGTCGGATTCCACCGACTCGCCGTTGGGGACGTACAGATCGATCAAGCGCACATCGCCATACGTTACCGCGAGTACGCGGCGCTGCGGGTCCTCCAGATCGGGGATGTCGGTCACGATATCGGTTACGGGTGTACGACTGAGAATCGCCACACCGTTATAAGTCTTCTGTCCGGAGAACACGGCGTGATAACCGGCGGCGAGGAAATCCGTCGCCGGAAACTGATCGTCGGTGAGTTTGGTCTCCTGTAACGCGAGCAGATCGGGCTGTTCGCTCTCCAGCCATTGCAGCACCTGCGGCAGACGCACGCGCAGGGAGTTCACGTTCCAGGTAGCGATTTTCACGCGTGCGTCTCAGGCCGCGAGGCCCGAATGTCTCAACAACGCATCGATGGTCGGTTCGCGGCCGCGGAAGTCGACGAACAGTTCCATGGGTTCGCGCGAGCCGCCGCGTTCCAGGATGCTGGTGAGGAAACGCAGGCCGGTGTCGCGGTCGAAAATACCGGATTCCTCGAAGGCGGCGAAGGCATCCGCGGACAGCACCTCGGCCCATTTATAACTGTAGTAACCCGCCGCGTAACCGCCGGCGAAGATGTGCGAGAAGCTGTGCGGGAAACGGTTGAACGACGGCGGCCGCACCACGGAGACTTGCTTGCGCACTTCGTTGAGGATTTCGTAGACGCGCCCACCCTTGGCCGGATCGTAATCGCGGTGCAGGCGAAAATCGAAAATGGAGAATTCCAACTGCCGCACCATTTGCATGGCCGACTGGAAATTCTTCGCCGCCTGCATGCGCTCGTAAAGTTGTTGCGGCAGCGGCTCGCCGGTCTGGTAATGCCCGGCGATGAGATCCAAGGCCTCGCGTTCCCAGCACCAGTTTTCCATGAACTGGCTGGGCAGCTCGACCGCATCCCAGGCCACGCCATTGATGCCGGACACGCCGGCGTAGTCGACCTGGGTGAGCATGTGATGCAGCCCGTGGCCGAACTCGTGGAACAGCGTGATGACCTCGTCGTGGGTGAACAATGCGGGGTCGTTGCCGAGCGGCGGCGAGAAATTGCAAGTGAGATACGCGACCGGGGTTTGCAGGCCGCCGACGGTCATGCGCCGCGCGATGCAGTCGTCCATCCAGGCGCCGCCGCGCTTGTGCGGGCGCGCGTAGAGATCGAGATAGAAGCGTCCGCGCACCTGTTTTGCCGCATCGCGGATTTCAAAAAAGCGCACGTCGGGATGCCAGGCGTCGACGCCCTGTACTTCGGTGATATCCAGTCCGTACAAACGATTCACCACGGCGAACATGCCCGGCAACACGCGCGACTCCGGGAAGTACGGCTTCAACTCTTCCTGCGAGATGGCGTATTTGTGCTGACGCAGTTTCTCGGAGTAATACGGGATGTCCCAGGATTCGAGTTCCACTGCGCCATGCAGTTCGCGGGCGAAGCGGCGCAGCTCGTCGAGATCGGCGATGGCGCGGGGTAGCGAGCGATCAGCGAGGTCGGTGAGGAAGCGCATCACTTGATGGGTGCTCTGCGCCATCTTGGTGGCGATGGAGCGTTCGGCATAATTGGCGAAGCCGAGCAGACACGCGGCCTCGTGACGCAGCGCCAGGATCTGTTCCATGATCGGACCGTTGTCCCACTGCCCGGCGTGCGGGCCTTCGTCGGAGGCGCGCGTCACATAGGCGGTATACAGCTCGCGGCGCAGCGCGCGGTCGTCGGCGTAGGTGAGCACCGGGTAATAAGACGGGTATTCCAGATTGAACAGCCAGCCTTCCAACGCGTCGCGTTCGGCAGTCTGTTTGGCGAGCGCGATGGCGCTGTCGGGCAGGCCGGTCAGGCGCGCCGTGTCGGTGATCTGGAGCTTCCAGGCGTTGGTGGCGTCGAGCAGGTTCTCCTCGAACTTGGCGTGCAGCGAGGACAGTTCCTGCATCACGGCTTTGTAGCGTTCGCGCTGCGCGGGCGGGAGTGCGATGCCGGACAACTTGAAATCGCGTAGGGCGTTGTCGACGATCTTGCGCTGCGCAGTATCGAGGCGCGCATACTCGGCACCGTCGGCGATCTGCCGGTAGGCTTGGTACAGGGTTTCGTTCTGACCCATCTCCGTGCCGTATTCCGACAGCTTCGGCAGACAGGCGTTGTAGGCCGCGCGCAGTGCCTCGGAGTTCACCACGGAATTCATATGGCCGACCGGCGACCAGGCGCGCGAGAGTGTGTCCTCGACGTCTTCGATGGGTTGGATCAGGTTCGTCCAGGTGTATGTGCCGTTGTCCGCGAGCACGCGCGCGACGGTGGCGCGGCACTCGGCGAGCAGCGCATCGAGGGCCGGCTCGACGTGGTCGGGTTGTATCCGGGAAAACGGCGGCAGGCCGGTCAGGCCGAGCAGCGGGTTGTCGCTCATGGAGTTCCTCGTAGGATTTTCAACGTGGGTGTCGAGGGTGCCGAAGGTGATTGACCTGTACTCTAGCACGCGTCCGCAAGGCCAACCAAAGTCCGGCCGCGGTGTCGGGAAATGCCTGCCGAAATTGACACACGGCCTGCTAGAATGCGGATCATTCCGCGGAAGGAGCGCCCATGACCCAGCACTACGATCTCATTGCCATCGGTGCGGGCAGCGGCGGTTTGTCGGTGGCCGAGCGCGCCGCGCGCTACGGCACTAAATGCGCGGTGATCGAGCATGGACCACTGGGCGGCACCTGCGTGAATGTCGGCTGCGTGCCCAAGAAGGTGATGTGGTTCGGCGCCGGTCTGGCGCAGGCATTGGAGGATGCCGCCGGTTACGGTTTCAATCTCGGCGCGCACAGCTTCGATTGGGCGGCGCTCAAGGCGGCACGCGACCGCTATGTGCACAACATCAACAGTTGGTATCACACCTATCTGGCCGA
>JACREG010000164.1 GCA_016218375.1 Gammaproteobacteria bacterium
AGCCAGTTGCGTACTCGTCGTTCTTACGCACGCAGCCGTAGGCCGTTCCCTGCCACGCGCCGCTATCGTTAAACCACTGTAGCTCGTACCACGAGCCAGCGTTGGCCCCCGTTTCTGGCGCCGCGTCCTTGCCAATGACCCAGCGCCTCATTGCCGACTGAAACGGCGAGCTTGAACCAGTGCCAAATGATATCCCGGCGTTTTCCAAGTTTGGCGAGATTATGCGTAACACCATGTCCTCGGGGGTGGCCGGGTAAAACAGGGGTTCCCACCCGATTTATTCTGCACCGTCAGCATATCGAACGTCGGCTCGCTGGGATATTCTGCAGCGGATGTGAGGCCGGATGCGCATGTCGTGAGCAAAGCAAGCATGAATGCCTGTGTTTTCATATAAAGATCCTCCAAAAATAAAATTGAGCTACTCCCTTGTTTCGCTGCGAATTCAAGCGCGAACCCGCGATTTACTGTACAAATTAAAATCAATCTTATGTTTTTCCTTTAGCTCAAAAACAACATCTCTTGGAAGATCATTACACGACAGGAGCTTCCCACCTTTTGCACGATCTATAGATCTATTTTGTATTTCCAAGCCCTCTATTATTATGTCGCGGGTTTCTTCAAAGTATTTGGAAAACCCATCAATCGATTTCTCAACAGGGAAAACGTCCATTATTTCAAAGATACGATTTAATGTTGACTTGTCATCAGTCCTCAGAAAGTTATACTGAAAATTAGCCGGCTGATTAATTGCGAAATCTACCAGCGATATTTTCTTCGTGACCTCATAATCTGGATGCCTCTCGTTAAATACGATGAAATTATAGAGACTAATTATTCTCTCGATTGGATTTCGGACCGAGGTTAATATTTTTACATTCCCATTTTCAAACTGATTTCTGGCGTAATTATTAGCAAAAAAGTTTCTTAGGGATAGATGACCCACGACAGCAGACATACCTTCAAATTGATTTTCATTAAAATCCCTAAATCCCTTGGGACTAACATCCGCACCAAAATTTGGATCCCAAACCTTGATGCACTGTTGATAGCCAAAAATTCTGTATAGGCATTGAAGTAAAGTCTGCCCACCGGCTTTTGGGATATGTGGGAAATAGATCAACATCGATTTCATTCTATGTTTAGGAGTATAGGAATAAACGTCCTTTCCCTTGAATGCCAGGGTGCTCAGGAAGAATAAACGCCCCTTCCCCTAAAATCCAGAAATACTGCCGTGACCGCCATAACGCAACCCAACGCCCTCCTGCGCGATGAAAACCTGAACGAACACTGACTCCTGGTCTGGCATATGCCAGGAAGATATTTCTCAGGCGAACCTATCCCGATTTTTGTGTGTAGAGGTCATATCATGCCCGTTCCCGCCATTCCGATACCTCCGCAAATGCGTTAAGGTAGCGCACAGCGACGATCACCGACGACAGCAATGGCCGGCCGTCCAACGCATCCCGGAGGAACCTATGACAGCCCGTCTATCCAAGCTTGGCCAAGGCGGCCTCGTCACTGCCCTGCTGCTCCTGGCCACACTGCTCTCCGGCTGCTCCACCAGCCAGATCGTGGTGCGCGGCGCCATGCCGTTGATGGATGGCGGCTTTACGGCGATGAACCGTGAGACCGATCTGGAACTGGCGCGCGACGCGATCCCCGCCACGTTGAAAATGCTCGAAGGCATGAGCATCAAAGACCCGCGCAATACGCAATTGCATTTGTATCTGGCGCAAGGCTTTTACGGCTACAGCTACAGCTTCGTCGAACTGAAAAATCCCGAACGCGCGGTGGCGTTGTACACGCGTTGCCTGGAACACGCCAAGGCGGCGTTGACCAGCCAGGGTTTCGTGCCCGATCCGGAACGCGCGGCGCTGGCGGAATTGGAACAGACACTGAGCACGACCACCGCGCGTCAGGTACCGGCGTTGTTCTGGAGCGCGTCCTGCATGGCCAAACGCACCGACGTACACCGCACCGATCCGCGTAGCATCGCCCAGTTGGCGCGCGCCGCGGCGTTGATGCAGCGCGTGCTCGCCCTCGATGAAAACTACTACTACGGCGGACCGCATCTGTTCTTCGGTGTGTATTACGGCGGCCGCGCACCGATGTTCGGCGGCGACTTCGCGCAGTCGGAACGGCACTTCGCCCAGGCGCGCACGGCAACCGACGGCAAGTTGCTCATAACCGATGTGCTGTACGCGGAATTCCTCGCCCGTCAGCAACTCGACCGCAACGCCTTCCACCAACGCCTTACGGCAGTGGTCGCCGCGCCGGACGATCTGTTCCCCGACATGGCCTTCGCCAACCGGGTCGCCAAACAACGCGCGCAGTACATGTTGAGTAAAGAAGCGGAGTGGTTTTGATGAAGATCAAGGTCAAGGGGTCAGAGTACTTGAAACGCACATTGTTTTTCTTCATACGGGGTTTCAAGTACTCTGACCCCTTGATTTTATTCTGCGCACTCACTCTGCTGTCGGCGAATCTCTCCGCCGCCGAATACACCCTCAAATTCGCCACGCTCGCGCCGCAGGGCTCGACCTGGATGAACCTGCTGGAAGACTGGGGAAAAACGGTCAAAGAACGCAGCCAGGGGCGTTTGGAATTCAAGTTCTATCCGGGCGGTGTGCAGGGCGACGAACCGGACGTGCTGAAGAAGATGCGTTTCGGTCAATTGCACGGCGGCGCCTTCACCGGCTACGGCATCGGCCAAATGTATTCACCGGCGCGGGTGCTGGAACTACCGTTCCTGTTCGATAACTACGCCGAGATCGATCAAGTTCGCGCCACGCTCATGCCCGAGTTCGAGGCCGGCTTCAAAGATCACGGTTATCGGCTGCTGGGCTGGATGGAAGTCGGCTTCGTGTATTTCTTCTCGCAACAGCCCATCGATACCTTCGACGATCTGAAGCAACGCCGCATCTGGCTGTGGCAGGGCGATGCGCTCGGCGAGGCGATGTTTCGCGCCAGCGAACTCGCGCCGGTGCCGCTGTCGATCACCGACGTGTTCACCAGCCTGTCGACCGGACTCATCGACACGGTGTATTGCACGCCGCTGGCCTCCATCGCGCTGCAATGGTTCACCAAGACGCAGTATGTCGTCGACCTGCCCTTGACCAACGGCATCGGCGGCCTGGTGGTTTCCAATAAATTCTTCGACAGTCTGCCGCCCGATCTGCAAACCCTGCTCGCCGCAACCGGCCGCGAGACCGGCGAGAAGCTGATCGCCGCCACCCGTGTCGACAATGCCAAGAGCATAGACGTACTCAAGCAGGAAGGTTTGAAATTCGTGCTGAAGCCGGAACAGGTCGATCGGCAGGAACTGCTGCGCATGCGTGACGACGCCGCCGCCGAACTGACCGCCAGCGGGTATATTCCGAAAGACCTGTATGAACGCACGTGGGTCCAACTCAAGGCACTCCGTGCAGGGCATCCGCAATAGATGGCCTTGCTCCGTCTCGCAAGGGTAGCGACCCCGGCATGATGCACAACCGACTGCGCAGTGGCATACAGCGTTTCCGTCGTCTGCTGACGCGGACGGAAACCGCGCTCGCGGGTCTGAGTCTGCTGGCGCTCATCGCGCTCACGCTGGGCCAGATCGTCGCGCGCAATCTGTTCGCCACCGGGCTGCCGGTCGCCGACACCCTCGCCCGTCACTTGGTGTTGTACATCACCTTCTTCGGTGCAGCGCTCGCCGCCGATTCGCAACGGCATATCCGTATCGATTCGCTCGCGACCTGGCTACCCGAGCATTGGCTGGAGCGTCTGCACCGGCCGTTGAACGGCATCGCCGCGCTGGTGTGCGCCGCGTTGACGCAAGCGGCGGCGCGCTTCTGGTTGGACGAATGGCGCTATGCCGCGGACGCGGAACGCTGGCAGGCCGCACTCAATCTGATTATCCCGGTCGGATTCGGCCTGCTCGCCCTGCATTTTCTGCTCGCCGTTCTGGCGGGACCGACACGGCATAACGCACGATGACCATCGCGCTCACGCTGCTGCTCGTGCTGCTGGCAACCCTCGGTCTGCCGCTGTTCGTCGCGCTCGGCGCCGGCGGACTGCTCGCCACGCATCAGGCCGATCTCGATCCGGCGGTGCTTATCATCGAACTCAATCGTCTGGCGACCTCGCCGAATCTCACCGCCATTCCCTTGTTCACCTTCGCCGGCGTGGCGCTCGCCGCCGGCGGCGCGCCGCAGCGTCTGATCCGCATGTTCAACGCGCTGGTCGGTTGGCTGCCGGGCGGCATCGCCGGCGTCGCGCTGCTGGCCTGCGCCTTCTTCACCGCCTTTTCCGGCGCATCGGGCGTGACCATCCTGGCCTTGGGCGGCCTGTTGCTGCCGATGCTCACCAGCGTCGGTTATCCGCAACGGTTCAGTTTGGGATTACTCACCGGCTCGGGTTCCATCGGCCTGCTGTTCCCGCCGAGTCTGCCGGTGCTGTTGTACGGCATCGTCGCCGGCGTGAACATCGATACGATGTTTCTCGCCGGCCTGCTGCCGGGTCTGTTGCTGCTGTCGCTGATGGGCTTGTACTGCATGTTCATCGGCGTGCGCCTGAACATCCCGCGGCAGACGTTCAAAGCGGCTGTCCTGCGCCAGTCGCTGCGCGAAGGTGTATGGGATCTGTTGCTGCCGGTCGGCGTGGTGTGGGGTATTTTCGGCGGCTTCGTCACCGTCGGCGAGGCCGCCGCCTGCACCGCCGCTTATGTGTTGCTGCTGGAAACGTGGATTCACCACAGTCTGTCGCTACGCCGTCAGCTCGCGCCTATCCTGCGCGAGACCAGCGTGCTGGTCGGCAGCATCCTGGTCATTCTCGGCGTGGCCATGGGCCTCACCAACCTGCTCATCGACGCGCAGATTCCCATGCACCTGCTGGATTGGGTGCGCGCCAATGTCGACAGCCAGTTGCAGTTCCTGCTGCTGCTCAATCTCGCGCTGCTGGTGGTGGGTGCGATGATGGATATCTTCTCCGCCATCGTCGTGGTCGTGCCGCTGCTACTGCCGTTGGCGCAACAGTTCGGCGTCGACCCCGTACACTTGGGGATTATTTTTCTCGCCAATCTCGAAATCGGTTATTGCACGCCGCCGGTGGGCATCAATCTGTTCATCGCCAGCCAACGCTTTCAGAAACCCATTCTGTCGCTGTTCGTCGCCAGCTTGCCGTTCCTCGCCATCATGCTGGTGTGGCTGGCCATCGTCACCTATGTGCCGCAATTGAGCCTGGGCTTGCTCTAGCCTGGATTATTAGCAACCCTCAGAACCGGTAATAGCGGGTATTGAGATAACGCACGACGTCTTCGGTCTCGGCGGCATCCCATTCCGCGCCGACATCGTCGCGACAATAGGCGACACGCTTGCGCAGTTCGTCCAGGGAATTGACCAGCCGTTTGGCGCGGGTGTACTGCGCCGGCGTGTGACAGGTCAGACATTCGGTGTCGTGCAACAGCTTGCCATAGGGCGGTTCTTCCGCCGCCGCACGGCTCGCCGCCGCGAGCGCGAGCACTATCGGCACAGCGTGCATGATTACCCTGCCGTGCCCACGCGCCCTCATCCTTCGTCCTCGGCCGTCATGTGCTCGCGCAGCACTTTCATCTGGAACAGGGCATTGCGCTCTTCTTCTTCGAGACTCGACTGAATGAAGCGGATGGTGTCGCGGTAACGCGGGATGATGTTGTACTTGAGTCCGTTGACGCGCTTCTGCGTCTTGCGCTGTTCCGCCAGCAGACGCCACAAGGCCGTCTCCGCCTCGCCGAGCCGCGCCAGCAGCACGGCGACCTGCACCAGCCGGGAGCGCGATTCGTCGAAGGCCGGGTCGGTCCACAGCAGGCCGACCGCCTGCAGCGGCAAGGGTTCGGCGCTGACCGCCGGATATTCCACGCCGATACTGCTGCGCGGCAGGATGTTGATCGTGATCGCGGGCTTCAGCCCCAATGCCGCCTGCGCCAACATGCGGCTGCCCATGCGCATGTGCGTAATGCCGAGCCAGTGATACGCCTCCTCGAACGCCGTGCGGACTTCCTTGCGCAACTTGCGATATTGAGCCAGACGCTCATACACCAAGCGCGTCAACAGCTCGCGTTTGCGCTCCAGCAGGTCGTGACCCTGCACCAGAAACGCGACCTGGCGCTTGAGCGCGAGCAGCGCGCTCTTGGTCGGGGGGATTTTGAGCCGCTTTGCCATACAAAGAACCTGTCGTAGCCTGGGTTAAGCGCAGCGAAACCCAGGGATTTAGAATCGCTTGTTACGCTTCCCGGGTTTCGCTGCGCTCAACCCAGGTTACTTTAATCACGCCGCATCCACCGCCATCTGCGTCGAATAATGATGGTACTTGCGCAACTCATCGTCGCTGACGCGCGACAGCGTAGCCGGCGGCAACAACGACAGCAGCTCCCAGGCCAGGTTCAAGGTGTCGAAGATGGTGCGGTCCTCGTCCTCGCTCTGACGGATGAAACGCTTCTCAAAGGCATCGGCGAAGGCCAGAAACTGACGATCCGCCTCGGTCAGTTCCTCGGCGCCGATGATGGAGGCCAGATTGCGTACCTCCAGCGCGCGCGCATACGAGGCATACAACTGGCTGGCGACGTGCGGATGATCCTCGCGGGTGAAGTCCTTGCCGACGCCGTCCTTCATCAGCCGCGACAGCGACGGCGGCACATGCACCGGCGGATAAATGCCCTGGTTGTGCAACTCGCGCGACAACACGATCTGGCCTTCGGTGATGTAACCGGTGAGGTCCGGAATCGGATGGGTGATGTCGTCGCTGGGCATGGACAGCACCGGCACCATGGTGATCGAGCCGCGCCGTTCCTTGATGCGTCCGGCACGCTCGTAGATCTCGGCGAGGTCCGAGTACAGATAACCCGGATAACCCTTGCGCGACGGCACATCGCCCTTGGCGGTGGCGACCTCGCGCAACGCCTCGGCGTAGTGCGTCATGTCGGTGAGCACCACCAGCACATGCATATCGAGATCGTAGGCCAAATATTCGGCGGCGGTCAGCGCGGTGCGCGGCAGGATCAGGCGCTCGATGGGCGGATCGTCGGCGAGGTTGGTGAACATCACCACATTGCCGAGCACGCCGCTGGATTCGAAATCCTCCTGGAAGAACCGCGCGTCGTCATAGGACACGCCCATGGCGGCGAACACTACGGCGAACTGCGTGTCTTCGCCGAGCAGTTTCGCCTGGCGCACGATCTGCGCGGCGAGTCGATTGTGCGGCAGACCCGAACCGGAAAAGATCGGCAGCTTCTGTCCGCGCACCAGCGAGTCGAGGCCGTCGATGGTGGAAATACCGGTCTGAATAAACTCGCGCGGATAGGCGCGCGCCGCCGGATTCACCGGCGCGCCGTTGACGTTGCGTTTCAAACCCGACACCAGCGGCGGGCGCCGGTCGCGCGGTTGACCGACGCCGTTGAAAATGCGGCCGAGTATTTCCGGCGACAGCGACAACTCCACCGGCTCGCCGAGAAAGCGCACCCAGGTGCGTTCCAGATCCAGATCGTCGGTGCCTTCGAACACCTGCACCAACACCATCTCGTTGGAGGTACGAATCACCTGACCGCTGCGCTTGCGATTCTTGTGATCGCGCACCAGCACGCGATCGCCCAGCGCCACGTCCGGCACACTGCGCATGAACAGCAACCCGCCGCGTGCGGAAGAGGATTTGCAGTATTCTTTTGCGCTCATGGTGTCCTCATTAGACTCTCGTGGCCTACCTCATACCGCTGTCTTCTCCGCGCGCCGATATTCGTCGCGCAGACGATCGAACTCGGCGCGGATTTCCATACCGAAGCCGCGCAGTTCATCGAGCTTGTCGCTCGGAAACACACCCTTGATGCGCCGCGCGCGGCCCAGGATGGGCAGCACCAGTAATTCCTGCACCGGCACGCCGAGACCGAGCAGGTCGAGACCCTGGTGATAAATCTCCAGAATCAGTTCCAGCAACACATACTGTTTCTCGGGCGAGGCATAACTGTCGACGGGATCGAGCGCGCTCTGCTGCAAGACCGCGTCTTTTATCAGACCGGAACTTTCCAACGTCCAGCGCTGCACCGGCGACAAGGCCTCGGGGCCGACCAGATTGACGATGCGCGACAGTTCGTCGGCCTGCGCCAGCAGACCCAACGCCTCGGCACGCTTTTCCTTCCAACCCAAGCCAACATGCCGATCCCACCAACCGCTGACGGTGGCGACGTAGCCGGAAAAACTGTCGTTCCAATCCACGGCGGGATAATGCCGCGAGTCGGCCAGTTCTTTCGACAAGGCCCAGAAGGTCTGCACGATCTCCTTGGTGTGACTGGTCACCGGCTCGGAGAAATCGCCACCGGGCGGCGACACCGCGCCGATCAGCGTCACCGATCCGCTCTCGCCGGACAAGGTGCGCACGCGGCCCGCGCGCTCGTAGAAGGCGCTCAGCCGCGAGGCGAGATAGGCGGGATAGCCTTCTTCCACCGGCATCTGACCGAGACGTCCGGCGACTTCGCGCAGCGCTTCGGCCCAGCGACTGGTGGAATCGGCCACCATCACCACGTCGTAACCTTGATCGCGGAAATATTCCGCCAGCGTCACGCCGATGTAGACCGAGGCCTCGCGCGCCACCACCGGCATGTTCGAGGTGTTGGCCACCAGCAGCGTGCGTTCCATCAGCGAACGGCCGGTGTTGGGATCGGTGAGTTCGGGAAAGGTTTCGAGAATGTCCACCAGCTCGTTGCCGCGCTCGCCGCAGCCGACGTAAATCACGATGTCGGCATTCGACCAGCGCGCGATCTGCTGTTGCACGACGGTCTTGCCGGCGCCGAACGGTCCCGGCACCGCGGCCTTGCCGCCCTTTACCAAGGGAAAAAAGGTATCGAGGATGCGTTGCCCGGTAATCAGTGGCGCGGCGGCATGATCGCGGTGCAGATACGGCCGCGGCATGCGCACCGGCCAACGGTGATACAGCTTCAGCGCATGAATATGGCCGCTGCCGTCGCGCACCCGGGCGATGACCTGTTCGATGGTGTAATCGCCGGCCGGCGCGCGGTCGATCAGTTCGCCTTCGATATCCGGCGGCACCAGGATGCGATGTTGAATCGAGGGCGTTTCCTGCACGGTGCCGAGCAGCGCACCCGCGGCGATGCGCTCGCCGAGTTCGGGTTGCGTCGCCGGCTCGAAGTGCCATGCTTTGTCGCGATTGAGCGGTGCGATGTTCAGACCGCGCGCGATATGATCGCCGCTCTCCTGAAAGATCTTGGTCAAGGGCCGTTGCACGCCGTCGAAGATTTCCCCGAGCAGGCCCGGTCCCAACTCTACCGACAGCGGATAACCCAGCGGCTCGGCGACCTCGCCCGGACACAAGGACTCGGTGGTCTCGTAGACCTGCACCACCGCGCGCTCGCCGTCGCGGGCGATGACCTCGCCGACCAAGCCGAGCTTGCCGACCTTGACCTGCTCGCCGGTCCGCACGTTGGGCAGTTCGATGGTGACGATAGGGCCGTTGATCTCGACGATTCTACCCATGACACACCCTTTTCATTCGATTACCCCCGCATCGCCAAAGGCGTCGCGGTGGCGAACAGCCGTTCGACGATGATGCGTTGCAATTCGTCCGCCAGTCGTTCGAGGCGTCCTTCGAAGCGGTTGTCGACGCGGATGGTGTTGTCGCGGTTGCGCACCAGCGCTCCACCGCTGCAATCCTCGCCCTCGGGCGACAGAACGATGCGTTTACCCGGCACCCACTCCGCAGCCAGTGTCGACCAATGCGCCTGCAAGCGCGTGTAGTCGCGTGCATTCACCTGCGCGACCAAGTCGCCGTCCTCGATGGCCTGTGCGGCGCGCGCGATCAGCGCCTTGAGCAGCGGCAGGTACACCGCGTCGTCCTCGACCAGGGTGGTCAGGCGTTCCTGCAAGGCATCCAGCACCTGCTGCACATGCGCCCAGCGCAATTGATCGAGCTCGGCGCGCATCTTGATCTCTGCGGCCTGCACCTTCTGCCGGTAGACGCGCTCGGCACGCTGCTTGGCCGAAGCCTGCTCGGATTCCTCGCGGACACGCAGACGCGTGTCGGCCTCGGCGCCGATACGCTCCGCCTCGTGCTTGGCGCGTGCGAGCGTTTCGTCGGCCAGCGCCCGCGCCCGCGCCAGCAGGGCACTTTGCAAGGTTTCAACTTGTTGCTCGGTGTTCACAATCACGTTTCTCCACGTTCATGTAACTGCGCGGCGACCATTAACGTTCCTCCAACGCCGAGGGACCGAGAATGCTTTCCACGAGATCCTCCACCGGCGGCCGGTAACTGGCCGGCGCGCGCAGCGGCGGTACTTCGACCACAACGACGCGTCCACCTTCGTTGCGCGCGCGCTTCAACCAGGGACCGCTGCCGCGCGCCAGCTCCTCCTCGACCACCACCAGCGCTTTCTGCCGTGTGGTGAACAATTCGGCGAGCAATTGCTCCAGCGCCTGCGGCGTGGCATCGGCGACGATCTCGAAGCCGATCAGGTTGAAGCCGCCGGTGAGCGCGGCACCGCCCAGGGCGATCATGCGGGTGGCGGTTACATCGTGCGTTTGCTGGTTCATGTCTGTCCCTGCGTCGATCAGCCGATCTTGCCGAGCAACAGAATCGTCACCACCAGACCGTAAATCGCGATACCTTCGGCGAGGCCGAGATAAATCAGCGTGCGGCCGAACATCTCCGGCTTCTCGGAAATCACCGCCAATGCCGCCGCGCCGACCGGGCCCACGGCCAAGCCAGCGCCGACGGTCGCCAGTGCAGTCGGAATGCCGATACCGATCAGCGCAAGACCCAGACCGACGGAAACATTCAGCGGCCCCGCCGCGCCCGCCTCCTCGGCCAGCACATCGTGCACGCCCAGCAGCAACAAACCCAGTGAACCGCCGACGAAGGTCAGCAGGTTCATACCGACCGTGCCTTTCCACCAGCGCGGCGTGGCACGACCCGTAGGCACGGGATACAGCTCCAGATAGACGCCCAAGGCCATGATGCCGAGCAGACTCAGCGTGATTACACCGACCAACCAGTACATAGCACTCTCCTTACAGTTGTGCGGCCACCGGCCACTCTCAATCCGTCCGCGCCGTCTTCAACACCAACGGCCGGAACTCACGCCCATCGCCGCTGAAGAAGCGCGAGAAGCCTTCGTAATATTCGAGACGCAGCACCTGAATCGCCACGATGGCGCCTTCCATCACCAGGATGAACACATTGCCCAGCACCACAGTGATCCAGTGACCGGTCTGGCCCAGCATATCGGCCAGTGTGAATACGGCGATCGCCAGCGCCACATGATTCAGACTGAACGCGGCGACACGCAGGAACGACAGGGTATTCGCCACATAGGCCATGACCGTTTCGAAGCCTTCGATGAGCACCACCAGAATTTTTTCGCCGAGCGGGATTTTGTTTTCATGCCATTTATAGGCGAGGATGGCGGCGAGCGGCAGCACACTGGCCAGCGTCTCGACCAACCCGTAATGGCCGTGCGCGATTTTTTGATAGATGCCGAACAACACGCCGAGATAGAACAGCATGCCGGCAAGTCCTTTGCCGTCGAGCAAGGCCTCCAGCACACGGCCTTCCGCCAGACGGTTGCGCACGGTCAGCGCGGTGGCGAGCAGAATGAAGCCGATGCCCCAGTACAAGGCCAGCGTCAGCATGCGATTGGGATCGGACAAGGGCGACATCCACAGCGGATGCAACCACTCCTCGTAGCCGAACACGCTGCCATACAGCGCGCCGAACAGCATGGAGGACGCACCGATCGCGGTGGTGAAGCTGCCGAAGGGTTTGATCCGGCGCCACAGCACCAGGCCACCGGCAACGATCACCGCGCCATGGCCGATATCGCCGAACATCATGCCGAACATCGCCACGAAGGTGATGGCGAACAACCAGGTCGGATCGAACTCGCCGTAGCGCGGCACGCCATAATTGCGCACCAGCGCGCCGAACGGACGCATGAAACGCGGATGCTGTAGCGCCGACGGCACTTGATCGCGCTCCTGCGGCAACGGATCGCGCACGCTGAGCACGAAGCGGTGCTGCATGCGCTGTTCGAGTCCCTGTTGCAGGCGCGACAGTGCACGCGCCGGCACCCAGCCGGTAATCAATGTCAGCGCACCGCGCCCGCGCAATGCCTCGCCGAGTTCCGCCAGCGGCGCGGCCAGTGTCAAGGTGTGACCGGCGGCGATCAAACGGTCCTTGAATTCCTGACGGGTGTTATCCAGCGTGCGGCACTGCGTGGCGTTCTCTTCGACCACCTGTTCGCGGCGCCGCAGCAACTGTTCGCGCACCTTCTCGGGACGATCCCTGAATTCGGTCGGGATCTCCAGCGTGCGCCAACCGGCCGCCTGCAACACCGCATCGATCTCGCCCTCCTTGCCGGCGTGACCGGCGGCGATCACCTGCGCCGTACCCTCGTGGACCAGGAACACCGTGAGCAGAAATCCCGCCAGGTGCAGCGCCTCTTCCAGACGTCGCAGATTGTCGACCGGCACCGTGCCGATGCGCAGATCCAGAAACGATTTGCCGCGTTGCAGCAACTCCAGGTCGATGTCCAGAGTCTCAACCTTGCTCAGGGTGTTAATCAGTTGATCGATGTGCTATTGCTCTTCCTCGATGCGCCGCATCCCTTCCTGACATTCCGAGCATTTGGCCCACACCTGACTGAGCCAGGCATCGACGCTGGCCAGTTCGTCTTCGCGCACATGCCGCACACGACCCGGCGGCAAGGCCGTCATGGGCAGATGGCAATGCGCCAGGATGCGATCCAGATAAGATTGTGCACTGCGATACAGGTCGCGATAGCGTTCGCCGGGAAACTCCGGCAGATCCTCGGCGTGCAGCGTGGCGGTCTCCGGATTGAAGGCGCCGCACTCGGCCAATACCAGCGCGGCCAGCGCCGCATCCTCGCTCAGCAACTGCACCGCGACCCGCTTCATTTTCAGGGGCATCAACATGCCGAGTTGTCCAGTGTGTGCGTTCGCATAGGTTCAGCCCGCCGCCGTGCCGGAGGGTGCCGCGGCCGTCATGGCCGTGTCCAGCGCCGCGAGCGGCGCCCACAGCGACAGGCGTATCGCATCGGGTTTCATTTGCAAGTGCCGGCCCTTCAACACCGCATGAAGCTGTAACAAGTCGCGTTCGCGCAGCACCAGGTAGGCGAAGGCGCGTGCCAGATTGAAGGCGGTATGACGCAGAATCGATTCGGCCACCGCACCGATCTGCATCTCCAGCAGACGGTCCACGGTATTGATGCAACTGGCGTGCGCCAGCTCGTCTGCCAGCGGCGCCGGCAGGTTGGCCAGCATGTCTTCGAAACTGCCGAGTTGCGCGAGCGCTTGCAGTTCCGCGCCGCGCAGGCGATAGCCGCCAGGTATCAGCAGGAAATACGCCTCCGCGGGCGTGAGGTTATAAGCCAGCCGGTAACGCATCAGCCAGACCAGGTTGAAGCGATCCAGAATCGCGCCGACCAGCGGGCGCAAGGTGCGCCGGTCGGCGGCATCGAGCGCCATGACGCTCAGACCGGCCATGTAGCGCCGGTCCATGGCCGCATCCAGCGCAAACACATCCTGCTGCTGTTCGAAAATGCGCCGTGCCTGGCGCGCGATGTCGCCGTAGGGTGTCGCCTCCAGCAGACGCAGTAGTTCGGCGGCATCGTCGGTGCGCAACAAGTCTTCGACGGGCAGCGTGGCGAAGAGACCGATATCGAGCAGGTTGTCGCGGATTTTTTCCACGGGCTGTTCGCTCGTCTTGCCGCGGATGATGGCCTTGAGGTTGCCGAGTTCGTAACGGCGCGCCCAGTAGATCAGCAGTTCGCGCGGCACGCCGGACAGGGCTCGCGCCAACACCGTGAAGTCGCGCACCAGGGCGTCGATCAGGCGTTGTTCGAGCACGGCCGGTCGATCGAAGTCGCGCTCGCCCGTCAGCGCCACACCGGCCGATTGCAGAAGATCGGTGTCCTGTCCGGGCGGCGCCACGATCAATGCCTCCAGGCGCCCGGCGGGCAACAACTGTTCGGCGAGCACGGAGACCCGTGCGTGCAAATAAGCGTAGCTGGCGATCGCGCCCGCCATGGTCACTCCCGCTCGGGATCGGTAATCACGCCGATGGCGGCATCCAGCGCACTTTGCTGGCGTCCTTCGGCCACGGCCCGCAATTCGCGGCGACGCTCGTCGTAGCGGCGCCGCAGCTCGGCGATGGACTGCTCGGCGCGCTCGTCGATTTTCTGCAAGTGGGTCTTGTGGATTTCGGGAATACGCGCGGCGAAACGCTGCTCGGCGGACAACACCGCGCTGCGTGCGTCGCGGATCATTTGCTCATGGCGGGCATTGGCCTCTCTGACCAACGCCTCGGCCTGCAATTCCGTATCGAGCAGTTCTTTGAGTACGTCTTCCATCGCCAGCTCATCCCTCGTGCGCTAGTGCATGGTTGTTGCACATAACTCCGCCGACCATTCCCTGCCGGAATGCGTCTATAGCACGGTGAACTTCTCGGTGGATTCGTTATAGCGCACCAGCAGATACCAGACCAGCAGAATAGTGAAATTCAGCAGATACACCCAGCCCCAGCCGCCGAACATATCCGGCATATACGCTTGATAACCGACCTTGGTCGTTTCGACCATCAGGTCGAGATCGGTTTCCCGCACCATCAATCCGGTCTTCTTCGCGACGGCACTGAAGATCGAACCGATCCAGGCGAAGAAGAACACCGCCACCCACAACTTGAGATGGCCTTCGCCCATGCGCCACATCGAACCGGTGGCGCAACCGCCAGCGAACACCATGCCGAAACCGAAGATCACACCGCCGCCCAGCGCGCCGATCCAGAAGGTCGGCGGAATCGCCAGGAACGGATCGACGGTCTTGTATTGCAGCAGCAACGAAGACACTGGAATACCGACGGCCAACGCCAGGATCATGGCCTTGGTCATTTCGCCCTCGGCGGTCATGAACGGTTCGCGGAAGGCGCGTGCGGTGCAGAAGCGCGAGCGATGCAGAATGAAGCCTTGAGCGAAGCCGCTCAGGATCACCACGCCGCGCGCCGCGAGTTTGGTGTCTTCCGAACCGTACCAGGAGGTCGCCCACCAGACGATGCCGGCGAGCACCGCGAAACCCAGCCACGGCGAGATGCGTTTGAAACCGTGGTTCTCCTTCAACGGCGGCGCCTGCGTGCCCCAGGTGATGTTTTCCATTTCCCAGAGCAAGGCCTTCAGGCCGATGAATGCGCCGAGCAGCAGGCCGGCCCACATCGCCCAACCGGACGCCGACTGGAACATCAGCGGGGTGAAGAAACCGCCGGTGGTACAACCGCCGGCCAGCGTGGCGCCCACGCCCATCAGGCTGCCGCCGAACGCGGCGTTGAGATATTCCTGCGGCGGCGGCCGCCGCACGGCGAACTGCCGCGACATCAACGCGGCGGAAAAGGCGCCGAGAATGAGCGTGATGTCCATCAGCGAAATGCGTTGCAGGAGCGGGTTCTCCAACTCCTCTTTGATATTCAGTAGCGGTGCGAGACCGATGAAGTGATTGAACCAATCGCCCCACAACTTGAGTCCGCCGAACACGCCCCAGAACAAGCCGCTGAGCAACAGCACGGCATTCACCACCACCAGCAGGATCGCACCCAGATACGGCGACCATTCATGAACGAGAATGGCCTGGTAATCGTCCTTGAAGCCGCTGACCCAACGTGGCAGGCTCACACCGGTTTCCTGGGTCGTTGCCGATTCGTTCATGGTCGACTCCTCCGACGTTTAGCGTTTACGCCTTCAAGACTTCGACGAAGGTCTCGTGCATCGCCTGATTGTTGCTGATGACATCGGCGGCGCTTTCCATCAGCACTTGATCGGGACCGCCGCGACCGGCTAGCGTCGTCTGCCCGCCTTTCTCGCCGCCGAAGCCGTGGCAGATGAACACCGTATCCTTGCGGATGCGCGGCGTGACCTTGGCCTTGATGCGAATTTCGCCGCGCGAACTCTTCACCTTAACGTATTCGCCGTCGTCGATGCCCTTCTCCTTGGCGACCGCCGGATTGATCCACACTTCGTTTTCCGGATACAACGCGTTCAACCATTTGTTGTTCTGGTTGAACGAATGGGTGAACCACGCATGCCGGCCCGTGACCAGACGTTGTTTACCCGGTTCCTCGCGCGGCGGCTCATACGTCGGCAGCGCCGGATAGCCGTTGCGGGCAAGGCGCTCGGAGACGAATTCAATCTTGCCCGAGGGTGTCTTCAAAGTCTCTTCACCGCTTCTGAACTTGCCGAACTTGATACCACTGGTCGGCGCGACCCAGATACCTTCCTTCAGCAGCGTAGCACGATCGACATTGGTGCCCTTGAGCTGGGCATCGATGTACTCTTCCATGGTGAAATCGAAGGCCTCGGTGAGCGGCGTTTCGAATTCATGGCGCTTGTCCATTTCCTTCGCGATGCCCTTGATGATGTCGAGGATCGGCTTGGCCTCGCCCTGTGTCGCCACCACCGGCTGGCGAATCGCCATGAACGCCCGCGCATTCGGCGTCGTCCACACCGGATCGAGCCGTTCCAGATAACTGGTCTCGGGCAGGATGATGTCGGCCATCCAGGCGGTCTGCGACGGTTGGATGTCGATAACGCCGATGAAATCCATCTGCTTCATCATGTCCAAAGTCTTGTTGGAATCCAGCACGCCGACCAGCGGGTTCTGGTGATAGATCATCCAACCCTTCACCGGAACATTGGCGGTGCCGCTTAGGATGGCATCGCGCATGTGTACATAACCGCCGTCTTCGTGGTTGGCCAACGGGAACTTCTTGTCGAAGTCGTCGAACTTCGGCGCGAGATCCACCGGCTCGATGGCCCAACTGAAGCTGCCGAGCTTCACCTTGTTGCCACCGAAGTATGCCGCGCCGGGTGCATCGACCGCGCCGAGCAAACCGGTGAGCATACCCATGGTCTGACGGAAGATGGTGTCGTTGGTGTACCAGGAAGTGCGACGGCCGGGGAAGATGGCCACGGCCGGTGCGGCC
>JACREG010000163.1 GCA_016218375.1 Gammaproteobacteria bacterium
ATGCTCCGAACCGTTCGCGGCCCGAGGCCGCTCCTACGAGGACAGCAGAGGCTAACTGCCGAGCAACCAACCACCACCCAGCATGGCCAGTCGTTTGCTGCGCAGCGCGACGGCTACCCGCAACGCGGCCAGTTGCACCAGTGCCGAACCGATCAGCAAGCCGAGCATATACAACAGCGGCTGTGCCGTCTGCGGCAGTTCGGTGCCGTGCGCATGCCCGTGAAACAGTGCGAAGACAAACAGCAGCGCCGTACCCAGCATCGCGGACGGACGCGCCGCCGAGGCGGCCAGCACACCGACCACCAGCACCGAGACTACGATCATGGGTTCGACGAAAGGCATATACACACCACCCCAGGCCAGCAGCGCACCGCCGAACAGGCCGGCGAGAAAACCGCTTGGCAGCAGATACTGCGCGCGACCGCTCAACCAACCGGCCCACAAGCCGGCGCCGATCAGCGCCAGCAGATGATCGAGTCCGATCAGCGGATGCACCATGCCGGCCACGAAGCCGGCGCCTTCCGCACCAAAAGTATGCGCGCCCGCGACCGGCGAGATAACACCCAGCAATACCAACATGACCAGTTTCGTGAATGCCCTCATCCTGTCCTTCTCCCAGAGTGAGCAGGGACGCGCGTCCTGAACAGATGTATCGATGATTCGCATGTGTTTACTCCCGAATAGATTGTCGAACAACCTTGCCTGCTCTCATGCATGATTGCAATGACTGCGCCAATACCCTCACTTCACCTTGACCTTCACCAACTCCTCGCCGTCCGGATCGGTGACATGCACCGCGCAGGCGATGCAGGGATCGAAACTGTGAATGGTGCGCAGGATTTCGATGGGCTGTTTAGGATCGTGCAACAGATGGCCGGCGAGTGCTGCCTCATAGGCACCGTCCTGACCTTGCACGTCGCGCGGGCCGGCGTTCCAGGTGCTCGGTACGACGGCCTGATAGTTGTCGATCTTGCCGTCCTTGATGACGATCCAATGTGCCAGCGCGCCGCGCGGCGCTTCCATGAAGCCGACGCCCTTGGCGGTCTTCGGCCATGTGGAGGGGTCCCACTTGGTCTCGTTAAAAGTGCGCACATCGCCGGCCTTGATGTTGGCCATGAGGTTGTTGTACCAGGTATCCATCGCGTCGACGATGATCTTGGTCTCCAACGTGCGTGCCGCGGTACGACCCAGCGTGGAATACAACGCCTGCACCGGCAGATCGAGCGTGCGCAGCGTGGAATCCACCAACTCCTTGGCCTGCGGATTGCCTGTGGCGTACATCATCAACACGCGCGCCAGCGGCCCGACCTCGACGGCCTTGCCGCGCCAGCGCGGCGATTTCAGCCAGGAGTAACTCGCCGCGGTATCGAGGTGTTCGTACGGCGGTTGCGGACCGGTGTAGTCGAACTCGGTCTCGCCCTGGTAGGGATGCAGACCGGCCTCCTTGCCGTCTTTGTACTTGTACCAGGAGTGCGCGACGTATTCCTGAATCTGATCTTCCGCGTTCAGATCCACTTCGTGAATGGTCGACAGATCGCGGTCGAGAATCACACCGGCCGGCACCAGATAGGTGCTCGGATCGTCCAGGCCTTGCGCGGGGAAATCGCCGTAGGTCATAAAATTGCCCAAGCCCTCGCCCTGCGTGCCCCAGTCCTTGTAGAACGAGGCGATGGCGAGCGTATCCGGCACATAGACCTGATCGACGAAGGCGCGCATCTCGTCGATGATTTCCTTGACGAGCCGCAAGCCGGTCATGTTCACCGCCGTGGCGCCCATGCCGCCGCGATAGTGCGGACCCTTGCCCTTGCCCTGGTGTTCCGAGTGCACGCTGATCGCGGCGGGCGTACCGCCGACCAGGAAATTCGGATGCGGATTCTTGCCGCCGAAGATGGTGTGCAGACGCGCGACGTCGCGCTGCCACGTCAGCGCTTCGAGGTAATGCGCCACCGCCATCAGGTTCGCCTCGGCCGGCAGTTTATACGCCGGGTGCCCCCAGTAGCCGTTGCTGAAAATGCCGAGTTGCCCGCCTTCGACAAAGGTCTTCAATTTCTTCTGCACGTCGGAGAAATAACCCGGCGAGGATTTCGGATACGAACTGATCGACTGCGCCAGCGCCGAAGTCGCTTTGGGATCGGCATTCAGCGCGGACACCACATCGACCCAGTCGAGCGCGTGCAAGTGATAGAAGTGCATCACATGGTCGTGCACATATTGCGCGCCGATCATGAGATTGCGGATCAGTTGCGCATTCGCGGGGATTTCATAGTTCAGCGCATTCTCCACCGCGCGCACCGAAGCGATGCCGTGCACCAGCGTACATACGCCGCAGATGCGCTGGGCGAAGGCCCAGGCGTCGCGCGGGTCGCGGCCGCGCAGAATGATTTCGATGCCGCGCACCATGGTGCCGGAGCTGGAGGCCTGGGTGATGAGCCCTTCGGCATCGGTCTCCGACTCGATGCGCAGATGACCCTCGATGCGGGTGATGGGATCGACGACGATGCGTTGTGTGGCCATATCGGCTTTCCTTGTTGTGGGGTGCGCCGCGCGCACCGGTTTCGATGTCATACGGCAGTGTGCGCACCGCGCATCCTGCACTGCCGACTATTCGCCCCTATTTATCCGGAGCCAAATGTTCGGCGATCAATTCGGTCAGTCCGACCACGGGAATATCCATCTGGTAGTGTTCCAATCCCTCTTCCAAGACGATGCGGCAGTTGGCGCAGGCGGTCACCATGGTCTTGGCGCCAACGTTCTCCAGTTGCCGCTTTTTGATCTTGAAGACTTCAAGCCGCAATTCCTCGGCCTCTTCATTGGCGCTGACACCGCCGCCACCGCCGCAACACCAGTTGTATTTTCCGGGATCGTCCATCTCCACGAAATCCTTCGTCACCATGTTCATCAGATTGCGCGGTTGTTCCACCACGCCGCCGCGACGCCCCAATTGACAGGGATCGTGGAACGTCATGCGGGTCGTTTCGAAACCCTCGGTCTTGAGCAGGCCCTGGCTGCGGAACTCGTCGAGGACTTCGAGGATGTGCAGCACCTTGAAGGTGTACGGCCGACCAATCAGATTGGCGCCGTCCCAACGCAGGGCCGTGTAAGCGTGGCCGCACTCGGGACTGATGACGGTCTTGACCTTGAGTCGTTCCGCGCCTTCGACGATGCGGTTGACGATCACCTTGGCCAGATCGGATACGCCGATCTGAATGCCGGCGTTGGTCGCTTCGAAGGCGGTGGAGCATAGCGTCCAGGTTTTGCCTGCCTGTTTCATGATCTTGGCGATTGCGCCCAGGTATTCCGGGAAGTTCATGATCTCCATGGACGACAGCATCACCATGTATTCGGCGCCTTCTTTGTCCATGGGGATTTCGATGCCGGTCTCGTCCTGCACATGCTTCATCTGCGCCTGCACCGCGGGCAGCTTCACGCCCATGGGACTGCCGATCTCGATGGTGCGCGTGACCGCACCGATCAGACCGTCCGGGGCGTGTCCGGACACCGCCATGCCTTCACGGAACTTGCGCACCATATAGACGATGTCGTTGCCGACCGGACAGACCAGCGAACAGCGCGCGCACAGAGTGCAACTGTTGTAGACCAGTTCCTTCCATGCTTCGAGTTCGTCGTCGGTGACCGGCTTGGACAAACCCACCAGCTTTGCCAGACGGCCGAGCAGCGTGTATTCCTGCTCGTAGATGCGGCGCAGCGGCTCCAATTTGTGGATGGGCGTGTACTTCGGGTCGCCGGTCTCGGTGTAGAACAGGCAGGCCTCGGCGCACAGACCGCAATGCACACAGCTCTCGAAATAACTCGCGATGGGCGCGTCGATCATTTCCTTCAGTACGGCGACGCCTTTATCCAGTGACGCACTCATACCGGCACCCCTTTGTGAGCATTCGCTTGACCGTTGTACCAACGCGACATGAACAGCGTGAATACATGGAACAGTTTGGTGAAGGGCAGCACCACCAGCAGAATCTCCACACTGAGGATGTGCAACGCCAGCATGGTGGTGTACGGCAGCAGCAGATGCTTGACGGCCATATAACCCGTCAACACCGGCAGGAACGTGACCGCCCAAGTGAAATAATCCTCGACGGTGGACAGATAGCGCTTGACCGGCTTGTTGATGCGGTCCACCAGCACCAGCACCATGGCCGCCAACGTCACCACCGTCGCCAGATCCACCACCTGGGACGGCAACGCCGGCCAGGACAAGCCGAACAGGTTCTCGATGAGTTCGATGTGCGGCGCGAACAGGAACACGACGATGGCCAGTCCGACATGGAAGACATAACCGCCGATATAGCTGATCGGCGAACGCTTGAGCATGCCCGGCGGCGCCAGCGAACGTCGGGCGATGGTGTTCCATCCCGAGGCGCCGGCCGTGTGCCGCGGTGCGGAGAGATCTTTTTTGCGGCCCAGACTGTAGATCTCGAACAAACGCCAGATCGTGCCCAGCAGAAAGATGCCGATGGCGATGTTCAGACCCGGACCGCGGACCCAATTCAGGAGTTCCACTTCGTTCATGTCATTTCTCCAGATCCTTGAGGGTCGCGGTCTCGTGACCCGATTTGGCGGCGCCCTTCTTGGCGCGATTGACGAAGGACATGCCGACACCGATCGCCGCGCCCGCAACGGTCGCCGATGTAGCCAGCGTCAGCGGATCGGCCGGCGCGGACAAGGCCGTGTAGAAGCTGCCCGCATCCCAGAAATCCGGCTCGGAACAACCGATACAACCGTGCCCGGATTCGATTGGGAAGCTGGTGCCGTTGTTCCACTTGGTGGTCGCGCAGGCGTTGTGCGTGGTCGGGCCTTTGCAGCCGAGTTCGAACAGACACCAGCCCTTGCGTGCGCCTTCGTCGTCGAAAGTCTTGGCGAACATACCTTGATCGTAGAACGGCCGGCGGTAGCAGCGGTCGTGAATGCTGTCGCCGTAGAACATCGTCGGCCGGCCAAGACTGTCGAGCTCGGGGATTTCGCCGAAGGTCAGGTAATGCGCCAACACGCCGGTGATGACGGTCGGAATCGGCGGACACCCCGGGACGTTGATGACCGGCTTGCGCGGCACCAAACCTTCGTCCATCAGCGCCTGCACGCTCTTCGCGCCGGTTGGATTGGGATCGGCCTTGGGGATGCCGCCGTAGGCCGCACAGGTGCCGATGGAAACCACGGCCGCCGCGTTTGCGAGCGCATCCTTGAGCATTTGCAGATTGGTCACGCCGGCGATGGTCGAATAGATGCCGCCATCCCGAGTCGGAATAGAACCGTCGACCAACACCAGATAGCCGGCCTCCTTCATGGCATCCTCGCGCGCCTGTTCGGCGGCAGTGCCGGCGGCGGCTTGCAAGGTGTGATGGTAATCGAGCGAGATCATGTCGAAGATCAGGCTCTCGACCGTCGGTGTGTGCGAACGCGTCAGCGATTCGGTGCAGCCGGTGCATTCCTGGAACGATAACCAGATCACCGACGGGCGTCTGAGCTTGCCCAAGGCCTCGGCGATGGCGGGTGCCATGCTGGGCGGTAAGGCCATCAGCGAAGCAGCGGCCGCGCAGAATTTCAGAAACGCCCGGCGACTGACACCCTGCCTCGCCAGTTGTTCCGCCACGGTGGGACGTCGACTCATGGTTGTTCTCCTTGTTCGCGGGAAGGCCCGCTACCCGAACCTGTGCATCTGTAGGAGCGGGCGTGCCCGCGTACGATCCATCCGTGCCGGTTTGCGGCCATAGGCCGCTCCTACAAACTGCAACCGAACCTATTCCTCATTACCCGCCAGCCGGGCACTCAATGCATCCAGACTCTCGCGGACGTCGTCGCGCTGGGCGCGAACGATGTCCGGACAGAAACTCACTTCGATGAATTCCGCCATGACCTCGTCCAGTGTGTTGTAGTGCGCCACCCACCAGACACCGCGGTACGCGGTTTCCCGCACGTCGCTCTTGCCGAGCGCGTCGATCTCGACGCGCACCTCGCCGGTGCCGAGCGTGTGTTGAAGATAGTCGAGTTCGCCGGGCAACAGCGGCAGGCTGCGCAAATCGATGCTGTGTTCCTTGCCCGTGTCGAGCAGCGCCTGTAGCGCGGTTTCCAGTTCGGCGAGAATCGCCTGGGCGTTGGCGCCGGCGTGCGGCGCGGTTTGGATATGGATTGGGATGCCTTCGAGACCGCTCATTGGCGCCACTCCTGGAGGATGTCCAGCACCTGACGGCCGGCCTGCGGAATCGCTTCGGCAATTTTCTCGGTGGGTCGATCGCTCCAATCCACGGTATGCGGTTGGATACCGATCAGGGCGCGACGCGCCGGCAGGCGATCGCTGAGATAAGCGACCGCGAGTAGATCCAGGAGACTGACCTCGTGCACGCTGCGCTTGCGGTTGCTGCCGACAAACGTGTCCATGGCCTGATTCTGAAAACAACGGATGGCGCCGGCCTCGGCACCCAGTTCGGCGGCGTCGATCACAATCAGACCGTCGACGTCTTCGATCGGTCCGGCCAGCGCGAAACTGAGCGTACCGCCATCGAGGTATTCGACGTCCGGAATATCGGAGTGATGTTCCTGAAGGTAGCGGATCACATGCACGCCGGCACCCTCGTCGCAGAGCAGGGTATTTCCCAAACCCAGCACTAGCACGCTCCGACTCACGGTATCCTCCTGCGCCGATGTTATTCACTCATCTCTTGCGCATTCAGTATCGTCGGTCTGCGCGAGAGGTCAACAGGACGCTTTGACCTGCATCAAAAACTGCTTATATGCGAATACACCCGCGTGCGCAGTGGTTTTATCTCCACGTCGACAACCCGGCACGCGAACACGGCATCCCTCCAGCGCCGCGAAATGATCTGCATCAAACATGCATGGCATCCCCGGCACGCAATGCTAGACTTTGCCGTGCATCGCGTTGCACTGTATCTGCAACGCGCCGTGAGTGCGCAGACCTCCGAGGAAATCCTTATGTGCCTTGGTATCCCCATGCAGATCCGCGAAATCGACCGCTTTGTGGCGCGCTGTGAAGCCAAGGGCGTGTCGCGCGACGTTAATCTATTCCTACTCCAGGGCGAGCCGCTGGGGCTCGGCGACTTCGTCCTGGTGCATGTCGGTTATGCAATCCAGAAAATGACCGAGCAGGAAGCGCGTTCCGCCTGGGAGCTGTACGACGAGATGCTCGCGCAACTGGATACGCCCCTGGATACGCAACTGAATCCACGCGTGAGTCCCCAAGTGGATTCGGCCGATGCATGAACTTTCGGTGTGTCAGGCGCTGGTGCGCCAGTTGGACGAGATCGTGCAGCGCGAGCGGGCAATACGTATCACGCAAGTCGTGGTACGCATCGGCCCGTTGTCCGGCGTGGAGGCGCAGTTGCTGCGCCAGGCCTACCCGGTCGCGAGCGCCGGCACACCGGCGGCGCACGCGGAACTGATTCTGGAGACGCTGCCCATCCGTGTCGCATGCGAAAGCTGCGGCGCCGAAACGAACGCCACCGCCAATCGGCTGATATGCGGCGTGTGCGGCGATTACCACACGCGGCTGCTCAGCGGCGACGAATTGCTGCTGGCGCAGGTCGAATTGGAGCGCGATGAATTAGCCACCGCGAGCGGCCGTCATTGATACGTTTGATTGCATGTAGGTTGGAGTGAGCGGAAACGCTTAAGGAGAATTCTGGATGTGCGATACCTGCGGCTGCAACATCACCCCCGGCAACGCGCATCTGCTGCGCAACGACGGTCCGCTGGCCCGCAGCGCCGACGGCCGCGAGGCCATCACCTTACTCAAGGGGCTGCTGTCCGAGAACGATCGTCAGGCCGCGCACAACCGCGAACACTTCGACCGCCAGGGTGTGTTGGCGCTCAATCTCATGTCCTCGCCTGGCTCGGGCAAGACCGCGTTGTTGGAAGCAACCATCGAAGCACTGGCCGGCAAACTGCGCATCGCCGTGATTGAGGGCGATCTGGAAACCGAGAACGATGCCGAACGCATCCGCGCAAAGGGCGTGCCCGCCGTGCAAATCGCCACCGGCACCGCCTGCCATCTGGACGCGCATATGGTGCACGACGCGCTGCACCGACTCGATCTCGACAACATCGACATTCTGTTCATCGAGAATGTCGGCAACTTGGTGTGTCCCGCCAGTTTCGATCTCGGTCATCACCGCAACATCACTCTACTGTCGGTCACCGAAGGCGACGACAAGCCGGCCAAGTATCCGGTGATGTTCCGTGCCGCCGACGTGATGCTGATCTCCAAGGCCGACCTGCTGGCGGTGCTCGACGATTTCGACCCGGCCGCGGCGGAACGCCATTTGCGCAATCTCGCCAGCCGCGCACCGGTGCTGACCGTTGCCGCGCGCAAACAACGCGACATCGATGCCTGGCTGGAGTGGCTGCGCACGGAAGTCGCCGCACAGCGGGAACGTGTGGCGCGTCGGGAAACGCTGCACCCGGCGGTGCAGTCGGAGGGCCAGGCGTTGCATGCGAATTCAGGGACCGGCCAACCGCACCGTTTCGTGCGGCTGCCGTGACGATTCAATGCGGGAGCGATTCTAATGCGGGGACAGGTTTGAAATCTGTCCCCGCTGCTATATGTCCCCGCCGCACATCGGGAGCGACACCATGAGCACCACCGCGAAGACTTGGCTGGAACGCATCCACGCACTGCCGATCGACCGCACGCTGCGCATTATGAATGTGTGCGGCGGCCATGAACGCTCGATCACCCTGGCCGGTTTGCGCGGCGCACTGCCGAAGCAGATCGAACTCATCCCCGGCCCTGGCTGCCCGGTGTGCGTGTGTCCGGAAGAGGATGTCTATCAGGCGATTCAACTTGCGCTGCACGAAGACATCACTTTGGTCGCGTTCGGCGACATGCTGCGCGTGCCGGTGAATGTCGGCAAAGGCGAGATCCGATCGCTGGAACAGGCCAAGGCCGCCGGCGCCGACA
>JACREG010000167.1 GCA_016218375.1 Gammaproteobacteria bacterium
ACCGATACCTCTTACCGCGCCTGAGACGCCCTCTGAGCGGCTCTGACGGGATATTCTGGCGCCACCCATGACTTACCGTGGTAATCCAGGTGGATGCAACCTCAACTCGCAAATTGGGAAGCTACAGTTCTACCATTGAACTACACCCGCCGGTGACGGCGATTCTAGAGGGTCTCCCGGCCGGTTTCCAGCCGGCCGGACATTACCCCTTCGCGTCCTCAGCCTGAACAGTGTCATCCGGGTAAGGGCGCCCCGCGTTTATCGCGCTGTTGCCGAAATGACGCCCACCCCAGATGCGCCCGGAACATCCAGCACCGGGGCACCGGAAGCGGCGCTCTGCACATAGGTCTCGGCATCGCCGCTCGGATCAAGCTCGCCCGCACCGGCAAATTTTGCGAGCAGCAACTGAGCGTACAACACCCCCGAACGCCCATTGGAGAGATCAAGACGGATTTCGCCATTGGCGGCGATATGCGTAGTCGTTACCGCCCCTACTGGGTAACCATCCTGCACAATGGCATTCACAACGAAAGCAGCACCTGCCTGAGTCAAGGCGGTCACATCGAGCGTGATAGCCTGACTTTCCGCTCCATTCGTTAGCATGACCGCGTCATACCCGATCGATGCCGAGGACGACAGCGCTCCACCCGCGAAAGTCACCACCTGGAAGGCCGCTCCGCCGACCCGCATCAGTGTGTCATCGAAGTAGGCATATAAATGCCAAATATCCGCGACCGCGGTCTTGACGAAATACAGGGCTGCCGTGTGCGCCTGCCCCAGGGAGTCATAGACCGTTACCTCCACGACTTCGTTGTAGCTGTCCGTCTGGTCTTTATCGAAGGTTCCGTTGACCGGCTGCCCAGCGCCCGGGTCCAGATTGGCATCGAGCGTCATGGAAGACGTCGCAATCGGCGCCACTTCAGTTGTTACCGCACTCAAATCAACCCGCGCAGGGACAATACTTCCCCCCGCATCGACCGCATAACCCGTTACGCGATAGCCATGATTATCCACATAGTAGCCATCTCGATCGACGCCCAGAATAATGCCGGCGTCGTAATGCATCGTTCCTGCGTTATTCAGCGCAAAATAGCCTTGCCCAAGCACCTGCAAATCGAATCGTCCCTGCTCACAGGCATAAGACCCTTCAAGCCCCGCTTGGATATTCCCGAACACACCCGTCGCCGGCTCACCGATCAGCGCCCCGCCCGACGCCACCGTCTCGCGGCACATGACGGTATTCACCGTCTGGAGATTTTGTGACGCAGTGAATGTGGCCAGCCCCACTTTAGCGGCGATGACATTGCCACCCGGCGTATAGACACCTTCCACAACACCGGCCGCACTGATCTGCACGTCGCTCAGCAGTCCTCCGGAACCATTCGTCGGTGCCAATGCAATCCGTTCCAGGGCGCCGGTATTGAACACGGCCCCGGAACCGATCGGCTCGAAACCCAGCACATAATGCCCGGCACCGTTGATCAGATACCCGCTTTGATTGACACAGAAATCGCCTTCTCTCCCGTACAAAGTTTCATTGGCCACTTCGAACGCGAAAAAGCCCTGGCCATCGATCGACACATTGACCGCAGACACCAAGACGTCGGTGGCGGCGCAAGCCGACGCCGACGAATCGCTCAGCTTGCAGCCCGGCAAAGCCAATACCCCGGCCACGATCAATATGAATCTGGCATACCCCATGTTGCAGCCCCTTTTGTAATGAAGGCAAATAAGCCCCTAAACTTCCGTGACACCATCCTTCCACCGCTGCGCCGAACCGTTCCTGAAACACTGCGACACGGCGGATATTGGCCGTAAGCGCTCCCGCGGCGCCCTTGTTTTGATGTAGAATCCCGGCCAGATCCCGACCAGATATAGAATTCCGGATGCATATTCGCATGAGACTATTCCGTCCCAAACAACCGCAACCTATCCCATGATACAGATCATCGTCAACGGAGAACCCCGCGAGGTCGGCACTGGTCTAACTGCCGCGCAATTGGTCGACCTGCTGGAACTCGGCGGTCGCCGTCTGGCCATGGAGATTAACCGCGAGATTTTGCCGCGCAGCCAGTTTGCGAAACATGCGCTGCGCGAGGGCGACCGGATCGAGATCGTACAAGCCATTGGTGGAGGTTGAGACCTGATGTCGACTGTCATGAAACACACAACTGCGAACGACGATGGCCTGCTGATCGCGGGACGCCTGTACACATCGCGCCTGTTGGTCGGCACTGGTAAGTACAAGGACATGGACGAGACCCAGCGTTCGGTCGAGGCCAGCGGCGCGGAAATCGTCACTGTCGCCATCCGTCGCACCAACATCGGCCAAGACCCCAAGCAGCCGAATCTGCTCGACACGCTGCCGATGTCGAAATACACCTATCTGCCCAACACCGCCGGCTGCTATTCCGCCGAGGATGCGGTGCGCACCTGCCGGCTGGCACGCGAGCTGCTCGACGGTCACGATCTGGTGAAGCTGGAAGTGCTCGGCGACGAGAAGACACTGTTCCCCGATATCATCCAGACGCTGTCCGCCGCCGAGACGCTTATCAAGGACGGCTTCAAGGTGATGGTCTACACCAACGACGACCCGATCATCGCCAAGCGCTTCGAGGGGATGGGCTGCGTGGCGGTGATGCCGCTGGCCGCGCCGATCGGTTCGGGGCTGGGCATCCGCAATCCCTACAACATCCGCACCATCGTCGAGAACGCGACCGTGCCGATCCTGGTCGATGCCGGCGTGGGCACCGCGTCCGATGCGGCGATTGCGATGGAACTCGGTTGCGACGGCGTGTTGATGAACACAGCGATTGCCGGCGCGAAAGATCCCGTGCTGATGGCCTCGGCGATGAAGAAGGCCATCGAGGCCGGCCGCGAGGCGTTCCTTGCCGGACGCATTCCACGCAAACGTTTCGCCAGCGCGTCGTCGCCGCTCGACGGCACGTTCTTCTAGTCCTCCGCGCAACCGTTCACTCACGCGTGGAAGTCATTCCGGAAAAACCCCGTCATGTGCGCTCCTTCGTGCGCCGCGAAGGCCGTATCACCCAATCGCAGCAGCGTGCGCTGGACGATTTGCTACCGCGTTTCGGCGTACCGCTGGATGGCGTGTTGAATTTCGACGAGGTGTTCGGCCGGCACGCGCCGCGCACGCTGGAGATCGGTTTCGGCAACGGTGCGAGTCTGGCGAAGATGGCGAGCCTGGCGCCGGAACAGGATTTCCTCGGCATCGAGGTGCACCGTCCCGGCGTCGGCCATTTGCTACTGGAGCTCGAACGTTACGAGCTCGGCAATGTACGCGTGATCTGTGCCGATGCGGTGGAAATTCTGGAACGGCATATCGCGCTCGGCAGTCTCGACCGCGTGTTGTTGTTCTTCCCCGACCCCTGGCCGAAGACGCGCCATCACAAACGCCGCATCCTGCAACCGGCCTTCGTTACGCTGATCCACGATCGCCTCAAACCGGGCGGCGTGTTTCATATGGCCACCGATTGGCAGCACTATGCCGAGCAGATGTTGGAGGTGATGGAGGCCGCGCCCGGTTTCAGTAACAGCGCCGGGCGTGGCCAGTACGCGCCCAAACCCGACTACCGTCCCGAGACAAAATTCGAACGCCGCGGCCTTCGGCTCGGGCATGGCGTGTGGGATCTGGTGTATGTGCGCGCGGCGTAGGCTGTCGATTGATGTGCGTGGCGACGCGCACGTCGACGTGCGAGCCGGCCTCAGTCCTCGATCTGCATGCCTTTGAGCAGCGGCGTATCGCCGGCGGCCTGATCGCCGAGCTGGGTACGCGCGTATTGAATCGCATCCGTGCGGGTGCGGAAGAAATGCTGCGCACCCAGGTGCTCGACGAAATGCGTCGCGTGGAAGATATCCATGAGCTGTTTCTTGGCGCGCGCGAACATCAACTGAATGCCGGCTGCCTTCAGGCGATGCGCCAACACATGCAGCATCTCCTCGCCGGTGGCGTCGATCTCGTTAATACCTTCCGCGTCGACGATCACGTACTTGAGCTTGGGCTTGCGCGTCATATTGGCCAGCACCTGATCCTCGAAATAACCGGTGTTGGCGAAATACAGCGAGCCGTCGAAGCGCAGCACCGAAATGGTCTCGCAACGCGGCAGCTTATGCACATCGGCATCGCGCAACGTGCCGTCCGCGTGCAACGAGAGTTCGGCGAAGCGCGGGCGCATGGTGCGATAAAGATACAAGCCCAGCGACAACACCACGCCGGCGATGATCGCCTTTTCCAGATGCGGCGCCACGACGAGCGTGAGCGCAAAGGCGATAATGGCGATCACGCCATCGTGCTTCTGTACTTTCATCGCGTGTTTGATCGGCTCGATCTTCACCAGATTCGCCACCGCCATGACGATGATCGCGGCCAACGTTGCCTGCGGCAGGTTGTACAGCAGCGGCGTCAGGAACAGCAGCGTGATGGCGACCATCAGACCGGTGACCACCGAGGAAAAACCGGTCATGGCGCCGGCGCTAAAGTTCACCGCCGAACGCGAGAAAGAGCCCGACACCGGATAACCCTGGAACAAGCCGGAGGCGATATTCGCCAGACCCTGACCGACCAGCTCCTGGTTGGTATCCAGGCGTTGCCGGGTCTGCGCAGCCATGGCCTTGGCGATGGCAATGGCCTCCATGAAGCCGATCAGCGCAATGGTCATCGCCGCCGAGGCGAGTTGCAGAACCACATCGAAATTGAAGCTTGGGATGCTGAGGCCCGGCAGTCCCTTGGGAATGTCGCCGACCACTTTGCCGCCCATGGATTCAAAGCCAATGGCATACCCCAGCACCGTCGTTACCACCACCGCCGTCAGTACGCCGGGCACCTTGGGCAGGAACTTTTTCAGCAGGATCATGATGGCCAGCGCCAACAGTCCCATCAGCAGCGTCGGCATGTGGGTGTTCTGGCTGGCATCGACCAGCACCAGCCACACCGTTTCGTAATGATGCTCGGACTTGTGCGCGCCCACGCCGAACAGTTTGGATATCTGCGAGGTGGCAATGATGATGGCCGCGCCGTTGGTGAAACCCACCACCACCGGATGCGACAGGAAATCCACCAGCACACCCAAGCGGAATAATCCCAGCGACAATTGGAATACACCGACCAACAGGGCCATGACCGCGGCATAGACCAGCAGGCTCTCAGGATTGGACGCGGCCAGCGGTTGCAACGCCGCGGCGGTCATCAGCGATACCACGGCGACCGGGCCGGTGGCCAACTGTCGCGAGGAACCCATGAAGGCGGCCAGGATGACCGGGATGAACGAGGCGTACAGACCGATGTACGGCGGCAGGCCGGCGAGTTGGCCATAGGCCATGGACTGTGGAATCAGGACCAGCGCCACGGTGATACCGGCCAGCAAATCGGCCCGCACCGTCTGGGGATTCTTCAATTCTCCGACCCAACCCAGGAACGGCACCATCATGCGGCGCCAGCGCGTCAACCATTCAGCCACGTCTATCATCTTGTCCACCCGAAGAAATCGACACACGCCCCAAGCGGGGCGCCACAGAAGCGGCGGGATTATAGCCGAAAGTGCTTGTTTTCCCTATCCCGGCATAGCGCACCCGGTGGCGATGGCACGCGCCGGCTTGTTCCGGGCCGCGCGTTAGTGGTTCAATAGCGCGCCCCGTGATCGACTGGTGGCTGACTGCCCCCTGTGGAACCCGCCTTCCGCAGCCGGTTACACGCTGGCCCGACGACGATTTTCCGCGCGACCGCACCCGGTCGCGGCGTACAGATTCGGTTTTACTCTTGAGGAGAGACGCATGTCCAAGAAGCACCCCATCGTGGCGGTGACCGGTTCGTCCGGCGCAGGGACCACCACTGTCAAGGTCGCCTTTGAGCACATTTTCCGGCGCGAAGGCATCAACCCGCTGGTCATCGAGGGCGACAGTTTCCACCGTTACGACCGCGCCGCGATGAAAGAGGCGATGAAGACGGCCGAGACCACCCGCAATACCACCTTCAGCCACTTCGGTCCCGAGGCCAATCTGTTCGGAGAACTGGAGAAGACCTTCAAGACCTACGGCGAGAGCGGCGCCTGCAAGCGACGTTATTACCTGCACAGCGACGAAGAGGCCGCGCCGTACAACCAGAAGCCCGGCGAATTCACCGCCTGGGAAGACATCCCGGCCGGCACCGACCTGCTGTTCTACGAAGGCCTGCACGGCGGCGTGGTCACCGAAGACGCCAATGTCGCGCAGTTCGTCGATCTGCTGATCGGCGTGGTGCCGATCGTGAACCTGGAGTGGATTCAGAAGATCCACCGCGACGCGGCCCAACGCGGCTACTCCGCCGAGGCCATCGTCGACACCATCCTGCGCCGTATGCACGATTATGTGCATTACCTCACGCCGCAGTTCTCGCGCACCGACATCAACTTCCAGCGCGTGCCAACGGTCGACACCTCCAACCCGTTCATCGCCCGCGACATCCCGACGCCGGACGAGAGCTTCGTGGTGATCCGCTTCCGCGATCCGAACAAGCACGACGTCGACTTCCCCTACCTGCTGGCGATGCTGGAGGATTCCTTCATGTCGCGGCGCAACACCCTGGTGGTGCCGGGCGGCAAGATGGGTTTCGCGATGGAAATCATCCTGACGCCGATCATCGAACAGATGATGGCCAAGCGCGGTTAAGCGACCGCCGCTCGGGGACAGATTTGAAATCTGTCCCCATTTCCCCCGCCCATTTCCCCGACAAATAAATCTCCCCCGGGCCTTCCCGGGGGTTTTATTTGTCGGAAATGCCCCGCGGCGTTCGCGGCCGCGGGCCGCCGCTACGACGGAATCGCGGCCGGGCGAAAACCGATCTACTCGAACGCATCCCCCACGCGCAGCACGCCGAGGAATCCCGCCGTATGAGCCTACGGACCCAAGCTCAGACACGCGCCGACCGCTTCTTGCTCGGCCATGCCGAGGCTGCGGATTGGGAAAAGGCCGCGGAAAGCTGCCTGCAACAGATCGGCTATATCTCCGCGGACGCCAATCTGGGTTTTCTCTATGTCACCGACGGCCACGCCAGTCATCTGAAATCCATCCTCGATCACTTCCGCAACGAAACCGGCATTCAGGATTGGGTCGGCACGGTCGGCATGGGTATCTGCGCCAGCGGCACGGAATATTATTCAACCCCGGCCATGGCGGTGCTGCTCGGCAGCTTCCCCGCGGAGAGCTTTCGTATCCTGCCGACACTGCGCGACGCGCAGTTGGGCGAGTTGCTCGACATTCAGGAGTGGCTGCAACGCGGGCTGAGCCACTTCGGCGTCGTGCACGGCGATCCGCGCAACGGCAACACCCCGGAACTGATTGAGCACCTGGCCGAACGACTGCCGGGCGGCTATCTGGTCGGCGGCCTCACCTCCTCGCGCGGCGAGGAGGTGCAGATCGCCAACGGCATCATCCACGGGGGCTTGTCCGGCGTGATCTTCTCCGACGCCGTCGACGTCGTCACCGGACTGACTCAGGGATGCAGTCCGATTGCCGGCAAACATGTCATCACCGCGTGCGAGCGCAATATCATCGCGCGCATCGACGACCGTCCTGCGCTCGACGTGTTCTACGAGGACATCGGCGAGATCCTCGCCCGCGACCTCAACCGGGTGGCCGGCTACATTTTCGCCGGCCTGCCCATCGCCGATTCCGACCGCGGCGACTATCTGGTGCGCAACCTGATCGGCGTGGACACCAAGAACAAATTACTGGCCATCGGCGATCTGATCGAGCCCGGCCAGCCGCTGCAATTCTGCCGCCGCGACGGCCGC
>JACREG010000168.1 GCA_016218375.1 Gammaproteobacteria bacterium
AGATCCTCGGCTACTTGGATCGCCGCCTTGGACGGCATGCAGCCGACGCGCGCGCAGGTCGTACCGAGCTCGCCGCCGTCGACGAGCACGAAATTTTCGGTATAGCGGCGCACCGTCGCGGTGGCGGTCAGCCCCGCGCTGCCCGCGCCGATGATGGCGACATCAACCTTGCGTTCCATGTGTCCCTGCCTTGTCTTGCCGTGTTGCCGCATTGTACCAGCCCGCCGCCGGCAAGTGGCCGCACGGCCCGGGCGGATTTTGTGCCGTATATCAAATCTGTGTTACAAACGCGCCCGCCCCATTACGAGACCCGCGTCGCGCATGCCCGAATTACCCGAAGTCGAAACCACCCGTCGCGGCATCGAACCGCATGTGCTCGGCCGGTGCGTTGCCGGACTGGCGATCCGCCAGCGCCGGCTGCGTTGGCCGATTCCGCGTGCGCTTGATCGCGCCCTGCCCGGCCAGATTATCCGCAACGTGCGCCGCCGCGCAAAATATCTGCTGCTCGACACCGACGCCGGCACCGCCATCCTGCATCTGGGCATGTCCGGCAGTCTGCGTATCGTGCCGAGCGCCGCGCCCGCCGGCAAACACGATCACGTCGACATTCAACTCGACAGCGGTCAAAGCCTGCGACTGACCGATCCGCGACGCTTCGGTGCGTTACTGTGGACCACCGCGCCTGTCGAACAGCACGAACTGCTCGTCGATCTCGGCCCGGAACCCTTGAGCGATAATTTCGACGGCGCGCACTTGTTCGCCGCCGCACGCAATCGCAAGCTCGCAGTGAAACAGTTCATCATGGACAGTCACATCGTGGTCGGCGTCGGCAACATCTACGCCAGTGAGGCGCTGTTCATGGCCGGCATTCATCCCACCCGTCCGGCCGGACGCGTTTCGCGCGAACGTTATGAGGCCCTGGCCAAGGCTATCAAACAGGTATTGGCCGCTTCGATCAGAATGGGGGGTACTACGTTGCGTAATTTCGTCGGTGGCGACGGCAGACCCGGTTATTTCAAACAGACGCTGCGTGTGTACGACCGATTGGGCGAACCCTGCCGCCAGTGCGGCGCGCCGATCCGCGGCAAACGCATCGGTCAGCGTTCGAGTTTCTACTGCGTGAACTGTCAGCGCTGAACGATGCGCTCGACCTGAATGCCGAGTTTCTTCAAGCGGTGCCACAGACTGCGCTCGCTGATACCGAGACGACGCGCGGCCTGCGCCTGCACGCCCTGACATTCGACCAGCGCCGCGGTGATCGCTTGACGTTCGGCTTCCTCAAGCCAGCTATCCAGATCGTGGCCGCTCAAGTGTTCAGGGCCTTCGGGTACCGTTCGTTGCGCGTGGCCCGCGCCGACTACTTTGTCGGGCAGATCGTCGACGCCGATGACCTCACCCCGGCAACTGAGCAAGGACCGCTCCACGGCATTGCGCAATTCGCGAACATTGCCGGGCCAGTCATAGGCCGACAATACCGCGAGTGCCTCGGCGGAAAACTGCGCGACCGATTTGCCCATCTCCGCGCGCAGATCGTTCAGGAAAGACTGCGCCAACAAAGGCACGTCGTCCGCGCGTTCGCGCAACGGCGGGATGTGAATGTTATACACATCGAGGCGATACAACAGATCTTCGCGGAACTTGCCCTGCTCGACGAGGGCGTGCAAATCATGGTTGGTCGCCGCGATCACGCGCACATCGACGCGGCGCACGGCATCGCTGCCCAGCGGCGAGAACTCGCGCTCCTGCAACACGCGCAGTAATTTCGCCTGCAAATCCGGACTCAAATCGCCGATCTCGTCGAGGAACAGCGTGCCGCCGTTGGCCTGCTCCAGACGCCCCATGCGGTTCCGCACCGCGCCGGTAAACGCGCCCTTCACATAGCCGAACAATTCACTCTCGATCAGATCGCGCGGGATCGCCGAACAGTTGATCGCCACCCAGGGCCGCTCGGCCCGCGGCCCCAGTTCGTGGATGCTGCGCGCCACCGCTTCTTTGCCGGTGCCGCTCTCGCCGGTGATCAGGACATTGGTCTTGTACGGCGCGACCCGTTCGATCTCCGCGCGCAGGCTGTGCATCGCGACGCTCTCGCCGATCAGTCTCTGCGCCGCGTGCGCGCTGCTGACCACGGCGTGCAATTGGAGATTCTCCTGGAGCAGGTCGCGCAGCCGCAGCGCATTCTGCACAGCGAACTGCAACTCCTCCGGCTCGAAAGGCTTGCACAGATAATCGGAGGCGCCGGCATGCAGGCATTCGATGGCGGAACGGATCGACCCATACGCCGTCACCACGATCACCGGCACATCGGGAATCTCCCGATGACAGCGCGTAACGAACTGCTCGCCGCTCATACCCGGCATTTTGAGATCCGACAACACCACATCCAGATCGGGATCGCGCAACAGACCCAGGGCGTCTTCGCCGCTGACGGCGGTCAGCACCCGGTGGCCGGCCTCCTCCAGCGCCATCTTCATGACCGTGAGCATATTGCGCTCGTCGTCGACGATCAGCACCGTTCTCTGCATCAGGTTTCCTCGTGTAGCTTCTGAAAGCGCATGGCGAAGCACGCGCCGCTGCCCACATCCGGCACCAGTTCGAGCCGTGCGCCGTTGGCCTCGACCAAGGTGTTGGCGATGGTCAGCCCCAGACCGCTGCCCTGTTCCTTGGTGGTGAAGAACGGTTCAAACATACGCGTCATCTGTTCGAGCGAGATACCGGGGCCGCTGTCCTGGAGCAGGACCGACACCGTATCGCCCGCGCATTGCGTAGACAACGTCAGTGTGCCCGGCTGCGCGCCAATGGCCTCCACGGCATTGCGGATCAGATTGACCCACGCCTGCCGCAACAACTCGCGATCCGCGCGCACATGACAATGACCGTGCGCGATATGCCGTTCCACGCGGATATCCTCACGGCCCGCCAGCATGACCTGTAGCGCCGCCTCCAAGGGTTGCAGCGGATCGAGCACCGCAAACTCCGGATGCCGGTGCCGCGCGAGCTGCTGAAAGTCGCGCAGAAACTGATCCAGGCGCAGGCTTTCCTCGCGGATCATCCGTTGCAGCTCGCCGCGCTTGGCCGGTTCCTGCGCGGACTCCATCAGGCCCGCGGCGGTCTTGATCACCCCGACCGGATTGCGGATCTCGTGCGCCATCGCCAACGACAATTCGCCCAACGCGGCGATCTTGTCGCGCTGAAATTCACGGCGCTGTTCGTCCCGCGCCTCGCGCAGACGCTGCGCCATATCGTTGAAGGCCTGCGCCAGTTCACCCAGCTCGTCGCGGCTGTGTAATGGAATCGACGCCTTGAAATCCTGCGCCGCGACTTTGCGCACACCGTCGCGCAGATATTCGACCGGTCGCACGACAATGCGTCCGAGCAGAAAGCCGGTCACGCTCGCCAGCAAAATGCCCAGCAAGGTAATCGCGACCGTCAACGCGCCTTGATCGGTCAGCAGGCGCGTGCCCCCCTGGCGCGCCAAGCCGCTGAACAGCACCGCCTCGACTGTGCCGGTCGCATCGATCACCGGCGTATACAGACCCCAGTATTGTCCGCCCTCGGCCTGCCGGCTGTAATAGGCCTGATTCTGCTGCAACTGCCGATAGGCTTCTGTCGGCAAGCGCAAGCGTAGCGCCTGATCCTCCTCGGAAAAGGCCTTGGCGAAATCGCCCTCGCGCGGGTAGAACAGACGTGTCTTGAGTCCACTCGCCTGACTTAATCGGGTCAACATAGCCTTGTCGAACAAGGTACCCAACACCAGGCGGTAATGCCGTGGCGCATCCTGCGGCACCCGGATAATGGTGATGGCCGCGAGCAGGCTCTTGCCTCCCTGATCCACCTTGACCACGGCCGTGTCCTGGCCATGACTCCAATAAGTCGCGAGACGGATCGGATGCGACGAGTACACTAGCTTGTTGCCGGTGTCATATACCTGCACCAGATTGATACCCAGTTCCTTTGCCAATCTCCACAGCTGCGGCGGCACCGGCGAAGCGGCGGTATCGAGTTTCAGATCACCGTGCGCGGTTTCTGCCAACACATCCGCGAACAGCCGTGAGTTTTCATGAATGCGGCTCAATGAGGCCTTGTTCACCTCGGCCGACTCACGAATCCAACGCTCGATGGACTCGTCGGTGCGTCCCGCGATCCAGGCCGCCGACAACCACCCCGTAATCAGCATGGGTACCACGATGATCACCACGATCACCAGCAAGACCTTGCGCTGCAAACGGTTCATATGGAACGACGCGAGCATCCTACAAATCCTGTCGGTTCCTACATTTTATGTAGCTCGGAAATACCCGTTGCGCAGCCATATGCGCGCCCATGATTTTATCAACTGCCTGAATCGGTTTTGAAAACATATACGCCATCGGCGCTGGCCTGGAATTTGCGATGTGCTCAGTGACGCCACAATCCCACTACCGCATTAAGGTACAGTACATGCCCATCGCGAAACTCATCCAGCGCCTGCTCTCCATCGGTCGACCGGCATTTTACGCGCACTCTGCCTCTGCGGGTTACGGCATGCACCACACACCGCGGCGCACCGATAACCGTCGTGGATTGCTGGGCCTGGGTATCGCGGCTGGCGCTGTGTTACTCGTCGCGCTCGTGGGCCAGAATAGAACTGTGCAACCCGATCGGGAAGTCGCCATGTTGCGCCATTTGGCCGAAGACGGTGATGCCGGCGCGCAATTGCAGCTCGGCCTCGCCTACCGCGATGGCCGTTATGGTTTAGTGCGCGATAGCGAGACCGGTCTGTACTGGCTTACGCAGGCTGCCGGCAATGGCCAACGCTATGCGGCCAAATTGGTGAGCGCCGCATCGGTGCATGGCCAAGTCGTGCAAGACGATTCCCCCGCCAACACAGACGCCTTGAATGTGCTTGCCACCCGACTCGACTCGCCCACGCTGAACGTCATCGCCGACACCTGGAATTTTCTGACCCGCTATGCGACGGCCGCACAAACTGCCGATGCGCTGCTGGCGCGCGCCGAAGCGGGCAACCCGACGGCGGAGTTTCAGCTGGGCATGCGCTACCGCGACGGCGCCTGGAGCGTCAATCGCGATCCCGCGGCGGCCGAATACTGGTTACAGCGCGCGGCCCACGACGGCAATCGCCTCGCCGTCCAAACACTCGCCGACATGCACCACGGCTGACTCGAACCCTTCATCACCGGAGCCCTTCATACCGTGACACCGCTCGCAATGAACAGCATCGCCTTTGGCCTGAGTCTCGCACTGATCTTCGGCTATCACTTTTATCTGCGTTACCGCTTGAGGCATGACCCGTCCTACACCATCCAGGCCATCAACAACCTGGCCCGCGAAACCTGGGTGGAAAACATCATGATCGATCGCGAAAAACAGGGCGTCCTCGCGGTACAGACACTGCGCAACTCGACCATGGCCACGACCTTTCTGGCGTCGACCGCGATCCTGCTCAACATCGGCGTGCTCAACCTGATGCAGAAGGACGACAACTTGAGCCGCATCCTCAACCCGATGCACGCAGGCAGCGACGCATTCATCAATTCGCTCTGGGTCGTGAAGCTGCTGATGCTGTTGATGGTGTTCTTCTGGGCATTCTTCTGCTTTTCGCTGGCCGTGCGCCTGTACAACCACGTCGGCTATCTGATCAACTCCTCGAACAGCAACCGGCAGTTCTGCCCCTCGGCCGCCTATGTCGCGCGGCTGCTGAACCGCAGCGGACAGTATTACAGCCTGGGCATGCGCGCCTACTATATGTCCATACCGCTGGTGTTCTGGCTGTTTGGGCCTTTGTATATGTTGGCCGCGAGCATGGGCTTGGTGGTCATCCTGTATCACGTAGATCGCGCACCGCTGCCCACCGACATGCCGGCCAATCTCCCGAGCGCACCGGCACAACCCGTGGACAATGCGGCCATCGCCATCGTTCCGCGCAAAGCGGCGGCTGGCGTCGAATAACCGCGCCCCCCTTCCCTGCGTGGCAGAGGCGCCACGCAGGGCTTTTCATTCAGTCACATCTCGCGCATGCGGGCTGCACGGTCCACATCGTCCGCGGTATAGTGCAACCCCATACCCTGCCATTGCCGCTTTGCGAAACCGACTTATGCCCGATCGCCGCCTGCTGCTCGCCCGCGCCGCCAAAATCCTCGCTCTCGTCGGCGTGACGCTGGTGGTCTATATGTTGTTGTCATCCATGTAGCGCATCCAGTTTGCTAAGAGGACACTGGCGCCTGACAGTAGTTGCGTGAGGACCGCCTAAATGCCCAAACGTTCCCTGAATCTCGCCAAGGCCTACACCCTGCTCGAACCGGGGCCGGTGGTGCTGATCACCACGGCACACAAGGACCGCAGCAACATCATGACGCTGTCGTGGCATTGCATGATGGAATTCGAGCCGCCATTAGTGGGCTTCGTGATGAGCGCCGGCAACGACAGTTTCGAACTGCTGAAGGCCTCGCGTGAATGTGTCATCAATATCCCGACAGTAGACATCGCGAAACAGGTCGTCTCGGTCGGCAATAGCCACGGGAGCAAGGTCGACAAGTTCGCGGCCTTCGGCCTCACGGCCAAGCCCGCCGCTCAGGTGAAAGCACCGCTGATCGGCGAATGCTACGCGAATCTGGAATGCAAGGTCGTGGATACGCGACTGGTGAACCAGTACAACTTCTTCATCCTGGAAGTGGTTAAGGGCTGGATCGATACGTCGGTCAAGAAGCCACGCACGTTGCATCATCGCGGTAACGGCGTGTTCATGGTCGCAGGGGAAGTTCTCAAACTGCCGTCGCGGATGAAATAGTGCGTCAGCGTTTGCTCAACCAGAACCACCACACGATCAGTGCGATCAGTCCGGCGCCACTGGCGTTCACCCACACATCGATGCTCATGCCGCTTCCCCGTTCTGCTTGCGGGCGCTCTTCCAGGCGCGCAGGCGGTTGGCGTTGCTGACCACGGTCACCGACGACAGCGCCATCGCCGCGCCAGCGATCATCGGGTTGAGCAGCATGCCGATGAGCGGGTACAGCGCGCCGGCGGCGACCGGAATGCCGACGACGTTATAGACGAAGGCGCCGAACAGGTTCTGGCGGATGTTGCGCACGGTGGCGCGCGAGATTTGGATCGCGTCGAGCACACCGAACAGCGAACCGCCGATCAGTGTGACGTCGGCGCTTTCCATCGCCACGTCGGTGCCGCTGCCGATGGCGAAGCCGACATCGGCGCGCGCCAGCGCCGGCGCGTCGTTGATGCCGTCGCCGACCATGCCGACCACTGCACCGGTATCTTGCAAACGCGCGACTTCTGCGGACTTGTCCGCCGGCAACACTTCGGCGCGCACTGCGTCGATATTCAATGCGCGGGCGACGACGTCGGCCGTGACGCGATGATCGCCGGTCAACATCACCACGCGCAGACCGGCCCGATGCAACGCAGCAATCGCTTCGCGCGCGCCGGGCTTGATGGGATCGGCCACGCCGATCACGCCGGCGATCCGGCCGTCGATGGCGACATACAACGGGGTCTGCGCCTGCGCGGCCAAGTCCGTACCGCGTTGCTCCCAATCGCCGAGCACGATCTGCTGTTGCGCAAGAAAACGCGGATTACCCAGCAACACGGCATGACCGTCGACGCGACCGCTCACGCCGCCGCCGGCACTGGCCGTGAATTGCTCCACCGGCTGCGTCGCGATACTGCGCGCGTGCGCGGACTCGACAATCGCTTCGGCGAGCGGATGTTCCGAAGCGGCCTCGACGCTCGCGGCCAAGCGCAACAGATCGGCCTCGGTCCAAGCGTCGGCGGTTTCGATGTGCGTGACGCGCGGCTGACCGAGTGTCACCGTACCGGTCTTGTCCAACACGATCACCGACAACTGGCCCGCACGCTGCAAGGCCTCGCCGCTGCGAATGAGAATGCCGTGTTCGGCTGCCTTGCCGACGCCGACCATGATGGAAATCGGCGTCGCCAAACCGAGCGCGCAGGGACAGGCGATCACCAGCACCGTGATCGCCGTCACCAGCGCAAAACTCACGCGCGGATCGGGGCCGAGGTTGTACCAGAGCAGGAAAGTGACGACCGCGACAATCAACACCGCCGGCACGAACACCGAGGCGATGCGGTCCGCCAGCCGACCAATCGCCGGTTTGGAATTCTGCGCCTGACGCACCAACTCGATAATGCGCGCCAAGGCCATATCCTTGCCGATGCGCTTGGCCTGAAACAGAAAGCTGCCGCTCTTGTTCAGCGTGCCGCCGACCACGTCGGCGCCGGTCGTCTTCTCCACCGGCATCGGTTCACCGCTCAACATGGATTCGTCGACGGTGGAATGCCCCTCGATCACCACACCGTCGACGGGAATCTTTTCGCCGGGACGCACGCGCACGGTCTCGTCGAGACCGACCTCGGCAATGGTCACGTCGATCTCCACACCGTTGCTCAACACGCGCGCGGTCTTCGGTTGCAGACCGAACAGGCGTTTGATCGCCTCCGAAGTCTTGCCGCGCGCGCGCATTTCCAACGCGCCACCGAAATTGATGAGTGCGAGGATCACCGCCGCTGCTTCGAAATAGGCATGCCGCGCCAGCACCGGCACGCTGTCGGGGAAGATCACTACCACCATCGAATACAGCCAGGCGCAGCCGGTGCCGAGTGCGATCAGCGTATCCATGTTGGCGTTGTGATTGCGGAAGGATTTCCAGGCGCCGGTGAAGAAGTGGCCGCCTGAATAGAACAGTGCGAACAAAGTCGCCAGACCGACGCCGAACCAGAGCGCGCGCCCGCCCGCCTCATGCAGCATCGGTAACGCGCCCATCAGCATGTCGCCGATCACCAATGGCAGCGCGATCGCGCCGGCCACCGCCGCCTGCCGCAACAGCTTGCGATAATGCGCGAATTCGGCGGCCTCTTTTTCCTCTTCATCGGCCACGCCGCGCAACTCGGCGGCGTCATAGCCGGCCTTGCGCACCGCCGCGACCAGCGTGTCCGCGCTCATGCTGCCCACGACCTGCGCGGTGTGTTCGGCGAAGTTCACGCTCGCGGTCGTCACACCCGGCACCGCGCGTAGCGCGTCCTCGACGGTCCCAACGCAACCGGCACAGCTCATGCCCGAGACGGAGAGGCGGATGGGTTCATGGGTCGTCGTCATGGCCGAATAATACCCGCGAATGCTGCGGCGTGCTCCCATGGGCTGCGTAGCGATATTCGCAGCGCGTAGGATGGGTGAAGGCGTATTTTGCCGTAACCCATCATTTATTCGTGGCCTTGATGGGTTACGCTCCGCTTCACCCATCCTACTGCACTACACTACAGTGCCATCATAATCCTTCGTGCTCTTCGTGTCCTTTGTGGTCGCTATAATTCTTGTATAGACTCCCCCGCATGATCGACTGGAACGACTACGCGAAATTCTTCATCGGCCTACTGGCCATCGTCAATCCCATCGGGATTGTGCCGGTGTTCGTCGGGCTGACCCGCAACCTCGACGACCGGGACCGCAACATCATCGCCCTGCGCGCCGCGATCACGGTCGGCGTGGTCCTGGTCGTGGCCTTGCTGATGGGCGAGTCGCTGCTCAACTTCTTCGGTATCAGCCTGGATTCGTTCCGCGTCGCCGGCGGAATTCTCATACTGCTGATGGCCATCAGCATGCTGCACGGCGGCATCAGCCCGGCCAAGCAGACCAGCGAAGAGGCGCAGGACGCCGAGGAAAAAGACAACATCGCAGTGGTGCCCTTGGGCATGCCGCTGCTCGCCGGACCGGGCGCGATCAGCACCATCATCATCTATTCGCACCGCGGCCACGGACTCACGCATTACATCCTGCTGCTGTCCATCGCCCTGATACTCGCATTGCTGACCTGGTTTGCGTTGCGCGCCGCGCCGGCCATCGCCGACCGCTTGGGCCGCACCGGGCTGAACATCGTCACCCGCATCATGGGCCTGATCCTCGCCGCCATCGGCGTGGAATTCATGGCCGGCGGGATTCGGCAGTTGTTGCCGGGCTTGGGGTGACGCCGTATCTCGGCGATGCCCGCGCACGCCTGCAAGGAGAGCCACCATGACCTTCGAAGCAAAACCGCACGACCTGCTGGTGCCGTTCGATGGCAAGTTCCGTATCGACGCCGTCAAAACCCGGCCGCCCAAGGACACGCCGGACAAGAATCGCCTCAAGGAACGCCTCGCCGAATTGATCGAAGAACTGGACGAACTGCAACGCCGCTTCTATGCCCGCGACCAGCGCGCCCTGCTGCTGATCTTCCAAGCCATGGATGCCGCCGGCAAGGACAGCACCATCCGCGCCGTGATGAACGGTGTCGATCCGGCCGGCTGTTATGTGCACGGATTCAAACAACCCAGCGAGAACGAACTGGAACACGATTTTCTCTGGCGCACCACCCTGCGCCTGCCGGCCAAGGGCATGATCGGCATCTTCAACCGTAGCTATTACGAAGAAGTGCTGGTGGTGCGCGTGCATCCGGATTATCTCGACGCGCAGCGCCTGCCGGACATCAAACCCAACGGCGATTTCTGGGATCAGCGTCTGCATTCGATCCGCGAACACGAACATCACCTCGCGCACAACGGCACCGTCATCCTGAAATTCTTCCTGAACATTTCGCGCGATGAACAGCGCCAGCGCTTCATCAGCCGCCTGGAAGAAGCGGACAAACACTGGAAGTTCAAAGATGGGGATATCGAGGAAAGCAAACACTGGGACAAGTACATGCGCTACTACGAGGCCGCGCTCAACGCCACCTCTCACCCCTGGGCGCCCTGGTACGCCATCCCCGCCGACGACAAACCCTACATGCGCGTGTGCGTCGCCGAAATCATCGTCGACACCCTCAAACGCATGAACCTGGATTACCCGGAACTGGATGCGGAGACGAAGAAACGGTTCAAGGCGTTGGAGAGGGAGTTGAAGGAGGAGAATAAGTAAGTCGCCGCAAATTGACCCAGGCTTGCCAATTCCCGTGATCTGAGACACAGTTACGCATGTGTCGAGCGCGGGATGCGCTCATATAGCCACAAGCTCTACCGCATGCCAATGGATGGCCGCGCACATGAATGAATACAGATTTACGGACTACTTCGAGACTGCGGTTCTACGTAAGCGTCCTTATCTCAGAAAGGAATGGTGTATCTACGTTCTGGAAAACGCCATCCACTCGGAGCCCCAGGAACACAACCGATACCGTTTCTGGGCTGCCATTCCTGACCTGGGTGGTCGCTATTTGAGAGTTATCACCCTTGCGGATAAAGTAACCATACATAACGCCTTCCCAGATCGGGGGTTCAAGCCATGAAGCTCAACTACTACCCGGAAACCGACTCCCTGTACATCGACCTCTCGGAACGCACCAGCGTCGAAAGCCGCGAGATATCCGAAGGCGTCGTCCTGGATTATGACGCGGAAGGAAAGCTGGTCGGCATCGACATCGACAACGCCAGCCACAAAGTCGAGCTTAAGACGCTGGTGCTCAGTAAATTACCGGGGAAGGTGGAGACGGCGGCGGCATGAGAACCGGGAGTTCGCGCACTATTGCGGCTTGTATTAGCGGAATCTGTGTTCTGATCCTAATTTCGTAATCAATACCCAAGGAGAAACGATGACCGATCCTCTATCGCTTGAGACAATTCAAGCAGAGTTCAGCGAAAACACTGAAGCTTGGGTACTTCAAGATAAGCAATCGAAGAAATATGTGACGATTCCTCATCCCAAGTATCCTGGTCGAAGCCCTATCCATTTTTTCATGAGCAAAAATGACGCCGAGTCGGTTCTTACCGAAATCCTTGATGCCAATTTCGCGCTCGGAAACCGAGAAATATTCCCAGTCAAGGTCAAGTTACTGCAAGCCATTCGAGGCATAGCTGCCGACAAGACAGCCGGTAACGCAGATGGTTTTGTTGTGCATCCACCCAATGAAGTTTTTGAGTTTGTTCGCCAACAGAATCCGTAACCCAACCCGGCAGTCAACCGGACTGTTGCACGATAAAGCCGCGCGGCGACCGCACCGGCGCGGTGATCGAACCCATCTCCACAACATACCTTGCAACCACACCAACAACCCAAAGATCACAGCCCCATGAACATCCACTTCCTCCAACACGTTCCCTTCGAAGGCCTGGCCAGTATCCGCGGTTGGATCGAGGGCGGCGGGCATAAGGTCACTTGCACCCGTCTGTATGCCGGCGATGGCTTTCCGCGACCGGACGACGTCGACTTTCTCATCGTCATGGGCGGGCCGATGGGCGTGTACGACGTCGATGACTATCCGTGGCTCACGTCCGAGAAGGCCTTCATTCGCGCGGCGATCGATGCGGGCACGCGTGTGCTCGGTATTTGTTTGGGCGCGCAGCTCATCGCTGATGTGATGGGTGGGCGCGTGTATCCCAACGGGCAGAAGGAGATCGGTTGGTTTCCGCTCACGCGCACGGCGGACGCGGAAGGCTCGGCGCTCGGTCGCTTACTGCCGGCGGAATTCATGGCCTATCACTGGCATGGCGACACCTTCGATCTGCCGCCCGGCGCGGTGCATCTGGCGCAGTCGGCGGTGTGCCGGCATCAGGCCTATGCCATCGGCGAGCGTATTCTGGGTTTGCAGTTTCATTTGGAGACGACGCCGGAGAGTGCGCGCGAGCTTATCGAGCATGGCGGCGACGAGTTGGTCGATGGGCCGACGATTCAGACGCCGGAGGCGATGCTGGCGGACACTGCGCGTTTTGCGGGGCTCAATCGGTTGATGTTTGCGTTGTTGGAAGGGCTAGCGGCCGCCTGAAGTACGTGTCACCTGTCATTGCGAGCGCAGCGAAACAATCTCGCAACCAACAGACGCGCATGAACGAAGAGATTGCTTCGCTGCGCTCGCAATGACGGCCTTTTGGAAGACTACTCACGGCGTTTGCTGTTCCACTGCGGCCAGCAAGGCCTCCACTTCGTCCTCGGTCTGTACGCCGATTGCGCGTGGCTGATCGTCGATCAACACGGCGGGCATGATCTTGAGATGATGGCGGCTGGCGACGGCTTCGCCGGCGGGTGTTTCCAGGTCGACAATCTCCAGTGTCACGCCATGGCGCGCGCAGATGCGCTGCCAGATGTCCTGTTCGCGTTGGCAGGAACTGCACCACACGGCGGTGAGGAGTTGCACGCGCACGGATCAATCTCCGTCCTTGGACGCGGTCAGCCGGTAGGTGGCATGGCAGGCCACGCACTTGCCGAGCATCGCGCCCAGTTGCTGCAAGGCATGTTCGCGGTCGCCCATTTGCTCCGCATCCAAGGCAATCTGATCGAACTCGGTGTGCATCTCGCGGCCGAGCGTTTTGAATTCCAGCGGCAGGGCCTGCATCAACGAAGGCGGCACTTGGCCCATCGCGGACAGGCCGACGCTGCGCGCCTGTTGCGCGACCAGCTTCAAGTCGTCCTGCGTCAGCGCGGTGGTCATGCCCTGCACGGCACCGAGGATGGCGCGCATCTCGGCCAGCACGATGTCACGGTCGGCCGCGGTCAGCGCGATCTCGGCACGGCCATCCGTGCCCACATGCGTATGCGCGCCCATGAACAGGCGATAGCCGGCGAAACCGGCCAACGCCACCACGACCGTCAACGATAACCAGCAGAATCCACAGCCGCTTCGATTTCCCATCGTCGCTCCTTTATGATCGCCTGTCCCGAGATAGGCCCCAGGTAAACTTGGGATGCGCGACCAAGCATGTTTATAATGCCCGCACGCCGGGCTATGCCCATTTATCCAAAATGGCTGGCAGAGCGCCTTGACCTCGATCAATACCCCGCCACCGGATAAGGGCGGTACGCACACGCACTGAGGCCTTCCTATCCCATGACGATCATCGGCGATCCCGCACAATTGCTGCGCCGCACGTACCTGTTCAGTGCGCTGGACGACGAACAACTGCGCACGGTCATGGCCAATATGCAGGAACTGACGGTGGACGAAGGCCGCATCCTGTTCGAGCACGGCCAGCCCGCGGACAAGTTCTTCCTGCTCTGCGAGGGCCAGATCAAGCTGTACCGGTTATCCGAAGAAGGCGACGAGAAAGTGATCGAGATCGTGCGCCCCGGCCAGACCTTCGCCGAGGCGGTGATGTTCATGTCCGGCAAAGTCTACCCGGTGAACGCCGACGCGCTGGTGAAGAGCCGGTTGCTGACGTTCTCCAACGCGGTGTACAAGGATCTGCTGCGCAATTCGGTGGACGCCTGTTTCCGCTTGATGGCCGATATGAGTCAGCGTCTGCACCAGCGTCTGAACGAAATCGACAGCCTGACGCTGCACAATGCGACCTACCGGCTGGTGACGTATCTGCTCGGCGAATTGCCGGAAGACGTGTTGACCTCCACCGAAATCGTGCTCACCACGCCCAAGCACATCATCGCCTCGCAGTTGTCCATCAAACCCGAGACTTTTTCGCGCATCCTCACGCGCTTGGCGCGCGACGGGCTGATCGTGGTGCGCGGCAATAGTATCGTGCTCGCGGATTTGGAGCGGTTACGGCAGGTGTCGGAACTCTGATTCAGATATGCGACACCAGCCGCGCGCCCGGCACGCGGAGCTGCACGGCGTTGGCGATTTCCAGGCGGATGCCGTGCAGCGGGCGGATCGACACCCACAGCAGGTTGAGCTTGAGGTTGAATTCGGCGAACACCACGGCGTGTTGAAAGCACGCCAATGCGGCATGGATGTCGTAGAGGGTTTGTTGAATCAGTTGCCGCGGTTTGTCGCGCAGGCCGGGCACGATCATCATGAAATCCGACAGGGCCTTGCCGTATTCGTCGACGGCGGGCGCGCGTTTGCGCAACGGCTCGGCGGAATCGAGCAGGGGAAACAACGCGACCTTGGGCAGATTCATCGGCGGCCTCCGGCAACTCCGGCGCACCCCGATGGGAGGATGCCCGGACGTGTCCGATACTACCCCAATGCCGCGACACACAAAACCGCACGTCCGCCGCGGCGCTATCGCCTCAAGCCGCCAGTGCCGCGGCGACCCGTTGCAGGCGCCCGCGCACCTCGTCGGCCAATGCCGCAACGCCTTCTTTTTCCACCAGCTTGAGCACCGCCGCCGGGTCCATGAAGCCGACGGTAATGGAACCGTCATCTTCTTCGCGCACCACCACATTGCAGGGCAGCAGCAGGCCGATATCCGGATCGGCGGTGAGCGCCTGATGGGCCAGCTTGGGATTGCAGGCGCCGAGAATCTTGTAGGGCTTGCGGTCGATGTCGAGTTTCTTCTTCAGGGTCGCCTTGACGTCGATCTCGGTGAGCACACCGAAGCCTTCCTTTTGCAGTTCCTCGGTCGCGCGTTGCACCGCTTGATCGAAACCGCCCTTCACTTTCACATTGAACCCGTACATGTAGAACTCCCATTGAAACGTAACTATCGAAACGGTATTCAGCCGTCACGGTACAGATCGTCGCGCCGCAGCGGCAACGGCTGATCCGCATAATAATGCCCCGCCAGAATCTGATACACCCCCAGACTGCCCTGGCGAAAATAATGCGCCGAGCCGCCCAGATACAGGCGCCAGGTACGGTACAGCCGGGAACCGACCTCGGACACAATGCGATCATACTCGGCCTCGAAGCGTTGCAACCAGTGTCGCAGCGTCAAGGCATAGTGCGGTCGCAACGATTCCACATCGAGAATCTCGAAACCCGCCTGCTCCATCGATTCCTGGACCGCGCTGACCCGCGTGAGTTCCCCGTCAGGAAAGACATACTGGTTCACAAAACGCTGCGACACGCCGTCTTTCCAGCCGCGGTCGTTGGTGATGCCGTGATTCAGGAACAATCCGCCGGGCGCCAATACGCGCTGCACCGTTTCGAAATAGTGCGGCAGATTGTCGAGCCCGACATGTTCGAACATGCCCACGCTCACCACCCTATCGTAACGCGCAGTCTGCGGCAGGTCGCGGTAATCGCGCAGCTCGATGCGTACGCGATCGTCGAGACCGGCCTCGCGCACGCGCGCCTGCGCATACTGACATTGACGTTCGCTCAAGGTGATGCCGTGCACCCGCGCACCGTAATGCCGCGCCGCCCACAATGCCAGCGCGCCCCAACCACAGCCGATGTCGAGCAACTGCTGGCCGGGTTGCAGCCGCAGTTTACGGCAGAGGTAATCCAGCTTGTCGCGCTGCGCCTCCGCCAGCGTTTGCCCGGCCGACCGGAAATAGGCGCAGGAATAAATCAGTTCCGGGTCCAGCCAGAGTCCATAGAACGCGTTGGAGACATCGTAGTGATGCGCGATGCTCTCGATGCCGTTGGCATGCGTGCTTGCGCGCGCGGCCCGGTGCAGTAACGAACGTCGCGCATCGAGATTCGGCAGGCGCAAGGCGCGGACCAACAACCGGGCGCGTTCCAGCCGGCCGATGTCGTGACGTTCCAGAAAATCGACCAGATCGAAGGCGATATCCATGCGCCCATACACTTCGATGGCGCCGAGCAGATAGCTCTCCGCCATGCGTACCAGATCGGGATGCAGAATCAACTCTCTCAGCGCGCCGGGCTGCCGGAAACTCAGCGTCGCCGCGGCGTCGGATGAACCCTGGACATAGCTGTCGTCCCAGAGCGACACCGCCACCGGGCCGGTATAACCTTCAAGCAGCGTTTCCAGAATCCGGTGCGCGTCCGCCAGGGATATCTGGGCGGATACACCGCGCCGACCGGCGGGCGCCAATAGCGCGGGCGGTTGTGGCGATGTGGGCAGGTGTGTGTGCATTGTCATGAAACACCCTCCTCTAGTTGGGGTCGCACTCCAGCACATTCACTTTAATGTATAGCCGATCCCTCCGGTTTGCGGGGTGCTATCGGTAAAACCATTTCGAATACCGTGTTTCCCTGCGTCGATGCCACGGCGATGCGGCCGGCATGCGCCTCGATAATGGACTTGGTGATCGCAAGCCCGAGCCCGGCGCCCTCGCCGCCGTGTTCCCGGGCGGGATCGACCCGGTAGAATCGGTCGAATAAATGATCTAAATGCGACGCGGCTATGTCGGTACCGGGATTCTCCACGCGGATGCGCATATCGCCGTTGCCGATCCGATCGAGCGTCACCGCGACCGTTCCGCCGCGCGGCGTGTGCCGCAGGGCATTCGACAGCAGATTGCTGAGCGCGCGGCGCATCATCAGGCGATCGCCTTGTATCTCGCCCGCGCCATGGAGCGCCAGACCGACCTCCGACTCTTCCGCCAACGGCTCGTAGAACTCGATCAGTTCGCGCACCTCGGTCGCCAGATCGATGGGTTCGCGCTGCGGCACGATGAGCCCATGGTCAGCCTTGGCCAGAAACAGCATGTCCGAGATCATTCGCGCCAGACGCTCGTATTCCTCCAGGTTCGACGAAAGGATGTCGCGGTATTCGTCTTGGGTACGCGCGCGGGACAGCGCCACCTGGGTTTGCGTCATCAGATTGCTCACCGGGGCGCGCAGTTCGTGGGCGATATCCGAGGAGAAATTGGTCAGCCGGTGGAACGCATCTTCGAGGCGCGACAGCATGTCGTTGAACGACTCCGCCAGTTCCAGCAGTTCCGTGGGCACGGTTGCGAGCGGCAGACGGTCGTTGAGTTTGCTCGCAGAAATACCTTTGGCCACCTCGGCGATTCTGCGCACCGGCGCCAAACCCCAATGCGCGGCGATCCAACCCAACACGCCCGCGAGTAATATGCCAAATGCCACCGACAGCCACAGCGCTTTGTGGAACACCTGCATGAATTCGCGGTGATGTCCGATGTCCAGAGCAATGGCCAAATGAAACGGCGGCAAGCCCGCTATGCCGGTAACCGCGGTCGCCGCGATGCCCGAATAGGTATGTTCGCCACGCTCCCACGCCACGGGGCGCAAGCGTTCTACATCCGTCGGCAGCGCTCTGGCTTCGAGCATAAAGGCCGGGAAATCGGCACCGGAGGTGGCGAACAAGCGCTGTCCGTCCGGCCGGACGACGGCGACCGACAGCCCCGCGTGTCCGACCAGCGCGTCGTCCAGTTGCTGCGGCAATGCCGAAAGCTCGGCTGGCGTGCGCACTTTCGCCAGGGCATGGCGTATCAGCTCCAGTTTGCCACTCAGTTCGGCAAGATCCTGCTCGGCGAAATGCGCCTCGACCACCACGCCGATCACGCTGCCGACCACCCGCAACACGACGGTGGAAGCCGTCGCGAACAGCAAGGTCAGACGCAGCGTGATCGAGCGGCGCCACATCATTCCGGTTCCGGCACCTCAAGCACGTAGCCCATGCCGCGCACCGTGCGAATCAACTTGGGCGTGAAATCGTCGTCGATCTTCGCCCGCAACCGGCGCACCGCGACGTCGATGACATTGGTGTCGCTGTCGAAGTTCATATCCCAGACCAGCGAGGCGATCAGCGAACGCGGCAGAACCTCGCCCTGGCGACGCAGCAACAGTTCGAGCAGAGCGAACTCCTTGGCCGTGAGTTCGATGCGTTTTCCGGAGCGGCTGACACGCCGCTTCAGCAATTGCATTTCGAGATCGGCCGCCGTCAGGGTATCCGGTTCCTTGGTCTTGCCGCGGCGCAACAAGGTGCGCACGCGCGCCAACAGCTCCGAAAACGAAAATGGCTTGATGAGATAATCGTCCGCGCCGAGTTCCAAACCCTTCACGCGGTCGCCCACCTGATCGCGCGCAGTCAGGAAGATGACCGGCATGTCCTTGCCCGCGCGGCGGATGGCCTGTAGCACCTGCCAGCCGTCCAGATTCGGCAGCATGACATCCAACACGACGAGATCGTAGAGTTCTGCCAGGGCGAGATGCATGCCGTCCATGCCGTCGCGGACGAGGTCGACCACGAAGCCCGCCTCGGTCAGGCCCTGGCGAAGATAATCGCCGGTCTTCACTTCGTCTTCGACGATCAGGATTTTCATCGTAGCCTCAGGCACTGTCTCCGGCGGGACATTGTGTCACTCGGCTACGATTTTTCCCACCATGCCGGCTTCCATATGCCCCGGCATCAGACAGGCGAAGTCCACGGTGCTGGGTTTGTCGAACTGCCAGACGATGCCGCCGCGTTGACCGGGCGACAAGCGGATCATGTTTGGCTCGTTGTGTTGCATGTTGGGCATCGTGCGCATCATCTCGGCGTGCTCCTTGAGTTCGCCCAGGGTGCCGATCACCATCTCGTGCTGCATCTTGCCGGAATTCTTGATGAAGAAGCGCACGGTCTCGCCGGCCTTGACGACGATGCGATCCGGATTGAAGCGCATGCTGTCGTCCATGCCGACCTCGATGGTACGATCAACCTTGGCCGGATCGCCGGGCTGACCCGCACCGCTTTCATGTCCGCCGTGAGACATACCTTCCATACCCTCCATGCCTTCCATGTCATGGGACATTTGCGCCATGTCGTGCATGCCCTGCATGTTATGACCACCCGCATGATCGCCATCATAATCACCGCTGGCCAGCGCCAGTGCGGGTAATGCACTCAGTATCAGTATTGACAGTGACTTTTTCATAGAGACCTCTTTGTGTGAATTGTAAAATTTAGAGAGTTATGTAGGTTGGGATCAATACCAGACGCGCAGTCCCGCGACGATGCGCGCTTCCTTGGCATCTTCGCCGGCGGCACGCGCATGGTCCGCCGTTGCCCCGTACTTGCCGGCCCATTCGACGCCGACATAGGGCGCGAACTCGCGGCGGATTTCGTAGCGCAGGCGCAGGCCCGCGGACAGGTCGGACAAGCCCGAACCTATTTCGCGTTCGGTATCGCGTTTGCCGTAGACATTGGCTTCGACACGCGGTTGCAGGATCAGTTTCTGCGTCAGCAACAGTTCGTATTCCGCATCGAGGCGCAACGCGCTGCGTCCCGACTCGCCGAGATACGCGGCGATATCCAGCTCGAACCAATAGGGCGCCAGACCCTGCACACCGAACGCCAGCCAGTTCCGACCCGGACCCATGCCGCTGTCGTGGCGCACGCCCACTTGCGTATCCCAATAGCTGGCGATGGCATGTCCCCACAGCAGCTCGGTGCGCGCCTCTTGTAACGCGCCGCCGTCGCTTTCGCCCTCGGCCTTGAGCACCGCGCGGTCGTAGTCGCCGCCGAACCGGCCTTGCACCTCATACATCGCGGCTGTGTTGTCGTCGCTGCGCGCGGCTTCGAGACGGTCGATCATCAGCATGCCGAAGCGCTCTTCGTCGCCCATGCGCGGCCGTGGAATCGGCCCGAAATCCTCGCCGCCCGCATAGGCGTGCGGATCGCGCGCGTCAGCCGGGGCCGTGCCGCCCTGCATGGACATGGCGCCATGATCCATACCACCGGCGTCGTGATTCATGGCGCCCATATCCTGGTGCGTGGTTGCCGGGTCTTGTGCCCATACAGGCGCCACACCCGCCAGAAGCAGGATGGCAATAGCCAGACTCACTAGGTTTTTCAACATTATTGTCTTCTCCGTCATTCGCTGGCGCCACATTCAAACCACGACCACTTCGCGGAACATACCCGCGTGCATGTGCAACATCAGGTGGCAATGCCAGGCCCAACGCCCCAAGGCATCGGCGGTCACCAGGAAGCTGACACGTTGCGCCGGTTGCACGGCGAGGGTGTGTTTACGCACCTGAAATTCCCCGTTCGGATTTTCCAGCTCGCTCCACATGCCGTGCAGATGCATGGGATGGGTCATCATGGTGTCGTTGACGAAAATTACCCGCACGCGTTCGCCGTAGTTCAAGCGCACCGGTGTGGATTTGCCGAACTCCAGGCCGTCGAGCGACCAGGTGTAGCGCTCCATGTTGCCGGTGAGATGCAACTCGATCTCCCGCTCCGCGCCGCGCGGGTCTATCGGTCCGCCCACAGTGTGTAGATCGGCATAGGTGAGCACGCGGCGACCGTTGTTGCGCAGCCCGACGCCGGGATCGTCGAGGTTGGTGCGTGGCGTATCGACGCGCATATCCGTGCTTGGACCGTATTCGGTTTTCGCGTGGCGCGCGGGCTTCGCCCCGCCGCTCATGGCCATACCACCGTGCATGCTGTGATCCATGGCCATGCCGCCCATGTTGTGATCCATCTTCATGCCGGCCATACCGTTGCGGTCCATCCCCGCCATGCTGCCGTGATCCATGCCACTCATGCCGCTGTGATCCATACCGGCCATACCGGCCATGCCACCCATATCGCCCATCATGTCGCCCATGCCGAGCGGTTCGGGTTTGTCCAGCGCGGGGACGGCCGCGGTCATGCCGGCGCGCGGCGCGAGTGTGCCGCGTGCAAAACCGCTGCGATCCATCGACTGGGCGAAGATCGTGTAGGCCGCGTCACCGGGCGTAACGATCACATCAAAAGTCTCGGCGACACCGATGCGGATTTCGTCCACTGTAACCGGCTCGACGTTCTGGCCGTCGGTTTGCACCACGGTCATCTTGAGGCCCGGTATGCGCACATCGAAGAACGTCATCGCGCCAGAATTGATGAAGCGCAGTCGCACGCGCTCGCCGGGGCGGAACAGTCCCGTCCAATTGCCGGCGGGCGGGGTGCCGTTCATAAGATAGGTGTAGGTGTATCCGGAAATGTCGGCGAGATCGGTCGGGCTCATGCGCATCTCGTTCCACATCTTGCGTTTGTCGAGCGCGGCCTTGAGCCCGTCGCGCGAAACGTCGCGGAAGAAATCCACCGCCGTGGGTTGATTGAAGTTGTAGTAGTCGCCCTGCATCTTGAGTTTGTGGAACACCCTCATCGGGTCTTCGTCGCTCCAGTCGGACAACTGCACGACGTATTCGCGGTCGGCGTGGATCGGATCGCCGTCCGCCGGGTCGATGATGATCGCGCCGTACACGCCAGTCTGTTCCTGCATGCCGGAATGAGAGTGGTACCAATAAGTACCGGTCTGCTGCACCTTGAAG
>JACREG010000165.1 GCA_016218375.1 Gammaproteobacteria bacterium
CACGCGACACCACACCAGAAACGGTACGGTGAGTGTGCAGCCGCCGATGCCGATGATGGCGGACACGCCGCCGATGACGGCACCGGCACATGTGAGTCCGGTGTTGCCCGGCAGATTGAAGTGCGCTTCGTAGCGGCTGACCAACAGCATTTGCGCGGCGACGAATAATTCGAACACGCCGAAGATGCGTTTGAGTGCGGCGGTCGGCAGGTGATCGGCGATCAGCGCGCCGGCGAGCGCGCCGATCACGATGCCGAGGGCGAGTTTGCGCACCAGCGGCCAGTTCACGGCGCCGCGTTGGTGGTGCGCGCGGATGGACATCAATGACGTGAGCCAGATGCTCGCCAGCGAAGTGCCGATGGCGAGGTGCATGATGACGTCTGCGTGCATGCCCTGGGCGGCGAATACCCAGGCGAGCACCGGCACGATAACGAGGCCGCCGCCGACGCCGAACAATCCGGCCAGCAGGCCGGCGCTGGCGCCGAGGGCGAGGTAGACGGCTAACGCATCTCCCAATTATCGAATCCAGATCGTCTTGGTGTTGACGAATTCACGCAGGCCGTGGCGCGAGAGTTCGCGGCCGTAGCCGGAACGCTTGATGCCGCCGAACGGCAGACGCGGATCGCTCTTGACCATTCCGTTGACGAACACGGCGCCGGATTGGATTTGGCGGGCGATGCGTTCGCCGCGCGCGCTGTCGCGCGTCCACACGCTGCCGCCGAGACCGAACGGGCTGTCGTTGGCGATGCGCAGCGCATCGGCCTCGTCTTGCGCGCGGATCACAATCGCCACCGGGCCGAAGAACTCTTCGGCGTAGGCGCGGATGCCGGGCACCACGTGGTCGAGGATCGACGCTTCGTAATACGCGCCTTCGCCGGGGATGGGTCGGCAACCGGTTACGGCGACGGCACCTTTGAGGATGCTGTCGATGACTTGCTGATGCAGTTCGTCGCGCAGATCGACGCGCGCCATGGGCGCGAGCGTGGTGCTTTCCAGCAGCGGATCGCCGTGGCGCAGCGTTTCTACGGCGGTCTTGAAGCGTGCGACGAATTCGTCGGCGATGCTTGCTACCGGGATGAAGCGTTTGGCGGCGATGCAGGATTGTCCGGTGTTGAGGAAGCGCGAGGCGACGGCGGCGTGTACCGCCAGATCGAGATCGGCGTCTTCGAGCACGACGAAGGGATCGGAGCCACCGAGTTCGAGCACGGTCTTTTTGATTTGCGCGCCGGCGGTGGCCGCCACCGAACGGCCGGCCGGTTCGCTGCCGGTGAGCGTGACAGCGTGGATGCGCTTGTCTTCGATGACGCGATTGACGCGTCCGGCCGGAATCATCAGCGAGCGGAACACGCCCGCCGGCAGGCCCGCTTCCAGAAACACTTCTTCGATGGCCAACGCGCAGCCGGGCACGTTGGAGGCATGTTTCAATACGCCGGTGTTGCCGGCCATCAGCGCCGGCGCGGCGAAACGGAACACCTGCCAGAACGGGAAATTCCATGGCATGACCGCGAGCACGGTGCCGAGCGGTTGGTAGGCGACCAGGCTACGGCCGGCATCGCTGGCGATGATTTCGTCGGCGACGAACTCGGCGCCGTGTGCCGCGTAGTACTCGCAGCCGTTGGCGCACTTGTCGATCTCGCCGCGCGCCTCGCCGATGAGCTTGCCCATTTCCAGCGAGATCAGCCGCGCCAGTTCGTCGCGCCGCGAACGCAGCACGGCCGCCACGCGGCGCAGCGCGTCGGCACGCGTCTCAAGACGGCTGGCGGCCCAGGCGGGTGTCGCCGCCGCGACTTCGGCCAACGCCTGTTCGAGCTGTGTCTCGTTCCAGGTCTCGACGATTCTAACGGTCTGGCCAGTGGCCGGATTGATGGATTTGAATGCCATGCGCGAATTACCCTCGTCAGTCCATGATTGTTGTCGTTGGCCAAATCTATCCAGATGTATTCAATTGGGGTTTACTATAGAGGATGAACGCCCGATTGCGTAACTGTCTTTTGCTGTGGACTGTGCTGGCATGCACAAATGTGCTGGCTGCCGACCCGTATGCCGGTGCGCGCACCGAGTTCCTCGCCGCGCGTCAGGCGCTGCGCGACGGCCAGACCGCGCGCTTCGAACTGCTCGCCGCGCGCTTGCACGACTATCCGCTGTACCTCTATCTGCGCTACGACCTATTGAATGCGCGACTTGCCACGGCCAGCGCGGCGGAGATTCGGAGCTTCCTCGCCGAAGCGGCGGATTCGCCCTTGGCCGAACGTCTACGCCAAGATCGCTTGCGGCAATTGGCGCGCCGGCAGCAGTGGCCCGAGTTTATCGACTTATATGAGCCGGCCACGGCGGATGTGGAGCTGCGCTGTCAGTATCTGCGCGCGACCCAGCGCACGCCGCCCAGCGCGGATTGGCTGGATAGCGTGACCGATCTCTGGAGGGTCGGTCACGCCCAACCTAACGCCTGCGATCCGGTATTCCAAGCGCTGAGCGCCAGCCCGCGCATGACCACGGAACTGCTTTGGCAGCGCATCCGGCTGGCCATGGATGAAAACACCCTGAGCCTGGCGGCGTTCCTGGCCAAATCGCTGCCGGAATCCGAGCGCGCCTGGGCCACGTTGTGGCGCACGGTGCACGAACGTCCGAGTACGGCGCCGACGCAGCCGGCCTTGCAGACCGATGGCCCGCAGGCGCGCGAGATTCTTGCCGATGCCGCCCGCCGCTGGGCACGCAGCGATGCCGAGGCGGCGTATCGATGGTGGACGTCGGTGCAAAATCATTATGCGTTCAGCGCCGATCAACAGGTGCAGACTGAGCGCGCCATCGCCTTGCAGGCCGCGTATAAACGCCTGCCGGTGGCGCACCGTTGGCTGGCCGCGGTGCCGGAGTCGGCGCGCGACGAGAGCGTGCGCGGCTGGCAGGCACGCAGCGCCTTGCTGTACCGCGATTGGCCCGCGCTCGTCGCGGCCATCGATGCCATGCCGGCGAACGAAAGCAAGGAAGGCGAATGGCGTTACTGGTGGGCGCAGGCGCAGATCGCGCTCGGCAACGGCGCGGCGGCGCAACCGGTGTTGCAGACGCTGGCGACGGAACGCTCCTATCACGGTTTTCTCGCCGCCGATGCGCTGCACCTGAATTACAGCCTGAAGCACCGGCCGATCGCGGCCACCGACGCGGAGTTGGCGACGCTGCAACAGCAGCATCCGGCGTTGCTGCGTGCCGGCGAATTGCTGCGTGCGCAACTTGTCTACGACGCGCGCCGCGAATGGACGTTCGGCACTCGCGATCTGACACCGCGCGATCTCGAACGCGCGGCGCTGCTCGCGTACCGCTGGAACTGGCACGACCGCGCCATTTTCACCGCCGGCAAGTCCGGGCATCTGGACGATCTGGAGCTACGTTTTCCGGTGTTGCACGCGCAGGAGGTCACACGCGTCACGACACCGCTGCAGATCGATCCGGCCTGGGTGATGGGGGTGATGCGGCAGGAGAGCGCATTCATTGTCGATGTGCGTTCGGCGGCCGGCGCGCTCGGACTGATGCAATTGATGCCGGGCACCGGCGCGGACATGGCGCGGTTGCTCAAGCTGCCCAAACCGGACAGCGCGGACTTATTGCAGGCGAACACGAATATCCGCCTCGGCAGTCAGTATCTCAAACAGACGCTGGACAGCCTCGGCAACAAGGTGCTGGCCACCGCCGCCTACAATGCCGGGCCGGGCCGGGTGCGGCGCTGGTTGCCGAACGCGCAGCCGCTGCCCACGCCGTTGTGGGTCGACACCATTCCCTTCAGCGAGACCCGCGGCTATGTGCGCAACGTGCTGGCCTTCGCGACCATCTACGATGCGCGTCTGCAACGCCCGATCACGCCGCTGCATGCGCGCATGCCGGCCAACATCGCGCCGCGCGGAACCCCTTGACCTCCTCGACCGGCCTCGCCACTATGGCCCGACCCCAGCCCCTACGAGAGACAACGCGCGGCATGTCAGAAAAAATCATTTGCATCCTCGGCGGCACCGGTTTCGTCGGCCACCATCTCATCAACCGATTGACGCGCGCCGGCTACAGCGTGCGCGCACCCACCCGCCGCCGCGAACGCCATCGCGATCTGCTGGTCAATCCGCGCGTGCAACTCATCGAGGCGAACATCTACGAGCCGGCGGTGTTGCGCAAATTGTTCGCCGATTGCACGGCGGTGGTGAATCTGGTCGGCATCCTCAACGAGCGCGGTCATCGCGAACCCGGTCTTGGCTTCGACCGCGCGCACATCGAACTACCGCGCGAGATCGTCGAGGCGATGCGCGCTAGCCAGGTGAAACGCCTGCTGCATATGAGCGCGCTGAACGCCTATCCGCGCGAGGAACACAGTCATTATCTGCGCAGCAAAGGCCAAGGCGAGGATCTGGTACACGCCTCGGCGCACGGCCTGCAAGTCACCAGTTTCCGACCGTCGGTGATCTTTGGCCCCGGCGACAGCTTCTTCAACCGCTTCGCCACGCTGTTGCGCATTACGCCGGTGGTGTTTCCGCTGGCCTGCGCCGACAGCCGCTTCGCGCCGGTGTATGTCGGCGATGTGGTCGAGGCCATGGCCCGTGCGTTGGAAAATTCCAGCAGCATCGGCAAGCATTGCGATCTGTGCGGCCCGGAAACCTACACCTTGGCGGAACTGGTGGATTACACCGCGCGACAGATCGGCGTGTGCCGACGCATCTGGAAACTCAGCGACGGACTGTCTTGGATGCAGGCGCGTATGCTGGAGTATGTGCCGGGCAAACCGTTCAGTCGCGACAATTACTGGTCCTTGCAGAAGGAGAGCGTCTGTCAGCAGAATTATCTGACTACGTTGGGCATCACGCCGACCGCCATCGACGCGGTGGTGCCGGCGTATCTCGCCCAACGCTCGATGCGCGCCGGTTATCAACGCTTGCGCAGTCAGGCGCGGCGCGGCTGAGCGATGGATGGACATCTATCTCGTCGGCGGTGCGGTACGCGATAAGCTGCTCGGGCTCCCGGTCAAGGAACGCGATTGGGTCGTCGTCGGCTCCACGCCCGAGGAGATGGTCCGCTACGGCTATCGCCCGGTCGGCAAGGATTTCCCGGTTTTCCTGCATCCCGTGACCCACGAGGAATACGCGTTGGCGCGCACCGAGCGCAAGACCGCGCCGGGCTATAAGGGCTTCGTCGTGCACGCCAGCCCCGAGGTCACGCTGGAAGAAGATCTGCGTCGCCGCGATCTCACCGTCAATGCCATCGCCGAAGCCGCCGACGGCACACTCATCGATCCCTTCAACGGCCGTGAGGATCTCGCGCAGGGTTTGTTGCGGCATGTCTCGCCGGCCTTTGTCGAAGATCCGGTGCGCATTCTGCGCGTGGCACGCTTCGCCGCACGCTTTGCCAAATGGGGTTTCAAGGTCGCGCACGGCACGCATGCGCTGATGCAACGCATGGTCGAGTCCGGCGAGGTCGATCATCTGGTGCCGGAGCGCGTCTGGGCGGAAACCCTCAAGGCGCTGAACGAAGACAAACCGAGTCGGTACTTCGAAGTGCTGCATCGCTGCGGTGCGCTGGCGGTGATTTTTCCGGAGCTGGCGCGGCTGTTCGGCGTGCCGCAACCGGTACTGCATCATCCCGAGGTCGATACCGGTGTGCATACCTTGCTGGTGTTGGATCAGGCGGCGCGCTTGTCGCCGAAGGCGCGGGTACGCTTCGCGGCATTGGTACACGATCTGGGTAAGGGTGAAACGCCGACGGATGTCCTGCCGCGGCATATCGGTCACGAACAGCGCAGCGCGGAACTGGTAGAGGGTCTGTGCAAGCGCCTGCGGGTGCCGAACGACTTCCGCGATCTCGCGGTGAAGGTCGCGCGCTATCACAGTCATTGTCATCGCGCCCTCGCACTGCGCCCGGGCACGTTACTGGAAACGCTGACGAGTTTGGACGCCTTCCGGCAACCGGAACGGCTGGAGGAATTTCTGCTCGCCTGCGAAGCGGACATCCGCGGCCGCAGCGGACTCGAAGATCGTCCGTATCCGCAAGCCGATCTGTTCCGCGCCGCCAGCACCGCGGCGCGCGCCGTGAATGCCCAATCGCTGACCGCGGAAGGTTTACAGGGCGCCGAGCTGGGGGAACGGCTGCGCGAGTTGCGCGGCCAAGCCATCGAACGACTCTATGAGCGGTTCACGCCGCCGGAACGCGCCGGCTGAGCTAACGGATCAACTGCGCATGCGCTGCCGCCAGCGCAGGAATGCGGCCAAACCCAACAGACCCCCGGCTAGGAACAACACGGGGGCGGGCACGGGGGAGGCTTCGTCCGCCTTCAGCATCACGGCGGCCTCGGCGGTGCGCGTCGCTTTGGCTTCCGCAGCCGATGCCGGCCAGTAGTCGGTCGCCGCCGATACGCTCAGTGCGAGCGCCAGCCCTGCGATCAGACCAACATATTTGCAGCGGATTTTCACAACACCAGCGCCCCGTCTATGCCTTGGATGCCTTGATGGACAAGAAGCCCTATATTAGTGACTTCTTATCTGTGCAGCATCTATGCCAGCCATCGTTATCCAGCGAATAATCAATGGATTGGCCTGCATTTCCCGGCCTTGGGTTCGCGCGCTTCGGAGCAGACGTTAGATATGCCGACAAATAACGGGGGTGAACACCCCCGACTGAACAAATCAAGTTTCTATTATTACTGGATTTTTACAGGAACCCGGATTCTTTCGAGGGTTGTCAAAAATACTGACGGTGGTTTCCGCGGCTCAAGCCGCCGTCCACTCCACAAGACCGGTATAGGCCGTGACCAGCACCACCCCGCCGAACACGATGCGATACCAGGCGAACGCGGAAAAATCGTGACGACTGATGTAGCGCAGCAGGCCACGCACCGCGATGAAGGCACTCACGAACGAAGCCACGAAACCCACGGCGAACAGACCGAGGTCGTTGGCCTGGAGCAGATCGCGGTGTTTGTAGAGGTCATACACCGTCGCCGCGATCAACGTGGGGATCGCCAGGAAAAAGGAGAACTCGGTGGCCGCGCGGCGCGACAGGCCGAAGAACAAGCCGCCGATAATGGTGGCGCCGGAACGCGAAGTGCCGGGGATCAGCGCCAGCGTCTGAGCGAAACCGACTTTCAATGCGTCACGCCAATCCATATCGCCGACTTCATGAATGCGGATGGTGTGCACTCTGCGCTCCGCCCAGAGGATCAGCAGTCCACCGACGATGAAGGCGAGCGCCACCGGCACCGGATGAAACAGGTGCGCCTTGATCGCCTTGGCGAACAACAAGCCCAGCACCGCGGCGGGCAGAAACGCCACCAGCAGATTGACCACAAAACGGATCGCCGCCGCGTCGTGTTTCACGAACCCTTGCACCACGCCCCACAGGCGGGCGCGATATTCCCAACACACCGCCAATATCGCGCCGGATTGAATCACGATCTCGAATAGTTTGCCCTTGTCGTCGTTGAAACCCAGCAGATCGCCGACGAGGATCAAGTGACCGGTGCTGGAGATGGGCAAGAATTCGGTGAGTCCCTCGACTATGCCGAGGAGCAGCGCTTTGAGAAACAAAATCAAATCCACGGACTTTCCTTTTGTGCGTGCATCAGAGTCATGTTAACGGGTTGTTATAAACGACTGCGCAGATCGCGGCCACGAAACCCGCTGACTTCGCCGACCGTCCCACGCACCAACAACATCGCCTTGAAACGCTCGCCCATCTCGCCGGGCAACAATAAGGTTTTGGCCTGCGCGGCGTGGCGCAAATCGTCATTGACCGTACCGTTCATGGCCGCGGCCAGCATCGGTTCGATACCGGCATCGAGCAGAAAATGCGCCTGGGTGGTGAAACCGGCCACGCCGAATCCCAGGGCCTCGGCACTCTCCGCGACAGCCGTAAAATCGATGTGCGCGGTGATATCCTGCAAACCCGGCAAGCACAGTGGATCGGCGTGCGCGCGATGGCGATAATGGCACAGCAACGTGCCACACGCACGCTCGGAGTGATAGTACTCACGGCGCGGATAACCATAGTCGATGAACAACGCGGCACCGGCCGCGAGATTGCCCATGACGCTGCGCAACCAAGGCGCCAGTGTTGAATTGATCTCCGAACGGTAGTCGCCCTGCCAACCGAATTGCCTCGCCCAATCCATCACAGGGTCACACAACTCAGGCGCAGCCGGTCGTTCGATCCACTCGCAACCCGCATCGCCCCAACCCACGCCAACTTCGGCGACGCGCGTGCCGTTCCAACCGAACAGCCGCACCGGCAGTGCATCTAACACCTCGTTGGCCAGCAACACGCCGCGCCAAGCCTGCGCGGGCGGCGCATCCAGCCAGCGCACGCGCTCGAAAAGTTGCGGCAACTCGCGGTTCAGATGCGCCTGCTGACGTTCGCGCAAATCGGCCGAGCGCTCCAGGATGTAATAGTTCTCCGGCAACCGTCCGCACGCCGCCAGTTCTTGCAACACCGCGGCGGCCATGACGCCACTGCCCGCGCCCAATTCCAGCACATCGCCGCCATCCAATTGTTCCAGTACATCGGCGCAACTGCGCGCGACGCAGCGCGAAAACAAACTGGATACTTCCGGCGCCGTGACGAAATCGCCGCCCGCACCGAACTTGCGCGCGCCCGCGCTGTAATAGCCGAGTCCCGGCGCGTACAACGCCAGTTCCATGTACTGCGCGAAATCGATCCAGCCACCGGCCGTCGCGATGGCGGCGCGGATGTGTTCCAACAATTGCACACTGAGCGTGCGCGCCGCCGCATCCGGCTCGGGCCAGTCCGCGGGAATATCCCAAGGCGTGGTTGCTGTGGATGTCATAGGGGAACGCGAATGGCGATGATGGCGTGGACCGCGTCAGCGCGGCAATTCCACCGGCCAGATGGCCGCATCGTTCTTGGGAAACTCGCTCCACAGTTGCGCGATCGTCTTGCCGATCAGAGGATGACGACATTCACCGGCAATCTCCGCGAGCGGTCTGAGCACGAAGGCATGTTTTGTAATTTCGTCGCGCGGCAATTGCAAACGCCCCTCTTCCAGAATCAGATCGTCATAGAGCAGCAGATCCAGATCCAGCGTGCGCGCCGAGAAACGCGCGCCCTCGCGCACGCGGCCGTTGCGATCCTCGATCTCGCGCAAGTGCGTCGCGACCTCGGTTGGCGTTTCCTGGGTATCGAAACCGACCACCAGGTTGTAGAAATTGTCGCCGTCGAAACCGACCGCTGCGGTTTCATAGATTGTCGAACACTGCAAAGACCCATAGTGCGCGGTCAATTCGTCCAACGCCGCGCGCGCATGCTGCTCGCGTTCGATGTTGCTGCCGATGCTGACGTAGACGCGCGCCATCCCAACCCTATCCGCGCGTGCCGCGCTCGATAATGACGCCGACATCGCGCGCGCCGCGCACCGCGCCGGTCTTGTTCAAGGTCAGGCGCACCCAGGGCACGTTGAACTCGGCGAGGATGATTTCGGTGATGCGTTCGGCCAGCGTCTCGACCAATTGGAACTCGCTGGCCTCGACGAAGCCGATCAAGCGCTTGGCGACCGCCTTGTAATTGAGCGTGTCATCGATGGCATCGGTGGCTGCGGCCTTGCGGATATCGGTGGCCATTTCCAGATCCAGACTGATGGTCTGTTTGACGCGGCGTTCCCAGTCGTAGATACCGATGAGGGTGTCGATGCGCAGATCGCGCAGAAAGATGATATCCATGCCGAATGCCTGTCACCTGCTTGCGCGCCACTATAGAGATTGAATTGCGGTTTGGCCAGTTCGCGGCGGTTGCGGCTTGACCGCAGGCGCCGCAGCGATTCCAATACGCGCCATGCTCGACACTGTCCTGATTATCATTGCCGCCTACCTGCTCGGTTCGATCTCCTCGGCCGTGATCGTCGGCCGTCTGCTCGGCACCGCCGATCCACGCACCCAAGGCTCGGGCAATCCCGGCGCCACCAATATGCTGCGCATCGGCGGCAAGAAGGCCGGCGCCATCACGCTGGTCGGCGATATGCTCAAGGGCCTGCTCGCGGTGCTCATCGCGCGCGCCATCGGTGCGGGCGCAGACGTGCAGGCACTCGCGGCCGGGGCGGCGTTTCTCGGTCATTTGTTTCCGGTGTTCTTCGGCTTCAAAGGCGGCAAGGGTGTGGCCACGGCGCTGGGCGCGTTGCTCGGCTTGCAGTGGAGCGTGGGACTGTTGGTGATCGGTACATGGCTGGCAATGGCGGCGCTGTTCCGTTATTCCTCGCTGGCCGCGCTGGTCGCGGCGGCAGCCGCACCTTTTTATATGTGGTGGCTGAAACCCGAGCCGGTAGTCATCGCGGCGGTCTTCGCCATGAGTGCGTTGCTGTACTGGCGACACCGTTCCAATATCCGCAACCTGCTCAGCGGCACGGAAGGGCGGATCGGGTTGAGTTCCAAGCGTTAAGTTGCGAGCGCCGGCAAATCCGTCAGCAACCAGCGCGCCCGCGCTTCGATGTGCAAGTCTTCATGCTGCCCCGCCTGTAAACGCCGGAAACCCGCATAGGCGATCATCGCGCCGTTGTCGGTGCAAAACGCCGGGCGCGGGTAGTAGACGCGACCGCCGCGCTGCTCCAATAAACTCTGCAAACGTTCGCGCAATGCGCGATTGGCGCCGACGCCGCCGGCCACGACCAAGCGTGTCAGCCCCGTGTGTTCCAGCGCGCGCCTGCACTTGATGGCCAGCGTATCCACTACCGCATCTTCGAAGGCGCGCGCGATATCCGCGCGTGTCTGATCGTCCTGGGGCGAGTCGCGCAGCGTCGTCAGCGCGAAGGTCTTCAGGCCGCTGAAGCTGAAATCCAATCCGGGCCGGTCGGTCATCGGTCGCGGGAAACGAAAGCGCGTGGGATCGCCCTGCTGGGCCAGCTTCGCCAGTTCCGGTCCGCCGGGATACGGCAAGCCGAGCAGCTTGGCGGTCTTGTCGAAGGCCTCGCCGGCGGCATCGTCCACGGACTCGCCGAGTAATCGATAGGCGCCGACGCCCTCGACGCGCACCAGCAGGGTATGACCACCGGACACCAACAGGGCGACGAAGGGAAAGGCCGGCGGCTCGGTCTCCAGCATGGGCGCCAGCAGATGACCTTCCATGTGATGCACCGCCATGGCGGGCACGCCCCAGGTCCAAGCCAGGCTGCGTCCCATCGACGCCCCGACCAGCAGCGCGCCGATCAAGCCCGGTCCGGCGGTGAAGGCCACACCGTCGATATCGCCCCGTGTCGCACCGGCCTGTTCCAGCACATCTTTCAACAATGGCAATAATTTACGGACGTGATCGCGGGAGGCCAGCTCGGGCACCACCCCACCGTAAGGGGCATGCACTTCGATCTGACTGTACAGCGCATGACCGACCAGACCCCGCTCACTGTGATAGAGGGCCACGCCGGTTTCGTCGCAGGAGGTTTCGATGCCGAGCACTAACATCCAGCTATTGTCCGGGTTGTCCGGCGGGCCGCCAAGCGGGATTTTGCTTTGGCCGCTTCCTTTTGGCCGCTCCGGGGATTAGAATTCGTCCCCCTTTAGCCCCCAGGGTGTGATCGCGCCGTGATCGTGTGCGGTCGTCGCTCCGGGTAACAAGTTCATATTGAGGTCAGTGATTACATGCCCAGCGTTCGTGTACGAGAGAACGAACCGTTCGAAGTCGCCCTGCGCCGCTTCAAGCGTTCCTGCGAAAAAGCCGGCATCCTCTCCGAGGTGCGCCGCCGCGAGTTCTATGAAAAACCGACCCAGGAGCGCAAGCGTAAAGCCGCCGCCGCGGTCAAGCGCCACCTGAAGAAGGTTTCGCGCGACGTTTCTCGTCGTACCCGCAAGTACTGATTTTCCCGGTTCAATCAGGGCACTCGGCGCATGTCGCTCAAGGCGCGTATCCAAGAGGATATGAAGTCCGCCATGCGTGGCGGCGACAAGCGCCGGCTGGGCATCGTTCGCCTGATCCTCGCCGCCATCAAGCAGCGTGAGGTCGACGAACGTATCGAACTCGACGATGTGCAAGTGACCGTCGTGCTGGACAAGATGCTCAAGCAACGGCGTGAATCCTTCAGCCAGTACGAACAGGCCGGTCGCGCCGATCTCGCCGAGCAAGAGCAGTATGAGATGGAGGTCGTCCAGACCTACCTGCCTCAGCCGCTCAGCCCCGCCGAGATCGATACTTTGATCGGCCAAGCGATTGCCGAGACCGGCGCCAGCGGCATCAAGGACATGGGCAAGGTCATGGCCCTGCTCAAGCCGCAACTCCAAGGTCGCGCCGACATGAGCGCCATCAGCGGGCAGATCAAGGCCAAGCTCGGCGGTTGATCGGTTCGTCGCCCACACTGGGCTGACGCATCCGCGCCCTTCGCATACTATGCCGCCATGGCTGGCCGAATCCCCCAACAGTTCATCGACGATCTCATGCAGCGGGTCGATATCGTCGAACTCATCGACGGTCGAGTGCCGTTGAAAAAGGCCGGCCGCGAATATCAGGCCTGTTGCCCGTTCCATAACGAGAAGACCCCTTCCTTCACGGTCAGCCCGACCAAACAGTTCTATCACTGCTTCGGCTGTGGCGTGCACGGCACGGCACTCGGCTTCCTGATGGACTACGAGCACATGGATTTCGTCGATGCGGTCGAGGAGCTGGCGCGCTCGGTCGGGCTCGAAGTCCCGCGCGAGGCCGGCCCCGCCACCGAGCGCGAGCGCGCCGACAGCACCGCGCCTCTGTACGATCTGCTGGCCGAAGCCGCGCGCCATTTCCGCCAGCAACTGCGCCAGCATCCCGAAGCCAAACGCGCGGTGGACTATCTAAAGGGTCGCGGTCTGAGTGGCGAGATCGCCCAGAGCTATGGCCTCGGTTACGCACCGCCCGGCTGGGACAATCTGTTGCAGGCGCTCGGCAAAGACCCACAAACCCAAACGCAGATGGAACGCGCCGGTCTGTTAATTAAGAAAGACGGTGGCGGCCTCTATGATCGCTTCCGTGATCGGGTGATGTTCCCCATCCACGACCGGCGCGGGCGGGTCATCGGCTTCGGTGGTCGCGTGTTGGGCGACGACACGCCCAAGTACCTCAACTCGCCCGAGACACCGGTATTCCACAAAGGCCGCGAACTGTATGGCCTGTTCGAGGCGCGCAAGCGCGAGCGCAAGCTGGAGCGTCTGTTGGTGGTCGAAGGCTATATGGATGTGGTCGCGCTGGCGCAGTTCGGCATCGGCAATGTGGTGGCGACCCTGGGCACGGCGACCACCCGCGACCATCTGGAACACCTGTATCGGGTCGTCCCCGAAGTCGTGTTCTGTTTCGACGGCGACCGCGCTGGCCGCGCCGCGGCTTGGCGCGCCCTGGAAAATGCCTTGCCGATCCTCAAGGACGGGCGCCAGGCACGGTTCCTGTTTCTGCCCGATGGAGAAGATCCGGATACGTTGGTACGCAAGGAAGGCGCCGAGGCCTTCCAGCGGCGGATTGGCGAATCCATCCCATTTTCCGAATACCTGTTTGAAGCCCTGAGTGCGCAGGTCGATACCTCCAGCATGGACGGACGCGCACGGTTGGTGGAATTGGCGAAACCCCTGCTGGCTCAACTGCCGGCCGGCGTATTTCAACGCATGCTGGTGGATCGGCTCGAAGAACTGGCACGCCTACCGCGGAACGCCCTCGCCGAGTTGCACGGCCAACCCGTGCAGCCGACCCTCGCCACCCCGACGATCACGGCCCAGCGCAGCGGCATCAGCCCGGTCCGCCGGCTGGTGTCGCTCTTATTACAGGAACCCGGGCTGGCACGCTTGGTCGAACATGCTGAACGCCTCGCTGGCGTAGACCTGCCGGGCACCGCGTTGCTGATCGAATTGATTGAGTTTCTCAAGGATCGGCCCCACATCCATACCGGCGCCCTGATCGAACACTGGCGCGGCACGGAGACCGGGCGTCACTTGGCCAAGCTGGCCACGGAGCCGGTACCCCGAGTGGCCGGCGACTTGGAGCGGGAATTTCTGGATGGCATCGCGCATCTATTGGCGAAACCGCTCGACCAGCGGCGCGAGGAACGCTTGGCCGAGTTGTCGCGCAAACAACCCAGCGAGTTGACGCCGGTGGAGCGGGAAGAGCTACTACAACTGCTACGGCCGGCCGAACGCACTCAATGACCTGACCCGCCTGTAGCCGCATTTGGAGATACATTAGCGGCTGGTAATAGGCTTACTCATCCGCTACACTGGAAGTTTGATTTTGCGTCGACCCCGCAACTTTAGCTGTGGGATCTACCACTTAGCACATAGCGAAGACACATGAACCAAGAGCAGCAGTCTCAATTAAAACTGTTGATTGCCAAGGGCAAGGAACAGGGCTTCCTGACCTATGCCGAGGTCAACGATCACCTGCCCGACGAAATCGTCGATCCCGAGCAGATCGAAGACATCATCAACATGATCAACGATATGGGTATCTCCGTCCACGAGGAGACCCCAGACG
>JACREG010000171.1 GCA_016218375.1 Gammaproteobacteria bacterium
CGGCCGCATTCTCGGCGTGCCGGTGCAGGTCGCGTCCAGTCACGAAGAACTGCGTAACGCGCTGAGCAGTCTCTCCGACAAACGTCTGGTGCTGATCGACACCGCCGGCATGAGTCAGCGCGATCTGCGGTTGGCGGAACAGTTTTCCACCCTGCGCGATTGCGGCTTCCCGATACAGAGCTATCTGGTCATGAACGCCACCACCCAGGCCGGTGTGTTGCAGGAAACCCTGCGCGCCTTCGGCTCGGTGGCGTTGAGCGGTTGCATCATGACCAAGCTCGACGAAGCGGCCAGTCTCGGCGGGGTATTGTCGGTGATTGCCCAACACACGTTGCCGCTCGCCTATATCGGCGACGGTCAGCGCGTTCCCGAAGATTTACACCCGGCGCGCGCCCACAATCTGGTGAACCGCGCCGTTTCACTGATGCAGCAAGCCGGACAGGATTCCAATGACGAGACCCTTGCAGAACGATTTGGCGGGATGGCGGCCAATGTACATGTCTAATGCGCGTGTCGATCAGGCCGCCGGATTACGCCGCATGACCGAACCTCGCCCCGTCCGCGTGATCGCGGTCACCAGCGGCAAGGGCGGCGTGGGCAAAACCAATGTGTCGGTCAACCTGGGCGTGGCCATGGCCGAGGAGGGTCAGCGCGTCATGTTGCTGGACGCCGACCTCGGTCTGGCGAATGTCGATGTCATGCTCGGCCTGCATCCGGAATACGATCTGTCGCATGTGGTCCAGGGACAACGCACGCTCGAAGAAGTCATCGTGACCGGACCGGCCGGACTGCACATCGTACCGGCCTCCAGCGGCACCAAGGCGATGGCCGAACTCAGCCCGATGGAACACGCCGGCGTGATCCGCGCCTTCAGCGAACTCAGCCACGATCTGGATGTGCTCATTATCGACACCGCCGCCGGCATCGCCGACAGCGTGATCAGTTTCTCGCGCGCCGCGCAGGAAGTGGTCGTGGTGGTATGCGACGAACCCGCGTCCATCACCGATGCCTACGCGCTCATCAAACTGCTCAGCCGCGAATACGGCATCCAGCGCTTCCGCGTGCTTGCCAACATGGTGCACAGCGCCCAGGAAGGCCGCGAATTGTTCGCCAAGATTTCCCGCGTGACCGAACGCTATCTCGACGTGACCTTGGACTTCGTCGGCGCGGTGCCGTTCGACGACTATCTGCGCAAGGCGGTGAAACGCCAGAAGGCGGTGGTCGAGGCTTACCCGCGTTCACGCGCCGCCATGGCCTTCAAGACGCTGGCGCAGAAGGCCGATAAGTGGCCGGTCCCCACCGGCGCGGCCGGGCATCTGGAATTCTTCGTCGAACGACTGATCCAATCGAGCTCGAACGCCTTGGAGGTGCGGCCATGAAGGGTGCTGCCGTTTACGCCGCCAATCGGGACAAAGGCCAGGATGAACTGGTGACCCGGCACGCGCCGCTGGTCAAACGCATTGCCTACCATTTAATGAGCCGGTTGCCGCCGAGCGTGCAGGCCGACGATCTCATCCAGGCCGGCATGATCGGTCTGCTGGAGGCCTCGCGCAATTACGACCCCACCCAGGGCGCGAGTTTCGAGACCTACGCCGGCATCCGCATTCGTGGTGCCATGCTCGACGAGATCCGGCGCACCGATTGGACGCCGCGTTCGGTGCATCGCAAGGCACGTCAGGTCGCCGAAGCGGTGCGTGCCATCGAGAATCAGCATGGCCGCGATGCGCGCGACAACGAAGTCGCCGCGCTGCTCGGCATCGGCTTGGACGAATACCACAAGATTCTGCAGGACGCGACCGGCTGCCGCGTGTTCAGTTTCGAAGATCCGGCCGCGCTCGGTGGCGGCGACGACGAGGACTTCGGCGGCATCGAGGCACCCAACCAGCCGCTGGAAAACCTCCAGACCGAGGACTTCCAACGTTCGCTCGGCGAGGCCATCGCCGGTCTGCCGGAGCGCGAGCGTCTGGTGATGGCGCTGTACTACGACGAAGAATTGAACCTGCGCGAAATCGGCGAGGTGTTGGGCGTCAGCGAATCGCGCGTATGTCAGATCCATGGGCAGGCGCTGATCCGCCTGCGGGCGCGGATGGGCGAATGGATAGCGGACTGAAGATGAGTAAGGTCGGGCCGCTAAAGCGCATGGGAACAGCCGGCGTGCGCCGGCATGTGATTGAAATTGGAGCAGCCAGCATGTTCATCGGGAGGTCGAGTTGGACAAGAACATGAAGATTCTCATTGTGGACGACTTTTCCACGATGCGACGGATTATCAAGAATCTCCTACGCGATCTTGGGTTCAACAATACCCAGGAAGCGGACGACGGTAATACCGCCTTGCCGATGCTCCAGTCCGGGAACTTCGATTTCCTGGTGACCGACTGGAACATGCCCGGCATGACCGGTATCGATCTGCTCAAGGCCGTGCGCGCCGATGCCAAGCTGGCGAGTCTGCCGGTGCTGATGGTGACGGCCGAGGCCAAGAAGGATCAGATCGTCGAGGCTGCGCAGGCAGGCGTCAACGGATACATCGTGAAGCCGTTCACGGCCATCACGCTGAAAGAGAAGATCGACAAAATCTTCGAACGCCTCCAGGCCGCGGCGGGATAAGGGAGATCGCATGAGCCTACCGAATAAAGTCGAGGACGATGAGTCCCTCGCCCAGGCGCGCCAATTGGTGGTGGCATTGGAAGCCGGAGACGATGATCGCGCATCGTATCTGTTGGACGAACTCGCGCGCCGACGCGACTCGGGCCTGTTTCAGGAACTGGGAAAGTTGACCCGTGAGTTGCATGACGCTCTAAACGGTTTTCAGTTGGATTCGAAAATTTCCACGCTGGCCGAACACGAAATTCCCGATGCCAAGGAACGCCTCAACTACGTCATCACCATGACTGAGCAGGCGGCCCATCGTACTTTGAACGCGGTGGAAGAGAGTTTGCCCATCGCGGAAGAATTGCAGAAGCGTGCGGAAGAATTGCATGACAAGTGGACGCGTTTCCGGCGCAAGGATATGGACGTTAATGAATTCCGTTCGCTGGTTCCGGAGATCGACAGTTTTCTGGATCTGACCAGCGGGCATGCGACCAAATTGAATTCCAGTTTGTCCGATGTGCTGATGGCGCAGGATTTCCAGGACATCACCGGCCAGATCATCCGCCGGGTGATCAATCTGGTGAAGGATGTCGAGGACAACCTGGTGGGGCTGATCCGCATCTCCGGCCAGCGCATGGCGCCGGCCGAGAAAGTTGCCGCGGTGAAGTCGGGCGCACTGTCCGAGGAGCTGTCGCGCGGTATTGGTCCGCAGGTTCCCGGTGTGGATCATGCGGACGTGGTGCACGGTCAGGACGACGTCGACGATCTGTTATCCAGTTTGGGGTTCTGAGTTAAAGGACGGATGCCATGAGTTTTGACCCCAACGACGATATCCTTCAGGACTTCCTGGTCGAAGCCGGCGAACTGTTGGAGCATCTCAACGAACAGTTGGTCGAGCTGGAACAGCGGCCGCAGGACGCGCAATTGCTCAATGCGGTGTTCCGCAGCTTTCATACCGTCAAAGGCGGTGCCAGCTTTCTCAACCTGACGCATCTCGTCGAGGTGTGCCATCGCGCCGAAGATGTGTTCAACGTGCTGCGCAACGGCGAACGCGTGATCGACGCCGGCCTGATGGATGCGGTGTTGCGGGTGGTGGATATCGTCAACAGCATGTTTGCCGAAATCCACTCGGGCAAGGAACCCAGCCCGTCCGATCCGGCCTTGCTGGAAGAATTGCGCGGCTATACCACACCCGCTGGCGCCGCCCCGGCGGCCCCGACAGTATCGGCACAACCGACCGCGCCGGCACCGGCGGCGAGTAGCGACGATGTGACCGATGCCGAATTCGAACAGATGCTGGCCGACGCCCAGGCGAAAAAGGCGGCGCCCGCGTCGGTTCCCGCGTCGATTCAAGACGCGCCCGCGGCAAAAGTCGGTGGCGACGAGATCAGCGACGACGAATTCGAAGCCCTGCTCGATCAGTTGCACGGTGGCGGCGCGCCCAAACCCGCAGCCGTGGCCGCCCCACCGGTTACACCGCCGCCGGCAGCACCGGCTGCCAGTGGCGGCGATACTATTTCCGACGACGAATTCGAGGCCCTGCTCGATCAGATCCAGAGCAAGGGCAAAACGGAAACCGCCAAGCCCGCGGTAGCCGCGGCACCGGTCGCCAAGCCGGTGCCCAAGCCCGAGCCTAAAGCGGCAGCGCCCGCGGCGGCGCCCGATGCCCAAGCGCATGCCCCGGCAGCCGACACCACGGTGCGCGTCGACACCAAGCGTCTCGACGACATCATGAATCTGGTCGGCGAATTGGTCTTGGTGCGCAACCGTCTGGCGACGCTCAAGGCGAGCATGGGCGACGGCGACGTCGCCAAGGCCGTGGCCAATCTCGACGTCGTCACCGCCGATCTGCAAATGGCGGTGATGAAGACGCGCATGCAGCCGATCAAAAAGGTGTTCGGCCGTTTCCCGCGCGTGGTGCGCGATCTGGCGCGTGCGCTCAATAAAGAAGTGAATCTGGAAATGCAGGGCGAAGAGACCGACCTGGACAAGAACCTGGTCGAGGCACTCGCCGATCCGCTGGTGCATCTGGTGCGCAATGCCGTGGATCACGGCATTGAAGGCCCGGACGAGCGCGAGAAGGCCGGCAAGCCGCGCGTCGGTACCGTGATTTTGGCCGCCGAGCAGGAAGGCGATCACATCCTGCTGTCCATCGAAGACGACGGCAAGGGCATGGACCCCGAGGTGCTGCGGCGCAAGGCGGTCGAGAAGGGCATCATGGACGAAGAGAGCGCCGCGCGCCTGGACGAGAAGGATTGCTACAACCTGATCTTCCACGCCGGCTTCTCCACCAAGACCGAAATATCGGACATCTCCGGACGCGGCGTGGGCATGGACGTGGTCAAGACGCGCATCGCCCAGCTCAACGGCAGCGTGGATATCGATTCGCGTAAGGGTCGCGGTTCGCGCTTGTCCATCCGCGTGCCGCTGACGCTGGCGATCATGCCGACCTTGATGGTGGTGTTGGGCAATCAACCGTTCGCGTTGCCGCTGGCCAGTGTCAGCGAGATTTTCGATCTCGACCACGACCGCACCAATGTCGTCGACGGTCAGTTGACCGTGATGGTGCGCAACAAGGCGCTGCCGTTGTTCTATCTGCGCAAGTGGTTGGTGCGCGACAGCTATAGCGAGAACAAAGGCGGCGGCCATGTGGTGATGGTGCAGGTCGCCAATCAGAAGGTCGGTTTCGTGGTCGATCAGTTGATCGGCCAAGAGGAAGTCGTCATCAAACCGCTGGGCGCGATGTTGCAGGGCATGCCGGGCTTCGCCGGCGCGACCATCACCGGCAACGGGCGTATCGCGTTGATCCTCGACGTGCCCAGCCTGATGAAGAAATACGCCCGTCGCATGTGATGCCGGCGGGACGCGGGACAAGCATGAGGCTTGAGGCGCAAACCCCAACGATGACGGATTCGCGTTGGGGTTCTGCATAAAGCGCCTCACCCCAACCTACAGAACTTTGGATTAAGGAAAGCGTAACGTGGTCCGAGTATTGGTGGTCGACGACTCGGGGTTCTTCCGCCGCCGTATCGTAGAGATACTGGAGGCGGACGAGCACATCAAAGTCGTCGGCTCGGCGGCCAATGGCAGGGAGGCCATTCAGAAGGTCATGGAACTCAAGCCGGACGTCGTGACCATGGATATCGAAATGCCGGTGATGGACGGCATCACGGCGGTGCGGCGCATTATGAAATTGCAGCCGACGCCGGTGCTGATGTTTTCCTCGCTGTCCTACGAAGGCGCCCAGGCCACGCTGGATGCGTTGGATGCCGGCGCACTGGATTATCTGCCCAATCGCTTCGACGAATTTTCCCAGGATCGCGAAGAGGCCAAACGCATTCTGCGCGCGCGCGTCCGGCAGATCGGCGCGCGCGGTCTGGCCCCGAAACCCGCGGCGGCACCGGCAGCCGGTGTGAAAACCGCCGTGCGTCCCGATGCGGCGGTGCCGCGGCGCAGCGCAGCAGCGACACGGCGCGGCGATTATCGGTTGGTTGCCATCGGCAGTTCCACCGGCGGGCCGGTGGCCTTGCAACAAGTGCTGACGCAATTGCCGGCCACCTTCCCCTTGCCGATTCTGCTGATCCAGCATATGCCGTCGACGTTCACGCCGGCCTTTGCGCAACGTTTGAATCAGCAATGTCAGATCCGCGTGAAAGAGGCCGAGGACGGCGAGATGCTGGAAAAGGGCATAGCGTATCTAGCGCCCGGCGGACGGCAGATGGGGCTGGTCGATCGCGGCGGTAAAGTGCTGGTGCGTATCTACGACGGCGATCCCGGCCTGCATTACAAACCCAGCGTCGATCTGGCCTTCGCCTCGGCCGCCGAGGTGTTCCCGGGCAAAGTGCTGTCGGTGGTGATGACCGGCATGGGCGCCGACGGTCGCGAGGGCGCGCGGGCGTTGAAGAAAGGTGGCGCCACCGTGTGGGCGCAGGACGAGGCGACGTGTGTGATTTACGGCATGCCCGGCGCCGTCGTGGAAGCCAATCTTGCCGATCAGGTGCTGCCGCTGGGCGACATCGGTCGAGAACTGGCGAAATCGGTTTAAGGAATAATCGGGCATGGACATCCTCTCGATTATCGGTGTGATCGTCGCCCTCGGCGCCATCCTGGGCGGCAATATCATGGAAGGCGGACACACCAGTTCGCTGATTCAGTTGACCGCCTTCATCATCGTCGGCGGCGGCACCCTCGGCGCGATCATGATTCAAGTGCCGCTCACCACGTTCAAACGCGCCATGGTGATTACCTCCTGGGTGTTCAAACCGCCCAAGCAATCGCCGCAGGAGGCCATCGAGAAAATCGTCGGCTGGAGCAACATCGCCCGTCGCGAAGGGCTGTTGGGCCTGGAGAGCATGGCCGAAGAGGAAACCGATCTGTTCGCCCGCAAGGGCTTGCAGTTGTTGGTCGACGGCAACGAGCCGGAGGCCATTCGCGGCATCATGGAAGTCGATCTGGAGGCGCAGGAATACCGCGACGTGCAGGCGGCGAAGGTGTACGAGGGCATGGGCGGTTATTCGCCGACCATCGGCATTATCGGCGCGGTGATGGGCCTCATTCATGTGATGAACAACCTCGCCGATCCGAGCATGCTCGGCGCCGGCATCGCGGTGGCGTTCGTTGCGACCATTTACGGCGTGGGTTTGGCGAACCTGTTTTTCCTGCCGATTGCCACCAAGCTCAAGGGACAGGTGCAGGTCCAGACCCGGTTCCGGGAAATGGTGTTGGAAGGCGTGGTGTCGATCGCCGAGGGCGAGAACCCGCGCAACATCGAAACCAAGCTCAACGGCTATCTGCATTGACGTCATGGCCCGCAAGCACAAACACGAGGAGCACGAGAACCACGAGCGCTGGTTGGTGTCCTACGCCGACTTCATCACGCTGTTGTTCGCGTTCTTCGTCGTCATGTATTCGGTATCCTCGGTCAACGAAGGTAAATACCGCGTCCTGTCCGATTCCTTGACGGCGGCGTTTCGCCAGCCGGCGCAAAGCATGACGGCGGTGCCGGTCGGCACCGAGTCGCCCGCGCATGCCCCGGGCGAACTGCCGATTCCGGGATCGCAATCGCTGATCGCGCTGCCGGTACCGGTGCAGGCCGCTCCGGATGCGCGAGAGCAGGAACAGGAAAAAATCAAACGCGAAGGCAAAAAGCTCAAGCCGATGGACATGCCGACCTTCGCCGATCCGAAAATGGGCGAGATCGCCGACAAGATCACCGCGGCACTCGGCGGCATGATTAAGGACGACCTCATCAAGGTGCGGCGTAACGATCGTTGGCTGGAAGTGGAGATCAAATCCAGCATTCTGTTTCCGAGCGGCAGCGCGCGACTGACACCGGCGGCCTACCCCATGCTGGAGGAGCTGGCGAAAATTCTGACGCCGTTCCCCAATCCGATTCATGTCGAAGGTTTCACCGACAACATACCGATCCACTCGATCGCGTTCCTGTCCAACTGGGAACTCTCCGCGGCACGCGCGGCGAGTGTGGTGCATCTGTTCATGCAAACCGGCGTGGAGCCGGAGCGCATGGCGGCCATCGGCTACGGCGAATTCAAATCGGTGGCGAGTAACGACACCGCCGAAGGTCGCGCCAAGAACCGTCGCGTGATTCTGGTCGTCATGCCGGGCGAAGACCCGCGCTGGGCGCGGGGGTCGAATAACGTGTCGGCTATCCCGGTCGACGCATTGCCCGCAGCGGACAGCGCGCCAATTGTATCTGCTCCGGGCAATTCCGCGCCCGTCGAACAAGCGCCGGCCGATTTCATCGCGCCTGCAGCCGAATCGGCATCCGAACCGGCGGCGCCGCCGGCAGACGATCCGTTCATCAGTCCTGACGCACCCGCGCCGCAGGGCACCGATACAAACGGTGTCGCGCCATGAATATCTGGGCGGTCGCGAATCAAAAGGGCGGCGTGGGCAAGACCACCACTGCCGTGACCCTGGCAGGGCAGTTGGCCGCCGAGGGTCAACGCACCTTGCTGGTCGACCTCGATCCGCACGGCTCGCTGACGACGTATTTCGGTTTCGATCCCGACAGCATCGACGTCTCGGTCTATACGCTGTTCAAAGACCGCGCCGACCGTCGGCCGCGCACGCAGTACCGCGATGTGTTGCGCGCGACCGCCTGCGAGAATCTCACTCTGTTGCCGGCCTCAACCGCGTTGGCCACGCTGGATCGCCAGCTCGGCACGCAGGACGGCATGGGCCTGGTGTTGGCGCAGACGCTCGCCGATCTCCAGGCGCATTTCGATCATGTGCTCATCGATTGCCCGCCCATGCTGGGTGTGTTGATGGTGAATGCGCTGGCTGCCTGTCATCGCTTGCTGATCCCGGTGCAATGCGAATTCCTCGCGCTGAAAGGCTTGGAGCGCATGCTGCATACGCTGAAGATGATTAGTCGCGCGCGTGGCGGCGAGGTGCCACGCGTAATCGTGCCGACGCTGTACGATCGCCGCACCCGCGCCTCGGTCGATACCCTGAACGTGTTGCGCGAACGCTATGGCAGCGAGGTCTGGTCGGACGTGATTCCGGTCGACACCCAATTCCGCGAGGCCAGCAAGTTGGGCCGGCCGCTGTCGCTGTGGCAGCCGCGTGCGCGCGGTTCGTTGGCGTATCTGGCGTTGCTGGACACGCTGTTGGGTCGAGCGTCGCACACGGCGTTCGGTGAACATGCGCTGGATGGGCAGGCTTTGGCATGAACGATACCGCCACGCAGACCGAACAACGCGACGCGCAGTTGGTCATGCTCGACCAGCAGTTGGCGTTGGGCGCGTATCTGCACGCTTTGTTGAAACCGCCCGTGGAAACGGTCTCCCTGGAAACGGCCCCTGTGGAAACGGTCACAGTCCCCGCGGACGCGGCGCCGGTTGCAGCATCGGTTGTGGCATTGGCCGTGGCGGAGGCAGTGCCCGCCGCGGTGTCGGAGTCCATTGCGATTCCGCCGCCGGCCATCGCTGTTGTGCCGGAGAAGGCGAGTCCGTATTCGGCCCCCTATCCGGCCTCCTGTCCTGATTGGGCGGCGGGCGAATTCGAATGTCTGCTGTTCCGCGTTGCCGGCCTGACGCTGGCGTTGCCGCTGGCCAAACTCAATGGCGTGTTGCCGTGGGACGCGGCCGCGGTGACCGTCACACCCGGTCATTCTCCCTGGCTTCTCGGGTTGCGCGACTATCAGGGCCAAAAGGTTCGGCTGATCGATGTCGCTAATGTGATTGTCCCGCGGGACGGCCCTGCCTCCGAAGGCAATTTCGGCAAGGTCATCCTGATCGGCGGTGGCCGCTGGGGCTTGGTCTGCGATGCGCTTGCCGAGATCGTGACCCTGGCGCCGGCGGCAGTGAAATGGCGTGGCCGCGCCGGCGGCAACCGGCCCTGGCTGGCCGGCACGGTCATCGAACGCATGTGCGCCTTGATCGACGCGGATGCGTTCGCCGAGATGCTGGGAGCCGAGGTCGCGCCGACCGGTTAGGCCCGACTGCTGGCACAGTTAATGCTTTTGAACCCTATAAGAACGAACGGGCGCCCGTTATTTGACGACCGTTCCCAGTGCCCGGTTTTCCCGCCGGGTGTTTGAACAGCGAGGCGAGCCATGAATCAAACGGCACAAGCGATCAACGATTCCGTCGTGCGGTATGTGACCTTCCGTCTGGAAGACGAGGTCTACGGCATCAACGTGATGCAGGTACAGGAAGTCCTGCGCGTCACGGAAATCGCTCCGGTCCCGGGTGCGCCGCATTATGTGCTGGGCATCATCAACCTGCGTGGCAACGTGGTGACGGTCATCGACGCCCGTGAACGCCTGGGCCTGGGCTCCAAGGACATGGACGAGTCCACGCGCATCGTCATTATCGAAGCGGACAAGATGGTGGTGGGTATTCTGGTGGATGCCGTCGCCGAAGTGGTCGACCTGCGCACCTCCGAAATCGAATCGGCGCCGAGCGTGGGCAACGACGAGAGTTCCAAATACATCCAGGGCGTGGCCAGTCGCGACAGCCAGTTGCTGATTCTGGTGGATCTCAACAAACTCCTGAACGACGAGGAATGGGCGGAGCTTGGCTCCATGTAGTTCCCTTAAGGCGCGATGGCCGGATCGTGGGATATCAAGTTTCCACCACCACTGAACCCGGTTCGGCCCGGTGACGGCGTCCGCGAACGCAAGCCACCGCCGAAGCGGCCGCGCCGACAGCCCGATGCGGAACACGATCCGCAACGGCCCGAAGACGATGACCAAACGCATATCGACGATTACGCGTGATAGACGGATGAGCAGACGATGATGATCGACCCGGTTATCGGCATACTCAGTAGCTTGGTGATTGTTCTGTCCGTGGGGCAGATCTATCAGCTTGTCGTGATTCGTCGGCTGCGTGCGCAACTGCGCTCGCGCGAGGACCAGACGTTACGTCAGCGCGACGATTTCGCCGCGATGTGCAAGGCCTCGGTCGGGGCCGGCGATCATCTGGTGCGCCTGGAACAACAGGTGCGTCGTTTGACCGAACGTCAGGATCAGATCGAAATGCGCAGTTCCGGTGACCGTCCCTACACCCAGGCGATTCAAATGGTGCAGCACGGCGCCGACGTCACCGAACTTATCGCCAACTGCGGCCTCACCCGCGGCGAAGCCGAACTCATCGCTATGTTGCACGGCGTAGCGAAAGCAAGCTGAATACCCATCTGAATACCCGCGTGTCGCGTAACGCTCCACGCTCCGCCAGCGGCGTTCATCGCAAAGCCGACTAGCGTAGCTCGGAGGCGGCGCGATTAACGCCGCTGGCGGAGCATGCCGCCTAGTACCGCATATTTTCTCCACCAATCCTTATGTGGCGCGCTGGGCTGCCGGCGGGTCGATCCCTTTCGCCTCCGAGCTGCGCTAGTCGGCTTCAGGAATCGACCCGCCGGCAGCCGGAAAGAGTGGACTTGCACTTGAATACTCCGCGTGTGCGTGACGCTCCGCGCTCCGCCGGTGGGGTTAATCGCAGAGCCGACTAGCGCAGCTCGGAGGCGGCGCGATTAACCCCACCGGCGGAGCATGCCGGCTAGGGACGTAGGGCGCATTAGCGCAGCGTAATGCACCCTACGGATTGGACATCAAGACTTACTTCGCGGCCGCCTTTTTGATGTCGATCTTCGCGCCCTTGCGCAGGTCTTGGACATACGCTTCAACGCGCTGACTCTGCGCGTAGCCCTGCAACTGCTCCTTCATGCTGTCGAAGCTCGGCGGCTGCGTTTTACGCGTGTCTTCCAGGCGGATGACATGCCAGCCGAACTGCGTCTGCACCGGCTTCTTGGTCGTCTCGCCCTTCTTCATCTTGGCGACCGCCTCGGCGAACGGTTTCACCATCTGATCGCCACTGAACCAGCCGAGATCGCCGCCATTTTGCTTACCGCTGGGATCTTTGGATTTTTCCGTGGCGAGCTTGGCGAAGTCGCCGCCCTTGCCGAGTTCCGCGATGATGGCCTTGGCGGTGTCCTCGCTGTCGACCAGGATATGCTGGGCCTTATATTCATTGCCGTCATGATTCTTCATGCGCTCGTCGTAGAGCTTCTTGAGTTCCTCATCCGTTACAGGATGAGTAGTCAGGTATTCGCGCATGCTCACATTCACCAAGAGCATGCGACGTTGCGCTTCCAGTTGTTTGATGACGTTGGGGCGTTTGTCGATATTGTGCTTCTCGGCGTCTTGCGCGACCAGTTCGATGTTGATCAACTGGTCGAGCGCATCTTCGCGGCTGACCTGCTGGGCGCCCGGGTTGCGGCTCATCTGCATACCCATCATCTGCAACATTTCTTCGGTGATATCGCTGCCGTTGACGGTGGCGACCACGGCGGCGGGTGTCGCTTCCGATACCTCGGCAGCCATGGCCGGGGCACCCAGTCCCAGCAGCAGCCATGTCACTAAGCGGGTGGCCTTGATTGTCTTCATGCGTACAGTTCCTTAGCTAGGGTTGAGTGCCAGCCGGGCACTTGCGGTTTGCGAAATTCCCAAGAATAACGACATCAGGCTTCGTCCGGGGTCTTGGCCTGAATACTCAGCGCGTGAATCTCCTGCTGCATGGCGTCGCCGAGGGCGTCGTAGACCATGCGGTGGCGTTGGACCAACGACTTCCCGGAAAATTCCGTGGAGACGATCCGCACGGTGAAATGTCCGCCGCCGCTGCGCGCACCGGCGTGACCGGCGTGTTTGGCGGAATCGTCCTGGATTTCCAATTCGGTGGGTGCGAACGCGGCGGACAAGCGCTCGCGAATCATGGTAACGCGGGCTTCATTCATCAGGGCAGCACCTTCTTGAACGGTTTCACTTGCACGTCGGCATACACGCCGGCGCTGAGGTAGGGATCGGCATCGGCCCAGGCGCGCGCGGCTTCCAGCGAGGCGAATTCCGCGACTACCAGACTGCCGGTGAAACCAGCGGGCCCGGGGTCGTTGCTGTCGATGGCCGGATACGGGCCGGCGAGGATCAGTCGGCCTGCGTCGCGCAATGTTTCCAGACGCGCCAGATGCGCGGGGCGCGCCGCCAGGCGTTTCTCCAACGAGTTGGCGTGATCGCGGCTGACGATGGCGTAGAGCATCAGGATTTTTCCTCGGAGTCGGGGGGCTCCTGAACGAAGCGGGACAGTACAACGCCTTGGCCGAGCACGAACACGAAGGTCAGCCCCATCAGGCCGAACAGTTTGAAATTCACCCAGGTCGCTTCGGCGTAGTTGAAGGCGACATACAGATTCACGAACCCCATGACGACGAAGAACACGACCCAGGCCAGATTGAGTTTGGTCCAGACGCCGTGGGTGGTTTGAATGGCATGCCCCATCATGCGTTCGATAAGGCATTTGCCGCCGATGAACTGGCTGCCGAGGAAGGTCAACGCGAACAGCCAGTAGGCCACGGTCGGTTTCCATTTGACGAACACCGGATCGTGCAGCAGCAGTGTGGCGCCGCCCAATAGGCTGATGATGGCGAGCGTAATGAGATGCATCTTCTCGAAGCGGCGGTGACGCAGCCAGAACAGCGCGACCTGAGCGAAGGTCGCGACGATGGCGGTGGCCGTGGCGGCGTAGATGCCGTAGAGCTTGTAGGCCACGAAGAACAGCAGAATGGGGAAAAAGTCGTACAGGATTTTCATGCGTCGGGGTATCGCGGGCTGTCAGTGCAGAGTGGGTTTGTGACTTTCGCGGCGATGCTCGCCGAGTCGTGTGTCCCGTGTCGTTTCCCGTGTCGTTTCCGGGATTGCGGCGGTGCGTGCCGAAGGCGTGGCCGCGGCGCTGTGTCCGCAGCCTGCGACATCGTCGGGCAGGTGCCGCAGCAGCCGGGTGTGCGCGTGTTGGATCAGATCGTTGCGCCGTGTGCACTGGGCGGCATCGCGCAGGTGCAAATGCAGCAGGCGCCAGGGATCGCGCGGGTCGCCCCGGTCGTGCGTGCGCGTTCGAGCGCGCTGCGTCGCCAGGTTGTCGACCAAGGCCAGCATCACGGTGGTGAGTTCCGCGGGATCGATGCGCGCAGTCGTGTCGCGGCTGTCCAACCGCGCCAAGTGTTCCACCAGAACGGCGAGGTCGGGGATTGCTCCACCGTGCCGCGCGACCCAGTAGGCGAAGCCGACGTGCAGCAGGGCCAGTTGCGTGCCGCGGGTCGGTTCGTTCCGGTCGAGGCAGTCGACAGCGGTGTTCAACAATCGATAGGCCGATGCACCCAACTGTGTGGCGGAACGCGCGGTCTCGTGCGTGTGCGGCGGCGGCGCGGTATCCAGACGGGTCATCGCCTCGAACACGCGGCCGAAGGCGCCGACGATCGGCGTGGCGTTTTCCTGTGCCGGTGCGATATGCGCGCCCAGCAGCAACTCGGCGAGCAGTTCGCCAAGATGTTCCTGAAGTTGTTCGAGCGTCAGGGGTAGCGGTCCCATGCCGACCAGAGCCGTCCTGTGTTGAAAGAGGGCGCCATGGTACCGCATTTCCGCCGGGACGCCGATGTCCTGCACGCATTGCCGGGCAGTTTTCGGCCCTATTCGCCGCGCGGTCGATCCCGGGTATATATCCCGAGCATCGATCATGGGTCTGGGGCACGGGTATCGATCATGGCTCTGGGGTAGAATGCCCGGATGTCGCTGCATTATGACCTGCATAGCCACTCCCGCGCCTCCGACGGCACCCTGACCGCCACGGAGTTGGTGCAGCGCGCGTGCGCCGTCGGTGTGGACGTGCTGGCCCTGACCGACCACGACAGCGTCGACGGCCTGGCCGAGGCACGCGCGGCCGCGGCCAGGACACCGCTGCGGCTTATCGCCGGTGTCGAGGTGTCGGTGACCTGGAACGCCCAGACCGTGCACATCGTCGGTCTCAACGTCGACCCGGACAATGCCGCATTTCGCGCCGGCCTGGACGGTTTGCAGACCTTCCGCGATTGGCGTGCCGAGGAAATCGGCCGGCGTCTGGACAAGGCGGGCATCGCCGATGCCTATGCGGGCGCGCGCCGCTTCGCCAGCGGACGCATCGTCAGCCGCACGCACTTCGCGCACTTCCTGGTCGAGCAGGGCCGGGCGCATTCGGTGCGCGAGGTGTTCAAGAAATTCCTGGTCAACAACAAACCGGGCTATGTGCCTGGCGAATGGGCGACGCTGGAAGATGCCCTCGCCTGGATACACGCGGCCGGCGGCGAGGCGGTGGTGGCGCATCCAGCCCGCTATTCGCTCACGGCGACCAAATTGCGCCGGCTGCTGGGCGAATTCAAAGACTGTGGCGGCGCGGCCATCGAAGTGGTGTCCGGCAGTCATAGCACCGACGACATGCTGCGCATGGCCGGCGTGGCACGGGCACTCGGTCTGCGCGCCTCGCGCGGATCGGATTATCACGGCCCGGAAAATCCCTGGGTGGAACTCGGTCGTATTCCGCCGCTGCCCGAAGATTGCATCCCCGTGTGGCAGAGTTGGGATGTGCCGGCGATGGCCGTCAATCAATAATCGAACCCGCATCCCGAAGCTTACCCATGAGTCAGTTCTTCGAAATCCATCCGGACAATCCGCAGAAGCGGCTGATTCGCCGCGCGGTGGAAATCCTGCGCGAAGGCGCGGTGATCGCCTATCCGACCGATTCGAGTTATGCGCTCGGCTGCATGATCGGCGACAAGGCGGCCATGGAGACCCTTCGCCGCATCCGCCGTCTGGACGATAAACACAACTTCACGCTGATGTGCCGCGACCTGTCCGAAATCGCCACCTACGCCAAGGTCGACAACAGCGCCTTCCGGCTGCTCAAGGCGCATACGCCGGGACCGTACACGTTCATCTTCAAGGCGACCCACGAAGTGCCGCGCCGCCTGCAACACGTCAAACGCCGCACCATCGGCATCCGCATCCCGAATCATCCCATCGCCCAGGCGCTGTTGGAGGAATTGGGCGAGCCATTGATGAGTTCGACGCTGATCCTGCCGGGCGAGCAATTGCCGGAAGTCGATCCGCACGCGATCCGCGACCGCTTGGAACACGAACTCGGCCTGGTCATCGACGGCGGCGGTTGTTCGCCCGAACCGACCACCGTGCTCGACATGACCGACGGCGTGCCGCACGTGGTGCGCACGGGTCTGGGCGTGGTCGAAGCCTTTATCTGATATCGAAGGTATACTGCGCCGATGCATGGACTGAATGTCATCCAATACGCCGCCGTCATGGCGCTCCCGCTGTTGTTCGCGATCACGGTTCACGAAGCCGCGCATGGCTGGATGGCGCGCCGACTGGGCGACCGCACCGCGGAAATGCTCGGGCGCTTGTCTTTGAATCCGATCCGGCATATCGATCCGATCGGCACCATTCTGATTCCCGGTATTCTGCTCATCGCCGGCGGTTTCATTTTCGGCTGGGCCAAGCCGGTGCCGGTCGATCCGCGCAATTTCGCGCATCCGCGCCGCGATATGGCCGCCGTGGCGGCCGCCGGCCCGTTGGCGAATCTGGCCATGGCGTTCATCTGGGCGGTGATCGCCAAAATCGGTCTGGCCGTGGCGCCCATAACGCCGTGGCTGGGTCTGCCGCTGTTGCTGATGGGCAAGATCGGCATCACCTTGAATGCGATCCTGATGATTCTGAATCTGCTGCCGTTGCCGCCGCTCGACGGCGGCCGCGTGCTGGTGGGCTTGTTGCCGGATCGTCTCGCGGATAGCGTTGCGCGCGTCGAACCGTATGGCCTGTTCATCCTGGTCGGCCTGATGATTACCGGCATGCTCGGACAATTCATCGGCCCGCCGATTGCACTGCTCGAACGCCTGCTGATGCTGTTGGTGGGCATTTAGACCGTGTAGCCTGGGTTGAAAGAATGCCGTGCCGGCATTCTTTCGGCAATGAACAAGTGGGATTTAGAAAGCTTTTACCGCCATACATGGCGTCAAAAGCCACCGTTTCGCTGCCGCTCAACCCAGGCTACTCGTAAGAACAAACTGTCATTGAGGGGAAAGCGCTTGAGTTCCGTCATTCCGCATAACGCGCGCGTTCTATCCGGCATGCGTCCGACCGGTCAGTTGCACCTGGGGCATTACCACGGCGTGCTCAAGAACTGGGTCAAGTTGCAGCATGAATACGCGTGCTACTTCTTCGTCGCGGACTGGCATGCGCTGACCACGCATTACGAATCCTCCGGCATCATCGCCCAGAGCGTCTGGGACATGGTGATCGACTGGCTGGCGGCCGGTGTGAATCCCGGCACCGCCAAACTGTTCATCCAATCGCGCGTGCCGGAACATGCCGAACTGCATCTGCTGTTGTCCATGGTGACGCCGCTGGGTTGGCTGGAACGCGTGCCGACCTACAAGGATCAGCAGGAGAAGCTCAAGGAAAAGGATCTCGCCACTTACGGCTTCCTCGGTTATCCGCTGCTGCAAAGCGCCGACATCCTGATCTACAAAGCGCAGGGCGTGCCGGTCGGCGAGGATCAGGTCGCGCATGTCGAACTGACCCGCGAAGTCGCGCGGCGCTTCAATCATCTGTACGGCCGCGAGCCGGACTTCGAGGACAAGGCCGAGGCCGCCATCAAGAAGATGGGCAAGAAGGCGGCCAAACTCTACCGCGATGCGCGCAAGCGCTATCAGGAGCAGGGCGATGCCGAGGCGCTGGACGTGGGCCGTGCGCTGTTGGAAGAACAGCAGAATCTCACCATCGGCGACCGCGAGCGTCTGTTCGGTTATCTGGAAGGCAGTGGCCGTATTATCCTACCCGAACCGCAGGCGATGCTGACGCCCGCGTCGAAAATGATCGGGCTCGACGGGCAGAAGATGTCCAAGTCCTACAACAACACCATTGCCTTGCGCGAAGCCCCGGAGCAGGTGACGCAGAAGTTGCGCACCATGCCCACCGATCCGGCGCGTGTGCGCCGCACCGATCCGGGCACGCCGGAGAAATGCCCGGTGTGGCTGCTGCATCAGGTCTACAGCGACGACGGCGTGCGCGCTTGGGTGCAACAGGGCTGCACCAGCGCCGGCATCGGCTGTCTGGATTGCAAGCAACCCATCGTCGATGCCGTGCTCGCGGAACTCGAACCTATCCGCGAACGCGCCGAACAATACGTGACCAATCCCAGCCTGGTGCGCAGCATCGTCGAAGAAGGTTGCGACGCCGCGCGCAGCGTCGCGCGCGAGACCTTGCAGGAAGTCAGAACGGCGATGGGGCTGAGTTACAAATAGCCGTTTTTGAATAAACCGATTCGTGCTCCTACGGATTTTGCGTCGCCTCGCGCCGGTGCTTGAGATAACCGATCGCCACCGGCAACAGCGACAGCGCGATGATCGCCAGGATCACCAGCGTGAGATTATTTTTGATGAGCGGCAGATTGCCGAACCAGTAACCGGCCAGCGTCAGCGAACCGATCCACAGGCAGCCGCCGGTGAAGTCCAGCAGGAAATACCGTGGATAGGTCATGCGCGCCACGCCGGCCACGAACGGGGCGAAGGTGCGCACCAGCGGCAGAAAGCGGGCAATGATAATGGTCTTGCCGCCATGGTGTTCGAAGAACGCATGGGTCTTGTCGAAGGCCGCGCGGTTGAAAAAGCGCGACTGCTCCCAGCGAAACACGCGCGGTCCGAAGTAATGACCGATCCAGTAATTGGTGTTGTCGCCGATGACCGCGGCCGCGAGCAATACCGCGATCAGCACGCCGATATCCAACCCGCCCGCGGTCCCGGTAGTGGCAGCGGCCAGCGCGCCGGCCACGAACAGCAGCGAATCGCCGGGCAGAAACGGCGTGACCACCAAACCCGTCTCGCAGAAAATAATCAGAAACAAGATGCCGTAGACCCAGGTGCCGTAGTCGGCCAGCAGTGCGGCGAGATGCGTGTCGAGATGCAGGACAATGTCAACGAATTGGGCAATGAATTCCATGGGCACGGGATATCAATCAGGGCTCGGGGACGGCATTATAGCCGAAGCCACCGCCTGGTACGCCCGTGAATAGCCCACGCCCGCGGATAGTAGGCTCGGAGCAACAGCGTTGTTTGAGGAAGAACCTGCATGCACAAATGTCTGATCCTAATCGCGGCCGCGCTATGGCTGACGGCTTGCGGCGAACCGCCCGCGCCGCCCGCGGAAACGGTTCGTCTGGTCAAGGTAATCGAAGTGACAGCGCAGGCGCGCGTCTCGGCACTGGCCCTGGCGGGCGAGGTGCGGGCGCGCTACGAAAGTCCGTTGGCATTCCGGGTCGGTGGCAAGGTGGTGGAACGGAATGTGAACCTGGGGGATAGCGTGAAGACCGGTCAGGTGCTGGCGCGGATCGAGGCCACCGATTACGAACTGGCCGCGCGCGCCGCGGCGGCGGCCGTCGCCGCGGCGCGTGCCGATCTTACGCTCGCCGAAGCGGAGCTGACCCGCTACCGTTCACTGGTGGATAAGGGTTATGTGTCGGCAACGGCGCTGGATCAGAAGCGAACCGCGGCGGATGCGGCACGCGCGCGCCTCAAGGCAGCGGAGGCCGAGCACAGCGAAGCGGGTAGACAGGTGGAGTACGCCACGCTGAAGGCCGATGCCGACGGCGCGATCACGGCGCTGGATGTGAACGTAGGGCAGGTGGTCGGTGCCGGCCAAAGTGTGTTGCGCATCGCGCGCGACGGTAACCGCGAAATCGAAGTGCATGTGCCCGAGGCGAGTCTGTCCCAAGTGCGCAGCGCGCGGGCGTTCAACGTCACGCTCAACGCGCAGGCCGGTCAGGCGATTCCCGATAGGGCTATCAAGGGTATGTTGCGCGAAGTGTCCGCCGCGGCCGATCCGCTGACGCGCACCTATGCCGCGCGCATCGCACTCGACGATCCGGAAGCCGTGTTGCAACTCGGCATGAGCGCCACGGTCAGCGACGTTCAGGACGGCGCGCCGGTGCTGCGCTTGCCGCTGTCCGCCGTGGTCAGCCGCAACGGCAAGCCGCAAGTCTGGAAACTGGATGCAGCCGATTCGACCGTGCATGCCGTGGATGTGCGCACCGGCGAACTCGACGGCGACGGTATCTTGATCGAAGCCGGCATTGCGCCCGGCGATGTCGTGGTCAGTGCCGGCGCGAATCTGCTGCGCGAAGGTCAAACGGTCAGGACGCTGCGATGAGGAATCGCTTCAATCTCACTGCGCTGGCGCTCGGGCAGCGCGAACTGGCGTGGTTCTTCATTGCGCTCGTCGGCATCGGCGGACTGATGGCGTATTTCCAGTTGGGGCAGCGCGAAGATCCGGATTTCACCGTGCGCATGATGGTGATCCGCACGCTCTGGCCGGGCGCCACCACCAGTCAGGTCGACGATCAAGTCGCCGACCGCATTCTGAAAAAACTTCAGGAAGTACCGTACTACAAAGTCGCCAGCAGTTATTCGCGCAGCGGCGAGTCGATCATCATCCTGGAGCTGTGGGACAGTTCGCCACGTGAGGCGGTGCCGGAAGTGTGGTATCAGGTGCGCAAGAAGGTCGGCGATATCGCGCACACGCTGCCGCCCGGCGTGATCGGCCCGAATTTCAACGACGAATGGGGCGATGTGTTCGGCTCGATCTACGCGCTCACCGGCGACGGTTTCAGTCAGGCGGAACTGCGCCGTTGGGCGGACATCGCGCGGCAGCGGCTGGTCAAACTGCCGGACGTGTCCAAGGTCGAACTGGTCGGCGTGCAGCCGGAACAGATCAATGTGACCGTCTCCACGCAGCGGCTCGCCGCACTGGGTATCTCGCCGCTGGCGATTGCGTCGGCGATTCAGGCGCAGAACATCATCGAGGATACCGGGCGTCTGCACAGCGGCGGTTTCGCGGTGCCGTTGCGCGTCAAGGGCGATCTGAAATCGCTGGAGGAATTGCGTCAGCTCGCGCTGCGCGTGAATGACAGAACTCTCCGTCTCGGCGACATCGCCGACGTGACGCGCGGCTATGTCGATCCGCCGGAAATCCTGATGCGCTATGCGGGAAAACCCGCGGTCGGCGTCGCCGTGGCCATGAAGCCGCGCGGCGATGTGTTGCGCCTTGGTAAGGATCTGAACCAAACCATGGAGGCGCTGCGCGCCGAATTGCCGCTCGGCCTCGACTTCGCGCGCGTATCCAATCAGCCCGCTATCGTCAGCGAGGCGGTGAACGAATTCATGCGCTCGTTCCTCGAAGCGGTCGCGATTGTGTTGCTGGTCAGTTTCCTGAGTCTGGGTATGCGCGCGGGCTTGGTCGTCGCCGTGACGATTCCGTTGGTGGTCGCCGCGACCTTTCTGCTGATGCATCAGTTCGGCATCGATCTGCAACGCGTGTCCACCGGCGCGTTGATTATCGCGCTGGGTCTGTTGGTCGACGATGCCATGATCGTGGTGGAAATGATGGCGCGCAAATTGGAGGAGGGGCTGGACCGCATCCGCGCCGCCGCCTTCGCCTATACGGCCACGGTGTTTCCGATGTTGACCGGCACGCTGGTCACGGCCGCCGGTTTCCTACCCATCGGCACCGCTAAATCCTCGACCGGCGAATACACCTTTTCGATTTTTGCCGTGGTGTGCATGGCCTTGCTGACCTCGTGGATTGCCGCCATTTTCGTTACGCCCTTGGCCGGCTTTCATGTGTTGAAGGCGCATGTCGGCACGCGCCACGAGGTCTTCGATACGCCGTTCTATCGGCGTTTGCGCCAACTCATCGAATGGTGTCTGCATAACCGCAAGACCGTGTTGCTCGGCACGCTGCTGTTGTTCGTGCTGGGCGTGGCCGGCATGGCGTTCACGGAAAAACAATTCTTTCCGTCGTCCAACCGCGCCGAGATCATGGTCGAACTCTGGTTGCCCGAAGGCGCGTCCATTCATGCTACCGAACGCGAGGCCGAGCGCATCGAGACGACGCTGGCGAAGGACACCGATATCGCGAGTTATGTCACGTATATCGGCTATGGCTCACCGCGTTTCTTCCTGTCGTTGGATCAGAAACTCTATCGACCGAATTTCGCCCAGGTGGTGGTACTGACCCAGGACATCGACGCGCGCGAACGCGTGGTCGAACGCTTGCGCACGACGCTGGCGAACGAATTTCCCGGTCTGCGCACGCGCGTGCAACGCGTGCCGCTGGGGCCGCCGGTGATCTATCCCGTCGAATTCCGCGTGCTGGGCGACGATCTTGCCGAACTCAAACGTCAGGGCGATGCGGTGGCCGGCATCATGCGTGCCGATCCGCGTCTGCGCGACGTGCATGCGGACTGGGGCTATCAATCGCCGGTGTTGCGCATCGAAGTCGATCAGGATCGCGCGCGCGCCGCGGGCGTGAGTTCGGTCGATATCGCGCGGACACTGCGCGGTGTCGTCGAAGGTTTGCCGTTGGGACAATACCGCGAAGGCGATCAACTGATCGGCATGGTGTTGCGTTCGCCGGTCTCCGAGCGCGCCGACTTGGCGCAGGTCGCCACGCTCAATGTGCCCGGCGCCAACGGCGTGAGCGTGCCGCTCAGTCAGGTCGCGCGACTGGTGCCGGCGCTTGAGGAACCGATCCTGTGGCGGCGCGACCGCGATCTGTCCTTGAGTGTGCGCGCGGATATCGTCGATGGCGTACAGGCTGCGGATGTCTCGCTGGCACTGGATAAACAACTCGATAACGTGCGTGCAAGCTTGCCGCCCGCGTTCCGTATCGAGGTCGGCGGCGATCTGGGCGAGAATGCGTCCGCGCAGGCCTCGATCAATGCCGGCATGCCGCTGATGTTGGCGGCGATCCTGGGCATTCTGATGATCCAGTTGAAGTCACTGTCGCGCACCTTCATGGTGGTGCTGACCGCGCCGCTCGGCATTATCGGCGTGGCCCTTGCGCTGCTGGTGTTCCACAAGCCGTTCGGTTTCGTCGCCATGCTCGGCACCATCGCGCTGGGCGGCATGATTATGCGCAACACCGTCATCCTCATCGACCAGATCCGCCAGGATCGGGAGGCCGGCTTGGCCGACTGGGATGCCATCCGCGAATCCACCGTGCGGCGCTTCCGCCCCATCACCCTGACCTCGGCCGCCGCCATCCTGGCCATGATTCCGCTGACCCGCAGCGTGCTGTGGGGGCCGATGGCCTACGCCATCATGGGCGGCCTGCTGGTGGCCACGCTGCTGACCCTGCTGTTCGTGCCGGCCCTGTACGCCAGTTGGTTCCGGGTCAAAGAGCCCGTGGCGCCGGCGGTGGGCAATTAGCCCGGCACGCCCGGGGAGATTCCGGTAGAATCGGCCCCCATCTACCCGCAACCCGCACCGGCGTCTGGAACGATGAGCGAATCCAACAGTCCCGCAGAGATCCGCGAGGCACCGCAGCCAGCCCCCCAGCAATCCGAAATGCCGTTTGCCATCGTGCAGGGTGCGGCGATGACCTCGCTGCCGCAGGATCTGTACATCCCGCCGGACGCGCTGGAAGTCATTCTGGAGTCCTTCGAAGGTCCGCTGGACCTGCTGCTCTACCTCATCAAGCGCCAGAACCTGGATATCCTCGATATCCCCATCGCTTCGATTACCCGTCAGTACATTGAATACATCGATCTGATGGAAAACATGCGCCTCGAATTGGCGGCCGAATATCTGGTCATGGCGGCCATGCTGGCGGAGATCAAATCGCGCATGCTGCTGCCGCGCCCGCCGGATGCCGAGGGCGAAGAGGACGATCCGCGCGCGGAACTGGTGCGCCGCTTGCAGGAATACGAGCGCTACAAACAGGCCGCCGAGGATCTGGATGCGCTGCCGCACGTCGGCCGCGATGTGTTCCTCACCAGCGCCCAGGCGCCGGAACGGCAGCAGACCCATCAGCACCCGGACGTCGACCTGCAAGAGGTGCTGCTGGCGTTCCGCGAGGTGATGAAGCGGGCGGAAATGTTCACCCACCATCGTATACAGATGGAACCGCTGTCGGTGCGCGAGCGCATGTCTGCCGTGCTCAGTCTCGTGAACGCGGATGCCTTCGTCGAATTCCACAGCCTGTTCACGGTCGAGGAAGGCCGCATGGGCGTGGTGGTGACGCTGTTGGCGGTGCTCGAACTTCTCAAGGAATCCCTGCTGGAATTGATTCAGGCAGATGCCTTCGCACCCATCTACGTGAAGGCCGCCGGCGGTCGCGCGGAATTGCCCGCCGACTTCGCCACGACGGCGGATGGCATGGCGGATAGTGCGCAGGCCCTAGCTAACGATTGACGGTACCCGACCATGAGCGAAATCACTCTCAAACATATCCTCGAAGCCGCGCTGCTGGCGGCCGGCCGGCCGCTGTCGCTGGACGACATGCGCAATCTGTTTCCGGAATCCGATATGCCGGAAGCGCCGGTGCTGCGCGCCGCGCTGGAGGATCTGGCCAACGATTACGCCGGGCGCGGATTGGAAGTGGCCGAAGTGGCCAGCGGTTTCCGCATTCAAGTCCGCCAGACCATGGAGCGCTGGATATCGCGGCTGTGGGAAGATCGTCCGCCGAAATATTCGCGCGCGCTGCTGGAGACGCTGGCGCTGATCGCCTACCGTCAGCCGATCACGCGCGGCGAGATCGAGGACATCCGCGGCGTGACCGTGAGCACCTCGATCATGAAGACCTTGCAGGAACGCGAATGGATTCGCGTGGTCGCGCATCGCGACGTGCCCGGTCGTCCGGCCATGTACGGCACCACCCGCGAGTTCCTCGATTATTTCAACCTGAAGTCGTTGGAGGATCTGCCGAGCCTCGTCGAGTTGCGCGACATCGACAGCATCAATGCCGAACTCGATTTCGGACCCTTGGAAGGCGGGCGCCGTCAGGCCGTGGCGGCCTTCGGCGACGATACTGCCATCGACATGCCGATGTTGCCGGACGATACCGATTTTCGGCCCGTCGATGTGAGTCTGGTGCAACTCCAAACCCCCGACACCCTGCATTGATCGCGGCCTGAACGATGGCGGCGGAACGGTTGCAGAAAGTTCTGGCCCGGGCGGGCCTCGGTTCGCGTCGCGAGATCGAAGGCTGGATCAGCGCCGGCCGTTTGCAGATTGACGGCGTGACCGCCGAACTCGGCGCGCAGGTCTCCGGCAACGAAACCATCACCCTCGACGGCAAACCGCTGACCTTGGCCGCGCCCGAGGCGCCGCGGGTCATCGCCTATCACAAACCGATCGGCGAGGTTTGCACCCGGCACGACACGGAAGGTCGACCGACCGTCTACGATCAACTCCCGCGTTTGAATCAGGGACGCTGGATCGGCGTCGGCCGTCTGGATATCAATACCTCGGGTTTGTTGCTGTTCACCAACGACGGTGAATTGGCCAACCGGCTCATGCATCCCGCGCAACAACTCGAACGCGAATATGCCGTGCGCATCTTCGGCGAAATCGACGGCCTGATTCTCAACCGTCTCTTGGAAGGCGTGGAACTCGAAGACGGACCGGCGCGGTTCCTCGGCCTGCGCGATGCCGGCGGCAGCGGGGCCAATCGCTGGTATCACGTCATCCTGGGCGAGGGCCGCAACCGCGAAGTGCGGCGCCTGTGGGAATCGCAGGGCGTGCAAGTCAATCGGCTGATCCGCGTGCGGTATGGACCGATCGAATTGGGGCGACATCCTCCGGCCGGGAAGTGGCGCACGCTGGTGCCCGATGAACTCGCCATGTTGCGCGCCGCGGCCGGGTTGCCGCCGCTGCCGAGAAAAACCCTGCGCGCGCGAACGCCTGCCAAGGGGGAATCCGCCCAATCATCCGACCGGCCGCCCGCTAAAACATCCGCCAGAGCATCTGCTAAAACATTCGCCAAAACATCCCCCAGATCATCGGATCGACCCGCGCCGGCGCGGCGCGGTCGTGGCAAGCCCTCACGGCGACACCCCTAACCCGTAGGGCAATAGCGCAGCGTATTGCGCCGGATGTTCACAACACATCTGGTGCTGGCCGGCATGCTCCGCCAATGGCGTTAATCGCGCCGCCTCCGAGCTGCGCTAGTCGGCTTTGCGATTAACGCCACCGTCGGAGCGCGGAGCGTTACGCAACACTCGGGTATTCAGGTGTAAGCCCTCTTTCCGGCTGCCGGCGGGTCGA
>JACREG010000169.1 GCA_016218375.1 Gammaproteobacteria bacterium
CTGATGTGGCGCGCGGTGAACGACGACGGCACGCTGACCTACAGCTTCGTCGAATCGCTGGAACGCATGTATCCCTTCTATTTCGTGCGCTTCCTGGGTGGCGTGGTGTTCCTGTCCGGCATGCTGATCATGGCTTACAACGTGATCAAGACCGTGTCCGGTCAACGCGCTGTCGAAGCCCCCATCCCGCAGGCCGCCTGAGGAGACATCGCCATGAGTCATGAAGTCGTAGAAAAAAATGTCGGCCTGCTGGCGTTGCTCGTCATCCTGGTCATCAGCGTCGGCGGTCTGGTGGAAATCGTGCCGCTGTTCTTCTTGAAGAGCACCACGGAGCCGGTCGAAGGGCTGATGCCGCGCACGGCGTTGGAACTGGAGGGTCGCGACATCTACATCCGCGAAGGCTGCTATGTGTGTCATTCGCAGATGATCCGCCCGTTCCGCGCCGAGACCGAACGCTATGGTCACTATTCGGTGGCTGGCGAGTTCGTGTACGACCACCCGTTCCAGTGGGGCTCCAAGCGTACCGGTCCGGATCTGGCGCGTGTCGGTGGCCGTTATTCGGACGACTGGCATCGCGTGCATCTGATGAATCCGCGCGATGTGGTGCCCGAATCCAACATGCCCGGTTTCCCCTGGCTGGCGGAAAACACCCTGGACGGCGCGCTGACCGCCAAGAAGATGGAAACCATGCGCATCCTGGGCGTGCCGTATACGGACGCCGATATTGCGGGTGCACAGGCGGCGGTCGCCGGCAAAACCGAACTGGAAGCCTTGATCGCGTACCTGCAAAACATGGGTACCGCGATCAAGACCGGGAGGTAAGCGCCATGGATCTCACCACCCTACGCTCCATCTTTACGGTATTGGTTTTCGCAACGTTCATTGGCGTGTGGATCTGGGCCTGGAGCAGCAAACGTAAACAGGCCTTCGACGAAGCGGCCAATCTACCTTTCATCGAAGACGGTAACACCGCACCGACGGTCACGCAGAAGGATCAGAGCCATGAATGATTTCGTGTTTTCAAGTGAGTTCTGGAATTGGTGGGTGATTCTGCTCACCGTCGGCAACATCCTGGCCTGCTGGTGGCTGATTTCCTGGGCCACCAAACGGCGTGCCGGCGAGGCCGCAACCGGCGACGTCACCGGTCATTCCTGGGACGAGACCCTGCAGGAGTACAACAACCCGTTACCGCGCTGGTGGCTGTGGATGTTCCACCTCACGCTGGTGTTCGGACTGGTGTATCTCGCGCTCTATCCCGGTCTCGGCAAGTTCTCCGGCTATCTGGGCTGGACCGAGGAATCGCAGTACGACGCAGAGATGCAACAGGCGGCCGAGAAGTTCGATCCAATCTTTGCCGCTTATGCACAAAAGGACATCGCCGCGCTGGCCGCGGACGATCAGGCCCTCAAGGTCGGCCAGCGGTTGTTCCTGAACTACTGCTCCACCTGTCACGGTTCGGATGCGCACGGCAGCCCGGGCTTCCCCAACCTGTCCGATAACGACTGGCTGTACGGCGGCGAACCCGAGACGATCAAGACCACCATTCTGGACGGTCGTCAGGGTGCGATGCCGGCGTGGAAGGATGCCCTGGGCGATGCCGGCGTGGAGGAAGTCTCAGCCTATGTCGTCCAGCTCAGCGGTCGCGAGGCGGATGCCGCCAAGGCCACGGCAGGCAAGGCGCGCTTCGAGACGATGTGCGTGGCCTGTCACGGCATGGACGGCAAGGGCAACAAGGCGCTCGGTGCGCCGGATCTGACCGACAACATCTGGCTGTACGGCGGTTCGCCGGGCGTGATCCAGCAGACCGTCGCCCAAGGCCGCAACGGCAAGATGCCGGCACACCGCGAGTTCCTCGGCGAGCACAAAGCTCACCTGCTCGCGGCGTATGTGTATAGCCTGTCGACCCAAAAGTAGTAATGTAACGTCCATGTAGGGCGCATTACGGCCTGCGGCCTAATGCGCCCTACGAATATTGGCCTTCTCCTCTCCAGCAGTCATGCCATGACGGACATCCAACCGACTTCATCACCAGACGCCGTCGTTGAAGACGAACTCTATGCCAAACGGCAGAAAATCTATCCGCGCGAAGTACACGGCGTATTCGCCGGTTTGCGCGTGCTCGGCGTCGCCGCGCTGCTGGGCCTGTATTACGTCGTGCCCTGGCTGCGCTGGAACGACCATCAGGCGGTGCTGTTCGATCTGCCGGCGCGCAAGTTCTACATCTTCGGCCTGACTTTCTGGCCGCAGGATTTCTTCTATCTGGCCTGGCTGCTGGTCATCGCCGCGCTGTCGCTGTTCTTCTTCACCGCCCTGGCCGGCCGATTGTGGTGCGGTTATGCCTGTCCGCAAACGGTGTGGACCGAATTGTTTCTGTGGATCGAACGCAAGGTCGAGGGTGATCGCGGCAAGCAGATGAAGCTCGACAAGAGCGGCATGAATGCGAAAAAGTTCCGCCTCAAGACGCTCAAGCACGCACTGTGGTTATCGCTGTCGGCCGTGACCGGTTTTACCTTCGTCGGCTATTTCACCCCCATCACCGAACTGTGGGGCTCGCTGCTCGCACTGACGCTCGGTCCCTGGGAAACCTTCTGGATCATCTTCTACGGCTTCGCCACCTACGGCAACGCCGGCTGGATGCGCGAGCAGGTGTGCATCTACATGTGCCCCTATGCGCGCTTCCAGAGCGCCATGTTCGACCGCGACACGCTGGTTATCTCCTACGACGAAAAACGCGGCGAGCCGCGCGGCTCGCGCAAACGCAGCGTCGATCGCCATGTCGCTGGCCTGGGCGACTGTATCGACTGCACCTTGTGCGTGCAGGTCTGTCCGACCGGCATCGACATCCGCAACGGCCTGCAATACCAGTGCATCGGCTGCGCCGCCTGCGTCGACGCCTGCGATGAAGTGATGGAGAAAATGAATTATCCCAAAGGCCTGATCCGCTACACCACCGAGAACGCCATGGAGGGCAAGATCGCGCATGTGTTCAGAGCGCGCATCGCCGTCTACGCCCTGTTCCTGCTGGCGCTATCCGGCGGCCTGGTGTATTCGATCAGCCAGCGCGTGCCGATCGAACTGGACATCATCCGCGACCGCAACATGCTCTACCGCGAGACCGACGCGGGGCTGGTGGAAAACGTCTACACCCTGAAGCTGATCAACATGGACGAGCGTCCGCATCGCTATCGCGTGTCCGTCGCCGGCCTGCCCGGCTTGCAGATCGACATGCAGCAGGACATTATCGAGATCGGCGCCGGCGAAGTGCGCGACTTCCCGGTGCGGGTGCGCATCGACCCGATCAACCTGCAACGCCCGAGCAATGAGATCGCCTTTACGCTCGCCGCCCAGGACGACGACGCCTTAACCACGACACAGACCGGGCGCTTCATCGGTCCGGCCGCCGGAGGTCATTGATGGAAACGACCGCGCTGCAACCCTGGTATCGCCAGTTCTGGCCCTGGTTCATCATCGCCTTGCCGCTGACGGCGGTGATCGGCGGAATCGCCACCTGGATTATCGCGGCACACAATCCAGACGGCCTGGTCGCCGACGATTATTACAAGCAGGGTCTGGCCATCAACCAGACGCTGGACCGCGAACGTCGCGCGCAGGCGTTGGGGTTGTCCGGACTGGTCCGCATCGACGCCACCGGCCGGCGCATCGTCCTGACACTCGAAGGGCGCATCGATTCACAGCAACGCGGCGATCTGGTGTTGCACATGATTCATCCCACCCGCCCGCATCTCGACCACGATCTGACGCTGCACGCCGATACCGGCAACACCTGGTCCGCGCCGCTGGATCGAACCGCACCGGGACGCTGGCACCTCCAGCTCGAACCGCGCGCGGGCGATTGGCGATTGACGGGACGACTCGCCTTGCCGGAACAACAGCAGGCGCGACTGCAACCGAACGACTAACGATAACGATCGGCCGATAATAAACAAACGCCCGGAGGTGATGTCATGCAAGAGATACCGCTGATCCAACGTTTTATCGCCATCCTCTGGCCCTCCTTCCTGACGTCGGGCGTCGCGACCATTTTGTTCTTCACCGCCTTCGATCCCCAACAGTTGCTCATGTACACCGACTTCGCCGAGATGAGCCGGCTCGGTGCCTACACCGTCGGCTTCTTCCTGTTCTGGATACTGACCACCGTGACCAGCGCGCTGACGTGTTATTTTCGGCAGCCGTGCGACGAAGCTAACCACAAGACGTAGGGACACCCTCTTTCGTCTGCAACCAGAACGTCACCGGCCCATCGTTGGTGAGACTCACCTGCATATCCGCGCCGAAGCGTCCGGTCGCGACGTCGCGATGGTGCGCGCGCGCCTGTGCAACCAGATAGTCGAACAAGCGCCTCCCCTCCTCCGGCGCGGCGGCGGGCGTGAAGCTCGGACGCATGCCTTTACGCGTATCCGCCGGGAGCGTGAATTGCGGCACCAGCAACAAACCGCCGTCGATGTCGCTCACACTCAGATTCATTCTGGCGTCGGCGTCGGGAAACACGCGATAACCGAGCAGGCGTTCCAACAGACGCTCGGCCTGCGCCTCTGTATCGCCGCGCTCGACACCGATCAAGACCAACAGGCCGCGGCCGATGGCACCGACGGATTCGCCATCGACCACGACACGCGCCTCGGTCACGCGCTGCAAGAGTCCGATCACGCCAGAGGCCTCAATCCAGACGCCTCAAGCCAGACGCTCGGCGAAACTATCGGTCGCGCGTACCAATGCGTTGGCGATACCCGGCTCGGTAGCGGAATGACCGGCGTCGGCGATGATATCGAGCTGCGCCTCGGGCCAAGCCCGATGTAGCGCGAAGGCCTGCTCGACTGGACACACGACATCGTAGCGGCCGTGCACGATCACGCCGGGAATGCCTTTGAGTCGATCGGCCTGGGCGAGAAGCTGGTCCGGTTGCAGGAAGCTGTCGTGCATGAAGTAATGACACTCGATGCGCGCCAGACTGAGCGCGGTAAACGGATGGGTGAAATGATCGATCACCGATTGCCGCGGTAACAGTGTCGCGGTGCGCCCTTCCCATAGCGACCACGCCTTGGCCGCGGCCATACGGGTGATTTCGTCGTTGCCGGTCAGGCGCGCGTAATACGCGGCGACCATGTTGCCGCGCTCCGCCGGCGGAATCGGCGCGAGGAAATCCTGCCAGTAATCCGGAAACACGAACGCGGCGCCATCTTGATAGAACCAGTGAATGTCGCGCGGCCGGCATAAGAAGATGCCGCGCAGCACCAGGCCCGACACACGCTCGGGATGCGCCTCGGCATACGCGAGTCCCAACGTCGACCCCCAGGAACCGCCGAACACCAACCAACGCTCAATGCCGAGATGTTCGCGGATACGTTCGATGTCAGCGACCAGATCCTGAGTAGTGTTGCCAGCGAGTTCGGCATGCGGCGTGGATTTGCCGCAACCGCGCTGGTCGAACAAGACGATGCGATAGCGTTGCGGATCGAAGAAGCGCCGTTGAAACGGTTCGCAGCCTGCGCCGGGGCCGCCGTGCAGAAACACCACGGGAATGCCCTGCGGGTTGCCGGACTCTTCTATGTAGAGCTGATGAACCGCGTCGACCGCCAACGTGTGACGGACATAGGGATGAATCTCCGGGTAGAACCCCTGCATGCACATACTCCCCGCCTCCCGACGCATTGTGCACGCGTCGGGGAATGCTTACATAGCGTTGATCGATGAACCGACAGCAAACCTCAGCCACACAATGCCATTATCGCAGCGGCTTCATGCGAGCGCGGACTTACCGGGCAGATGAAGTCTAGGGATATTCGCTGTACGGGAAAAGTGCGTGCATTTCGGGGAGGAACATGCGCGCGGCTACCCGGAGGTTACCCAGGGAGGGAATTGAGATGGCCTTCCAGCCTCGAATTGGCATCGACCCGGTGAACTGCGCCGGGTTCTTTTTTTCAAGGGCGCGGGGAAGTACCCAGGTGGGGAGTAAAAAAGAACAGGGCCCGAAAGGGCCCTGCGCTTTTTCAGGACTGGCCTGACCTACCTGTTTAGATAAACAGACAGACATCCGCTTCCTTGCCGATTGGCAGGAAGTAAGTCGCACCGACATAGTCCACGCCGCCGATGAACTCATCGTGGCTGAAGCCGAACACGTCGACGGTCATCTGACAGGCGTACATCTTCACGTCCGCTTCGATGCAC